>NZ_CP059450.1:1180000-1467500 GCF_022023855.1 Azospirillum brasilense
CGCCTGCCGCCGCGAATAGCCGACGATGGCCCAGCCCGGCGCCTTGAAATCGATCTCACGCACCCGCCGCACCCCCTGCGGAGCGCGGTAGGGCAGCCAGAGGATGGGTCGCCCGTCCGCCCGCTCCAGCGTACCGCTCATCAGCAGCCGGGCGGCGGCGCTTTCCAGAAGCGGCAGAATGGAACGGCTCCAGGCGGTCTCGTCCTCCGCCGTGGTCGCCGTTCCGGTGTCGGCAACGGCAGGCAGGTGATGCAGCTCGTCCACGGCCAGCAGGTAGCGGTGACGGCGGAACTCCTGAAGGTGCAGGTCCGGAGCCGCGGCAACCGCCTGATAGGTGGTCACATAGCCTTGCAGGCCGCGGCAGGGATCGCGCCCGTTCTCTGCCGCCCGCAACGCGATCCCGTGGCCCAGCGCCTCGCGCCAGCGCGGGTCGGCGAAGGCTTCCTCGGCCTGCCGACGCAAGCTGTCGCGCGGCACGATCCAGCAGATGCGGTCGATCAGCCCGGCGCGCATCAGCGCCGCCCCCATGATCACCGGCAGCAGCGATTTTCCTCCACCCGGCGTCACCGCGGCCAGAACGTCCCGCACGTCGGTCTGCCGCTGCGCGATGGCCGCGGCGACGCCGGCGACCATGGTCTGGTGGCTCCTCAACGCTGGCATGCCGGCCTGTCGCCCCTCCCTGACGGTTTTGCGCGGTACGGACCGGGAAGGCTAAGCTGGGGGGAGTCGTCGGGTCACGGATTCAATCGTAGGTAGGACTCCCCCAAAGGAGGGGGGCGCTCGCCAAAGGAGTCCGAAGGAAAGACGCTGGGTGCGCTTCGGTCTGGGCGCGGGTCGGGCTTCGTGGTACACGAATTGTTCTTTTGCAAAGTCCCAACGAGAAGACCAAGGAGGGCACCGAGAAATGAGCACCCGTCCGCAGGCGGTTTCCACCCAGCATGTCGAGAACGAGCGCACCCGCGTCACCGAATGGCGTCTGGTGCCGGGGGCGGAGACCGGCGCCCATGTGCATGGCTACGACTATGTGATCGTTCCGGTGATGGCCGGCGCCTTCACCATCGTCGATCCGGACGGCAACGCCCGCCAATTCCCGCTGGAGCCGGGCCGCTCCTATTTCCGCAAGGCCGGCGTCAGCCACAACGTCATCAACGACGGCGACAGCGACATCGTCTTCGTCGAGGTCGAATTCCTCCAGCCCGGCTGACCCTTCACGCCCGATCCGACTGACCGATGCACCGCGGCTCCACCATGTTCGACTATGGCCAGGACGGCGACGAGCCGCTTCCCGACGCCGTCATCCGTTCCGGCGGGCCGCGGTCCGTCCAGCATTTGCTGCTCTCCCTGTCTCCGGAGAACCCGCTTTACCTCTACGCCGACGCGGCGGACGCCGGGGGCGGGGCCTATTACCGGGACTCCCGTGAGGTCTGGCAATCGCTGGCCGACGGGGAGGGCCAGCGCTGGCGCTGGTTCGTCGGCAGCCAGGGCCGCGTCGTCGAGGCCGCTCCCGGCGACGTCCATGGCCTGCGCCGCGCCGCACCGGTCGCCCTGACGATCACTTGGTACAGCCTGCCGGACCGCGAGAGCGTTGGGCGGGTGCGCAACGCCCTGCGCGCCATCGGGGCCACCTGCAGCCGCGGCCCGGCGGCCTGAGGGCGTACCTCCATCACGGACGCCCGTGAACGCATAGGCGCCATGTCATTTCGGAATCCCTCTTGATCAGGCCGGGATTGTGTGGGCGCGACTTCTGTCCTAGTGTTAGGAACTAGGAATCCGGGAGTATCCGACAGAGTGGCCGTCACCCAGGCACAGCCTTCGCGCGTTCTGACGCCCTGTGCCTCATCGCTCGTCCTGCGGTGACTGCCCATGATGGCCTCTTCCCACATGATCGTCGGCGGGGCGGCGTGGTTCTACACCTCGGCGCGCTTCGGCCTGCCCTTTGACGTGGTAGCGTTCGGAGCGGCGGTGATCGGGTCTCTGGCGCCGGACATCGACCATCCCAAATCGACGCTCGGCCAGTTGATGCGGCCACTGTCGAACGTGATCTCCGCCGTCTTCGGGCATCGCGGCGTCACCCATTCCACGCTGGCCATCGTGGGGTGCCTGTGGGTCCTGCACGAGTACGCGGACTACTCACACCTGATCCTGCCCTTCCTGATCGGCTATCTGACCCATCTGGCGGGTGACCTGCTGACTCCAGCGGGGCTGCCTCTGCTCTGGCCGATCAAGCGGCGGCGCAACTTCGCGCTCCCCATCCTGAAGACCGGCGGATTCTCGGAGCAGCTGGCGGTCACCCTGCTGGCCGGCTGGATGATCTCCGGCCTGTTCTCCGCGTCCTGGCCGGGCCTGCCCCTCGACCGCCTGCCCTTCGAGAACTGGATGGCGATGGACCGCCCGTGGCGCTCCGCCGTCGTCGCGGCGCAGGGCTTCCTCGGGGAGGAAGGGCGGGAGCGCAGCGCACCCCCCATCCCCGCCCGCAAGCCCGTGGAGCAGGCAAGGAGCCGTCCACTGAAAGGATGAGGCATGAGCGCTTGGGTTGTGTTTTTAATGTAACGGTCAATGACTCATCTTTGCTTTCGTTTCGTCAACCTTGTCACATTTCGTCATAGAGACCGCGAAAATCTGTCTTTGTCACCGCTTAGCGATTCGTTAGGCTTTTTAGGCATATTCTAGTGACCATATCCAATCGATCTTAGATTGAATTTCCACACGCTGCGATGCGGACGGATCCGACCATGGCAAAGCTCCGGATGTCGAAAGAGACGCAGGCGGCCGACGGCGTGCCGCCCGATGCGGCGACGGCGATGCCGCTCCACCTCGCGCTGCCCGATCTGCCCGGCGGACAGGACAACAGCCTGAAGCGTGTCTCCGACGTGCTGGCCCCGCTGGACCATGGGCAGAAGCTCCAGCTCTACAAGATGATCCGCGACGGGTATCTGGAGGACATGGCCGAGCCGGTCGCCCAGATGCTGGTCACCATGCTGAACGGGCGGCGGTCCGAGCACGCGCGCCGCGTCTGGACCGGCCTGTTCGACGCCCTGATTCTGCGCGACGATTCCCTGCTGACCAGCGGGGTTCGGCTGGCCGGCGCTCTTCATCTGGCGGACGTCAGCGCCTGGTGGTTCGCCCTGGCCCCGCGCATGGAGCCGCTGGTCGGCCGCGTCCAGGAGACGGTGGCCCGCCTCGCCAAGGACCAGCCGCTGAACGAGATCTTCGCCTCCGCCGAGGCGCAGAGCTGGGCGGACGAGCTGCGCCAGCGCAGCCTCGCCGTGCTGGCCCGCCTGCGTGCCACGCCGACGGAGGCGACCGCCTTCCTGGCCGAGGTGTCGGGTTTCCGCGCGCAGATGTTGAAACGCCACGGCGTCCGCCAGCGCGAAGGCGTCGCCCGTGCGGAGCTGGAGCGGATGGAAGCCATCCTTCTGGCGGCCCCCGCCTGGGCGGACCAGCCCTTGCCGTCGCTGCTGCACGGCGACCCGGTGCGTCTGGCGCGGGAGATGGTGCGCCGCGGCGACTGCACGCGCGACGGGGCGGCCATGTTCGCCGTGGCCGGCCTGCACCGGCGCGACGACGCCGCCCTGGCAATCCGCCTCTTCGAAGCCTTCCCCGTCGCCGTGGCGAAGGACGCGATCATCGGGCGCCTTCTTGTCGCCGCGGAAGCGCTGAAGACCACGCTGACCGGCAGCTTCCTCAGCAAGCCGGGCCTGCTGGTGGCGGACGCGGTGGACGACTGCGACCATCCCTCCGCCCAGCTCCAGCATTTCCTGGCTTGGTACGACGCCGTCCACGCGCTGGAGTTGGACACCACCGACCGCGAACGCAACATGGTTCATCAGGCGTTCCGCGAGCTGAGCAACGCGGTGCACGAGGACCTCGCCCCCGTCCTCGCCCGGCGGATCGAGGCGCTGACCATGCACAGCGTGCTCGACCCGCTGATGGAGCGCGTGCGCTTCGTCAACGAGTTCCAGGCGCAGCTGGCGCGGCGCGGCATCGTGTCGTCCGGCAAGCCGTGGCGGGCCGAGGACGGCAACCACGTCGCCACGGTCTTCCGCCGCCTGTCCTCCACCGGCGCCGCGGAAGGGCTGCGGACGCTCGGCCAGCTCGCCGATCTGGCGGACATGCTGAGCTATCCCGTCGAGATCACCGCGCTCGACATCGCGCTGGCCGGGGTGATCGAAGCGGCGTTGCGGCAGCAGAAGACGTTCGGCGCTGCCGAAACCCGCCTGATCGACCGCGTCATCGCCGTGTCGAGCGACGAGCGCAAGCGCTGCCGCTGGTGGGTGGCCCCGGAGGTCGTCACCCTGCTGGACGCCGCGGAGAAGTCCGGCATCGCCGGTCCTGCGAAAAAGTAACGACGACCGCCGCAACGCTGTCTTTTGCTCGTTGTGAAGAATGCTGAATCCCCCGTTCCCGGCTCGTTCATGCCAAGAGCGGAACGGCGGTGCCAACCTCCTGTTGGTCCGGACATATGACGCCGGCGCAGCCCTTGTTCGTGGCGGCGTCCGGCGCTCCCCCGCAGATCCGGAGTCTCCATGGCACCGCTCAAGGCCAGCCTGCGCCCGGCCCCCGCGCCGCCCCCAGCACCGATTCCCGTCACATTGAACGTCAACGGGGTGGAGCGGACGCTTCACCTCGCGCCGTGGACGACGCTGCTGGACGCGCTACGCCTGCATCTCGACCTGACCGGCACCAAGAAAGGCTGCGACCACGGCCAGTGCGGGGCCTGCACCGTCCTGGTGGACGGGCGGCGCATCAACTCCTGCCTGACGCTGGCGGCGATGCAGGACGGTCGCAAGGTCACCACCATCGAGGGGCTGACCACCGGCGACGCGCTCCACCCGCTCCAGGACGCCTTCATCGAGCATGACGCCTTCCAGTGTGGCTATTGCACGCCGGGCCAGATCTGTTCCGCCGCCGGGCTGATCGCCGAGGGCAAGGCCACCACTGACGACGAGATCCGCGAGTTGATGAGCGGCAACCTCTGCCGCTGCGGGGCCTATCCCAACATCGTCGCGGCGATCCGGCAGGCCATGGCCACCGCCGCCCCGAAGGCGGAGGGCGCGCCATGAGATCCTTCACCTACGCCCGCGCCGACAGCGCGGCGGACGCGATCGGGCGGGCCGGCGCCTCCGGGACGGCCTTCGTCGCCGGGGGGACCAATCTGCTCGACCTGATGAAGGCCGATGTGCTGCGGCCGGAAGGGCTGGTCGACATCTCGCGCCTGCCGCTGGACCGGATCGAGGAGACGGCGGAGGGCGGACTGCGGCTGGGCGCGTTGGCGCGCAACGCCGACACCGCCTATGACGAGCGCGTGCAGACCCGCTACCCCATGCTGTCCAAGGCGATTCTCGCGGGAGCCTCGGCGCAGCTCCGCAACATGGCGACCAACGGCGGCAACCTGCTGCAGCGGACCCGCTGCTACTACTTCTATGACACCGCCACCCCCTGCAACAAACGGGAGCCGGGGTCGGGCTGCGGCGCGATCGGCGGGGTGAACCGCATCCACGCCATCCTGGGCGCCAGCGACCATTGCATCGCCGTCCACCCCTCCGACCTCTGCGTCGCACTGGCAGCGCTCGAAGCGGTGGTCCAGGTGACCGGGCCGGAGGGTGAGCGCAGCATCCCCTTCGCCGAGTTCCACCGCCTGCCCGGGGACCGCCCGGAGATCGACACGGTCCTGCGGCCGGGCGACCTCATCACGGCCATCGACCTGCCGGCCAGGGGCTTCGCCGAGCATTCGACCTATCTGAAGATCCGCGACCGCGCCTCCTACGCCTTCGCGCTGGTGTCGGTCGCGGCGGGGCTGGAGATGGATGGGGGCACCGTCCGCGAGGCCCGCCTGGCGCTGGGCGGGGTCGCCCACAAGCCCTGGCGCGACCCGGAGGCGGAAACCGCCCTCGTCGGGAAGCCCGCCACGCCCGACCGGTTCCGCGCCGCCGCGCGTGTTCTGCTGCGCGACGCCAAGGGGCACGAGCACAACAGCTTCAAGATCGAACTGGCCGAGCGCGCCATCGTCCGTGCCCTGACCGAAGCCGCCGAGCGCAAGGGAGCGCCCCGTCCATGATCGCCATTCCCAGCATCCCCGGCTTCCTGACGGAGCCCAACGGCCCCATCGGCAAGCCCGTCAGCCGGGTGGACGGGCGCAAGAAGGTGACCGGCGACGCCCATTACGCCGCCGAGTTCACCTTGCCGGACCTTGCCCACGGCTGCATCGTCTCCAGCGCCATCGCGCGCGGGCGAATCACCCGCATCGACACGGCAGCAGCGCTGGCTCTGCCCGGCGTCATCCACGTCTTCACCCACGAGAACCGGCCGAGCCTCGCCTGGTTCGACCGCAAATGGAAGGACGACGACGCGCCCAAGGGAGCGCCCTTCCGCCCGCTCTACGACGCGGAAATCCACCACGCGCTCCAGCCGGTGGCGCTGGTGATCGCCGAGAGCTTCGAGCTGGCCCGCTACGCCGCCCGCCTCGTCCACATCGAGTATGAGGCGGCTCCCCACCAGACCGACCTGCGCGCCAACCGCGCGAACAGCTTCACCCCCGGCAAGGACAAGGGCGGCTTCGAGCCCCCGCCGAAGCCCCGCGGCAACCCGGAGCAAGCCTTCCTGGACTCGCCCGTCCAAGTGGACGCGGAGTTCACCCAGGCGGCGGAATACCACAACCCGATGGAGATGCACGCCACCACCGTCCTGCACCACGACGACGGCACGCTGACCGTCCACGACAAGACCCAGGGCGCTCAGAACTGCCACACCTATGTCTGCAACGTCTTCGGCCTGGCCAAATCCGCGGTGCGGGTGATGTCGCCCTTCGTCGGCGGCGCCTTCGGCTCCGGCTTGCGGCCGCAGCACCAGCTCTTCATGGCCATGCTGGCGGCGACGCAGTTGAAACGCTCCGTCCGGGTGGAGCTGTCGCGCCCGCAGATGTTCAGCTTCGGCCACCGGCCCGAAACCATCCAGCGGGTGGCGCTGGGCGCCGACCGCGACGGCACGCTGCGGGCGCTGATCCACGAGGCGGTGCAGGAAAGCTCCCAAAACGAGAACTATGTGGAGATCGTCGTCAACTGGTCGGGCCAGCAGTACGCCTGCGACAACGTCCGGCTGGACTACAAGCTGACCCGGCTGGACGTGCACACGCCGCTGGACCAGCGCGCGCCAGGGGCTGCGACCGGCGTCCCGGCCCTGGAGATCGCCATGGACGAGCTGGCCTGCAAGCTCGGCATGGACCCGGTGGAGCTTCGCCTGAAGAACTACGCGGAGACCGACCCCAACACCGGAAACCCCTTCTCCAGCAAGGAACTGCGCGCCTGCTTCCAGCACGGGGCGGAGCGGTTCGGCTGGGCGAAGCGCAGCCCCGCGCCGCGCTCCATGCGCGAGGGGCGCGAACTGATCGGCTGGGGCATGGCGGCGGGCGTATGGGACGCCATGCAGGGGCAGGCCGCCGCCAAGGCGGTCCTGGGCGTCGACGGCAAGCTGGTGGTGTCCAGCGCCACCGCCGACATCGGCACCGGCACCTACACCGTCATGACGCAGATCGCCGCCGACGTGCTGGGCCTGCCGATCGAGGAGGTGACCTTCTGCCTGGGCGATTCCTCGCTTCCCACCGCCCCCATCGAGGGCGGGTCCTGGACCGTCTCCACCGTCGGGTCGGCGGTGAAGGCGGTGTGCGACCGGGTGCGGTCACAGCTGATCACGCTGGCCGGGAAGCTGGACGACAGCCCGCTGAAGGGCGTGGCGGAGGCGGACGTTCTCTTCGCCGACGGCCATCTCATCGTCCGGGACGACCGGGCGCGGCGGCTGTCCATCACCGAGGTGATGCGCGGCTCCGGCACCCTGTCCATCGAGGAGGAGGCGCGCGCCCTGCCCTATCTGCTGGCGCGGGCGCGGCACACCTTCGCCACCCATTCCGCGGTCTTCGTGGAGGTCCGGGTGGACGAGGATCTCGGCACCATCCGGGTATCGCGCGTGGTCAGCGCCATCGCCGCCGGCCGCATCATCAACCCCAAGACGGCGCGCAGCCAGATTCAGGGCGCCGTGGTCTGGGGCATCGGCATGGGGCTGGAGGAGGAGGCCTTCACCGATCACCGGCTTGGCCGCGTGATGAACCACGACTACGCGGAGTACCATGTCCCGGTGAACGCCGACGTGCCGGAGATCGACGTACTGTTCGTCGAGGAGCATGACGACATGGTCAACGCGCTGGGCGCCAAGGGAGTCGGCGAGATCGGCATCGTCGGCGTTCCCGCCGCCATCGCCAACGCCATCCATCACGCGACCGGCGTGCGCGTGCGCGACTTCCCGATCACGCTGGACAAGGTGCTGGCGGGTCTTCGCTGACGAGGGCGGGTGGTTGCGACGGGCCCCCACCCAACCCTCCCCCGCTTCGCAGGGGAGGGCTTTTCTCCTCCCCCTGCGCAGCGGGGGGAGGCCGGGAGGGGGGCCCTACGCCACCACTTCCTTACGCCGCAGCGACAGCCTCGACCGGCGCCATGCGGATCAGGTAATCAAAGGCCGACAGGGCGGCCTTCGAGCCCTCGCCCATGGCGATGATAATCTGCTTGTAGGGCACCGTCGTCGCGTCGCCCGCCGCGAACACGCCGGGGATGGAGGTCTGGCCGCGGGCGTCCACCTCGATCTCCCCGCGCGGGCTCAGCGCCACAGACCCCTTCAGCCACTCGGTGTTGGGCACGAGGCCGATCTGCACGAAGATGCCTTCCAGATCGATCCGGTGCACCTCGCCGGTGTTGCGGTTCTTGTAGCTGAGGCCGGTCACCTTGGTGCCGTCGCCATGCACCTCGGTCGTCAGGCCCGAGGTGATGACGCGCACGTTGGGCAGGCTGCGCAGCTTGCGCTGGAGCACCTCGTCAGCGCGGAGCTGGCTGTCGAACTCGATCAGCGTCACCTCGGCGACGATGCCGGCCAGATCGATCGCCGCCTCGACGCCGGAGTTGCCGCCGCCGATGACCGACACGCGCTTGCCCTTGAACAGCGGGCCGTCGCAATGCGGGCAGTAGGCCACGCCCTTGTTCCGGTACTCGTCCTCGCCGGGGACGCCCATCTGGCGCCAGCGGGCGCCGGTGGACAGGATCACCGTCTTCGACTTCAGCGAGGCCCCGTTGGCGAGCCGGACCTCGATCAGGCCGCCCGGCTCCGAGGCGGGGATCAGCTTCTCCGCCCGCTGCAGGTTCATCACGTCGACCTCATACTCCTTGACGTGCTGCTCCAGCGCGGTGGCCAGCTTCGGGCCCTCGGTGTGGGAGACCGAGATGAAGTTCTCAATGGCCATGGTGTCGAGCACCTGACCGCCGAAGCGTTCCGCCGCGACGCCGGTGCGGATGCCCTTGCGGGCCGCGTAGATCGCCGCCGCGGCGCCGGCCGGGCCGCCGCCGATCACCAGCACGTCGAAGGCGTCCTTGGCCTTGATCTTCTCCGCGTCGCGCTGCGAGGCGCCGGTGTCGATCTTGGCGAGGATCTGCTCCAGCCCCATGCGGCCCTGGCCGAACGGCTCGCCGTTCAGGAAGATCGACGGGACGGCCATGATCTTGCGCGATTCGACCTCCTGCTGGAACAGCGCGCCGTCGATGGCGACATGCTTGATCCGCGGGTTCAGAACGCTCATCAGGTTCAGGGCCTGCACCACGTCGGGGCAGTTCTGGCAGGACAGCGAGAAGTAGGTCTCGAAGCTGTACTCACCATCCAGCGCCTTCACCTGCTCGATGACCTCCGCCGACTCCTTGGAGGGGTGGCCGCCGACCTGCAGCAGGGCGAGGATGAGGGAATTGAATTCATGGCCCATCGGCAGGCCGGCGAAGCGGATGCCGACGTCGGTGCCGGTGCGCTTGATCGCGAAGGAAGGCTTGCGCGCGTCGTCGTCGCTGCGGACGAAGGTGATCTTGTCCGACAGGGACGCGATGTCCTGCAGCAGAGCCTGCATTTCCTGCGACTTGGCACCGTCGTCCAGGGAGGCGGCCAGTTCGATGGGCTGCGTGATCTTGTCGAAATAGGCCTTGAGCTGGCCTTTGACGTTGCTATCCAACACGGCGAGGGCTCCCGAAAGTGGTTTTTCGAAGCGAGCCCGGTGGCGCCAGGGCGGGTCCGGGCAGCAGAAGTTCGTTGAAGCGTTTCTTGTCGAACGGCAGATCTTGGTGAACGGCAGATCTTGGTGAACGGATGAAGGCCACTCGTGATCCGGGCCCGGAATCGATCCGGGCCCGAAGCCGTGGCGCCGCGGCCAACTTGGCCGCGGCCGAACCGTCCGGCCGCGGTTGCGGCCGGCGGTTCCCAGATGATCAGCCGGAGAGGCTTAGATCTTGCCGACGAGGTCGAGCGACGGGGCGAGCGTCTTCTCACCCTCTTCCCACTTGGCCGGGCAGACTTCGCCCGGGTGCGAGGCGACGTACTGGGCGGCCTTCACCTTGCGGAGCAGCTCGCGGGCGTCGCGGCCGATGCCGCCGGCGGTGATCTCGATGATCTGGATCTTGCCGTCCGGGTCGACGACGAAGGTGCCGCGGTCGGCGAGGCCCTTCTCCTCGATCAGGATCTCGAAGTTGCGGCAGATCGTGGCGGTCGGGTCGCCGACCATGGTGTAGCCGATCTTGCCGATGGCCGGCGAGGTGTCGTGCCAGGCCTTGTGGCAGAAGTGGGTGTCGGTCGAAACGCTGTAGATCTCAACGCCGAGCTTCTGGAACTCGCTGTAGTTATCGGCCAGGTCTTCCAGCTCGGTCGGGCACACGAAGGTGAAGTCCGCCGGGTAGAAGAAGACGACCGACCACTTTCCCTTCAGGTCGGCGTCGCTGACGTCGATGAACTTGCCGCCCTTGAAAGCGGTCGCCTTGAACGGCTTAATCTCGGTGTTGATCAAGGACATGATTTCTCCATCAGTCTGAATGATTGGAGCAAGCGTCACTCCGGTGTCCTGCCAGCCTGGCGCCGTTTCCCAAATGGGCTACCGGTGCCGCGGCATCCCTGCCGGAAGTCTGCTCCCCCCTCGTTGGTCGCTTGACACCAGGGAAGTTAGGGGCAATGGGTCAGCGATGGAAGCGAAAAATACCAATCGCTTTGATCGATAAAACCGATTATTGTGCAGTGCATGAAGCCCCTCCCCACGTTGCGTCAGCTCCACTACCTCGTCGCCGTCGTCGATCGTTGCCATTTCGGCAAGGCGGCGGAGGCGTGCCTCGTCAGCCAGTCCACGCTCAGCGCCGGCATCCAGGAATTGGAGAATCTGCTGGGCGCTCCGCTGCTGGAGCGCACGCGGCGGACCGTCCTGCCGACCCCGCTGGGCCGCGAGATCGCCGACCGCGCCCGCACCGTCCTGAAGGGGGCGGAGGAGCTGGTGGACATGGCCCGCTCGGTGGAGGACCCGATGTCCGGGCCGCTCCATCTGGGTGTGATCCCGACCATCGGCCCCTTCCTGATCCCCCGCGTGATGCCGGCCCTGCGTGACAGCTTCCCCAAGCTGAAGCTGTTCCTGCGCGAGGACCAGACCGCCCGTCTGCTCGACCGGTTGGAGTCGGGGGAGCTGGACGCGGCCATCCTCGCCCTGCCCTATCCGTCCGGCGACGTGGAATCGATCGACATCGCCGAAGACCGCTTCTCCGTGGTCTGCACGCCCCAGCATCGGCTGAGCGACGTAACGACGCCCCGCCCGTCCGACGTGGCGCTGGAGGATCTGCTGCTGCTGGAGGATGGGCATTGCCTGCGCGACCACGCGCTGGCCGCCTGCTCGATGGAGGGGGCGCGGCAAAGCGCCACGTTCCAGGGCACCAGCCTGCACACGCTGGTCCAGATGGTCGCCAACGGTCTGGGGGTGACGCTGCTGCCGCAGATGGCGCTCGACTCGGGGATTCTGCGCGGTTTGGATGTGGTGGTCCGCCCGCTCGGCGGGGAGCGGCCGTTCCGCCGCATCGGGCTGGTCTGGCGCCGCACCTCCGGCCGCAAGGAAACCTTCCGGCAGCTCGCCGCCGCCTTGAAGACGGAGATGTCCCGCGACAGCGGGCCGCAGGCCCCCGCCAACGGCGACGCCGGCGTGCGGACCGCCGCCTGACCCGGGGTCAGAGAACGTAGGTCATCACGAGATACAGCAGCGCCTCGCCGTCGCCGACATTGCGGTAGGCGTGGGGCGCGTCTGCGTCGAACTGGATCGTGTCGCCCTCCTCCAGCCGGTGGTTGCCGTCGCCGGTCTCGATCTCGACCACGCCGCACCCGACCAGGATGTTCTCCACGGTGCCGATGGTGTGGGCGTCGGCCCGCTCGTCGGTGCCGGGAGCGAGGCGCAGCTCGTAGAACTCCACCTGCCGCTCCCCACGGAAGGGAAACAGCGCCCGCGAGCTGAACCGCCCGTCGCGCGAGGCCAGCGGCCGGCTGTCCGCCCGCCGAATCACCGTGGTCCCGCCGCTGCCCCCGCTGCTGAGCAGGCTGGAGAAGGGCACGTCGAGCGCGCGGGCGATGGTCCACAGGAAGTCGATGCTGGACGGCCCCTGCCCGGCTTCGATCGCCGTCAGCTCCGCCCGGCTGTTGCCCGACAGCTTGGCGAGCGCGTCGACGGACAGCCCCTGGCGGAGCCGGAAGTTGCGGATGTTCTCGGCGATGACGCCGGTCAGCGGGTTGGCGTCGCCGTCCGCCGCCCGGGAGTCCGTGCTCCGGGGGGTCGATGTCGTGCTCATGGTGTTTGGCCCTCCCGTTCCATCACTGCGTGCTCATGTCCTGGGGTTCAGCGGGGCGCCGACTGGATCTGGTCGAACAGGGCACCCTCCGCGAAGTGGGTCGCCTGGGCCTTGCGCCAGCCGCCGAAAACGTCGTCCACGGTCACCAGCGCCACCGGCGAGAAGCGCCCGGCATATTGCCGCGCCAGCTCGGGATGGCGGGGCCGGTAGAAATTCCGCGCAGCGATCTCCTGCCCCTCGCGGGTGTAGAGATACTGCACATAGGCCTCGGCCACCTTGCGGGTGCCCTTGCGGTCGACCACGCTGTCCACCACGGCGACCGGCGGTTCGGTCAGGATGGACAGGGACGGCACGACGATCTCGAACTGGTCGGCGCCGAACTCCTGGAGCGACAGGAAGGCTTCGTTCTCCCAGGCCAGCAGGACGTCGCCGACGCCCTTGCGGGTGAAAGTCAGGGCGGCCCCGCGGGCGCCGCTGTCCAGCACCGGGACGTTCCGGTAGAGGTCAGCGATGAACTGCCTGGCCTTCGCCTCGTCGTTGCCGTTGGTCTTCAGCGCGTAGGCCCAGGCCGCCAGATAGTTCCAGCGCGCTCCGCCCGAGGTCTTCGGGTTGGGCGTGACTACCTCCACGTCCGGCTTCACCAGATCGTCCCAGTCCTTGATCCGCTTCGGGTTGCCCTTGCGGACCAGGAACACGATGGTGGAGGTGTAGGGGGAGCTGTTGTTCGGCAGGCGCGTCCGCCAGTCCTTGGCGATCAGCCCGGCGTCGGCGATGGCGTCCACGTCGTAGCCCAGAGCCAGCGTCACCACGTCGGCGTCCAGCCCGTCGATGACCGAGCGCGCCTGCGCGCCCGATCCGCCGTGCGACTGGTGAATAACCACCGTCTCCCCCGACGCCTCCGCCCAGGTGCGGGCGAAGGCTGGGTTGAACTCCTCGTACAGCTCCCGCGTCGGGTCGTAGGAGACGTTCAGGATCGTGCTGCGGCTCGCGGCGCTGGCGGTCGCCAGGGCGGCCAGTGTCACCAGCCCGACGGCGATGAGGCTCTGGCTGAAGCGGGACGGCATGAACGGTGTTCCCCAGGCTGACGGTCGATGGCGTGGTGCCGGGGATTATTGAACACGGGCGATCCCTATCAAGCAAGTCGTCTTTTGCTGTTTTGTGTGTAATTCACATATGCACGATTATCATTTATCAGAATTTTAATGTGAAAAAAGGACGTCAAACGGTTGCGCCAGCCGAACGGCGCAGCCGGACCGGTCAGGCCTGCTTGGCGTCGATGATGCCGCGGCGGATGGCGCGGGTCTTGGTGAAATGGTCCTGCAGCTGCTCCCCCTCGCCCCAGCGGATGGCGCGCTGGAGGGCGGTCAGGTCCTCGGTGAAGCGCTGGAGGATTTCCAGGACCGCTTCCCGGTTGTTCAGGAACACGTCGCGCCACATCACCGGGTCGCTGGCGGCGATGCGGGTGAAGTCGCGGAAACCGCCGGCCGAGAATTTGATGACCTCGGACTTGGTGTCGTCCTCCAGGTCGGACGCCGTGCCGACGATGGTGTAGGCGATCAGATGCGGCAGGTGCGATGTGATGGCCAGCACGCGGTCATGGTGGTTGGCGTCCATCAGTTCCACGGTGGAACCGATGCGGCGCCACATCGTCACCACCTTATCCACCGCACCCTCGTTGGCGCCGGGCGGCGGGGTGACGATGCACCAGCGGCCCTGGAACAGGGTGGCGAAGCCCGCTTCCGGCCCCGAATGCTCGGTGCCCGCCACCGGGTGGCCGGGAATCAGATGCACGCCGTCCGGGATGTGCGGCCCGACGTCGCGCAGCACCGCCTGCTTCACCGAGCCGACGTCCGTCACGATCATGCCGGGGCGCAGCAGCGGCCCGAGCTGTTCACCCACCTCGGCGAAGGCGCCGACGGGAGTCGCCAGGACCACCACGTCCGCACCCTCCAGCGCTTCCGCCAGATCGGTGGTGGCGCGCTCGACGATGCCCAGTTCCATCGCCTTGGCGCAATGCTCCGGGCTGCGGTCCGCGCAAACGACCTGACGCGCCACCCCATAATGCGTGAGCGCCCGCGCCAGGGACGAACCGATCAGACCCACGCCGACGATGGCGACGCGGTCGAACAAGGGAGTGGCGGTCTCGCTCATGATCTCAAGGCACCGGCTGCGGATGGGTTGCAGAACGCTCCGCTATAAAGCACCAAGGCGCCCCCTGACCAAGCGAAACTTTGCCCGGCCGACCGCGCGCAAGGGCCGGAATGAAAAGGCCGGGCGCATGGCCCGGCCTGTTTCAGCGCGATCCGACGGCCCTGTTACGCCGCCAGGAAGTCCTTCAGCGCCTGCACCACCTCGCGCATTTCGGCCTCCGTGCCGATGGTGACGCGCAGGCAGCTCGGCAGGCCGTAGGCGGGCATCTGGCGGACCAGGATGCCGCGGCCCTTCAGGAACAGGCGCGCCGCCTCGGCGTCGTCCTTGCCGGGGGTCTGGCCGGCGAAATCGACCAGAACGAAGTTCGTCACGCTGGGATGGGTCTTCAGCCCCAGCCCCTGCACCTGCTGGACGAACCACTCCCGCCATTCGGTGTTGTGGCTGCGCGAGCGCTCCAGGAACTCGGTGTCCTCCAGCGCCGCCACCCCGGCGATCTGCGCCGCGGAGGAGACGTTGAAAGGACCGCGCACGCGGTTCAGCACATCGGCGATCCCCGCCGGGCAATAGGCCCAGCCCAGCCGGACCGAGCCCAGCGCGAAGATCTTCGAGAAGGTGCGGGTCATCACCACGTTGGGGAAGCGGTCAACCAGCTCCTGCCCCGCCGAATAGTCGTTGTGGTTCATGTACTCGGCGTAGGCCGCGTCGATGACCAGGATGGCGTTTTCCGGCAGGCCGGCGTGCAGCCGGGCCATTTCGTCGGCGGTGATGTAGGTGCCGGTCGGGTTGTTCGGGTTGGCGACGAAGACCAGCCGGGTGCGCGGCGTGACGTGGGCCAGCAGCGAATCCACATCGGTGGTCAGGTTCGTCTCCGGCGCCTGGACCGGCGTGGCGCCGACCGACTTGGCGCCGATCGGGTACATCAGGAAGCCGTGCTGCGAGTACAGCACCTCGTCCCCCGGCCCGGCATAGGCGCGGATCAGAAGGGCGATCAACTCGTCGGAGCCGGCGCCGCAGACCACGCGGTCGGCGTCCAGGCCGAAGCGCTCGGCGATGGCCTTGCGCAACTTGGCGGAGCCGCCGTCCGGGTAGCGGTGCAGCTCGCCCGCGGCGGCCTTGTAGGCCTCCACGGCGCGCGGGCTGGGACCGAGCGCGCCTTCGTTGGAGGCGAGGCGGATGTGCCCCGCATGCTCGCCGCCGACATAAGGGGCGATGTCGAGAATCCCCGGGCGGGGCGCCGGGCCGTTGTTCGGCTGGGTCATGTCAGGTCTCGGACCTTGCGGGCGTCATTGGGCGGGCGTCATTGGAAAGACGAGGTGGAGAGATGGAGCGGGACGGCGTAGCCGCCCACGATGTTGATCCGCACCGGGATGTCGCCCAGCCGGCCGGCGAAGGCGGCCAGGCGCGGATCGGTGTGGTCGACGAAGTCGGCGATCTCGACCAGATGAATCGACGGTCCGGACGGATCGCGGGCGTGCCAGGTGCAGAAATAGGTCGGGGCGAGGCCGCTCGTCTCCAGATGGTCCTTGAGCCGGCCGCGGCTGAGGTCCTGCCCCAGCTCAATCCCCAGCAGGGTGCGGTCGTCGCCGGTCGGCTCGTGCGGGACCAGCGCGATGGCCAGCGCGTCGCGGTCCTCGCCGCGGGCGTTGCCGCGCCCGGCGAAGGGCAGCCGGGCGACCACGCGCGGCGTGCGCGCGTCGGACGACACCAGGAAGCGCCACCAGGGGTCCGCGTCGTCCTCCGCCGGATAGGGAACGACGCCGACGGTGGCCGTGCCCTCCGACACCGCGCGGATCGCCGCGGCGGGGGAGTTGACGGCGGTCATCGGGACGACGCTGCCGAAATGGTCGCGGGCGACGTCCCAGAATCCGCGGCGGTCCTCCGGCGCGTAGACCGCGACGGCGAAAGGCCCCTGGAGCCGGGTGAAGGCGGTGATCATCTCCCGCCACATGCGGGTGACGGCCATCGCCGGGAAGGAGCCGGCATGGCGCGCCATCAGGCGGCGCAGGATGACCGCCTCGCGCGCCGGGCGCAGATAGATCGGGGTCTGGGGATTCCCGCTGACCTGCCCCTCGGCGGCCTCGATCTGGCTTTTCACGACGCCGACGCGCTCCACCACCGCGGCACGGCGCATCAGCAGGTCGTGGATCGTATCGTCGATGTGATCGATCTCGCGGCGCAGATCGTCGAGCGGGGACTTGGGCGGAGGCATGGGGCGGGAAACCGTCAAATCCAGGGCGAATCCAAAGCCGGATAGTAGTAGTCCGCAAGCGACGCAAAATCAAAGAAAACGTTGACACTCCCAACCGCCGGTCCGTAGCTATGAACTCCCGTTTTCCGGAGGCTCCCGACCCGTCATGTCCGCGCCGAACCCCGCCGCCGCCGTGCCTGGCGCCGTGCCTGCCGAGCCCGCGACGATGCCCGGCCACCGGGTCACGCTCGGGGTGGAGCGGCCCATGCGGCTAGACAGCGGGGCGGAGCTGGGTCCCTTCGAGGTCGCCTACCAGACTTATGGCGCGCTGAACGCGGACCGGTCGAACGCCATCCTGATCTGCCACGCCCTGACCGGCGACCATTACGTGCTCGACCAGCATCCCGTGACCGGCAAGCCCGGCTGGTGGGAGATGCTGGTCGGTCCGGGCAAGCCGGTCGACACCGACCGCTATTTCGTCATCTGCTCCAACGTGATCGGCGGCTGCATGGGCTCCACCGGCCCGAAGGAGACCGACCCGGCGACCGGCAAACCCTACGGTCTCGGCTTCCCCGTCATCACCATCGGCGACATGGTGCGCGCGCAGAAGCTGCTGGTGGAGCATCTCGGGATCGACCAGTTGTTCTGCGTGATCGGCGGCTCGATGGGCGGCATGCAGGTCCTGCAATGGGCCGTCGCCTATCCGGAGTCGGTATTCGCCGCGGTGCCGATCGCCACGGCGGCCCGCCACTCGGCGCAGAACATCGCCTTCCACGAGGTCGGCCGGCAGGCGATCATGGCCGACCCGGACTGGGCCGGCGGCAACTATCTGCTGGAGGGCACCCGCCCGCACCGCGGGCTGGCGGTGGCGCGCATGGCCGCGCACATCACCTACCTGTCGGAGCCGGCGCTGCACCGCAAGTTCGGGCGCAACCTGCAGAACCGCCAGACCGTCACCTACGGCTTCGACGCCGATTTCCAGGTGGAGAGTTATCTGCGCCACCAGGGCATCACCTTCGTCGAGCGGTTCGATGCAAACTCCTATCTCTACATCACGCGGGCAATGGACTATTTCGACCTCGCCGCGGATTACGGGGGCGGCATCCTGTCCAACGCCTTCCGCAAGGACGGCAAGGGCACGCCGGTGCGCTTCTGTCTGGCCAGCTTCTCCAGCGACTGGCTGTTCCCAACCTCCGAATCGCGGGCCATCGTGCATGCGCTGAACGCGGTGGCGGCCAACGTCAGCTTCGTGGAGATCCGGACCGACAAGGGCCACGACTCCTTCCTACTGGACGAGCCGGAATTCCATCAGGTGATCCGCGGCTTCCTGGAGGGCTGCGCCGAACACCGGGGTCTGACACGGGCGTCCCGGCCATGAGCCCCCTCGACGACAAGCAAACCGCGGCCCGCACCGCTTCCGGCAACGGCATCCGCACCGACCTGAAGCTGATCGCGGAGATGGTGGAGCCGGGCAGCCGCGTGCTCGACGTCGGCTGCGGCGACGGCGCCCTGCTCGCCTTTCTGTCCCGCCAGAAGGGGGTGGACGGGCGCGGGATCGAGCTGTCGATGGACGGCGTGCACCAGTGCGTAGCCCAGGGCCTGTCGGTCATCCAGGGCGACGCCGAAGCCGACCTGAAGGACTACCCGCCGGGCGCCTTCGATTACGTGATCCTCAGCCAGACCCTCCAGGCGATGCGCGAGCCGCGGACGGTGCTGGAGACGATGACCCGCATCGGGCGGCGGGCTATCGTGTCGGTGCCCAACTTCGGCTATTGGCGCATCCGCGTGCAGCTTCTGCTGACCGGGCGCATGCCGGTGACGGAGAAGCTGGGCTACCAGTGGTGGGAAACCCCCAACATCCATTTCTGCACGATTAAGGACTTCGTCGTCCTGGCGGAGGAGATGGGCATCCGCATCGAGCGCTGCATGATCGTGGACCGCGCCGGCCGGATCACCGGCCACGCCCATTCCGGGCTCGCCAACCTGCTGGGCGAGCAGGGCGTCTTCCTTCTGCGCCGGGACTGACCGGACCCCGCCGGTTTCCGGCGATGCAACCCCTGCCCCGCTGGCGCTGTTGATAGGCGAAGTCCGTTCAACAACAGACCAGCGGGAGCCACGCACCATGCGCCTCGTCCCCTCCTCCATCCTGGCCGCATCGGCCGCCGCCCTGCTGCTGTCCGGCGCCGCATCGGCCCAAACATCGCAGGCGCAAACGCCACAGGCGTCACCGGACGCCGCGCGGCCCCCGCTGATGACAGCGCCGCGCCCGGACGACACCCCGGCCACTCCGCCCGCCGCCTCGCCGGAGGGGCTCGGCGGCGATGCGCCCTCCGACGAGATGAAGCGCGCGGCCCCCTCCGTCGCCGCGATTCCCCATCTGCTGACCCCAGAGGAGGCGCGGACCCTGATCGGCAAGGAGGTGCGGACCCGCGACGGCCAGCCCGGCGGCTCCATCAAGGATTTCACGCTGGACGGCGGCGGCGCCGCGATTGAACGGATTGTGCTGGCCCCCGCCGAGGGCAGCGGGGCGGACGGGAAGCTGCGGTCCCTGCCGGTCAGCATGCTGCGCACCGACATTGCGGGCGCGTCTGCCGGCGCCGATGGCTCGACGCCGCCGACTTTGGACCTGCCGGCGGCCGAACTCGCGCGGGCACCGGAATTCACCTATGGCGCGGGTGTGAAGACGGTGACCGGCCAGCCGCAATAGCGGCTCAAACGCCGCTGTCCACCGCGCGCAGCAGGTCGAGGACAAGCCGCTCGCCGTCCGGCCAGGGACCATAGCCGGCGGCGGTGTTGATGTGGCCAAGATCGCCCGCATCGATGAAGTCGGCGCCCCACCCCACCGCGAACCCGCAGGAGCGCTCGGTGCGCGCATAGGAATCGTTGTGGCTGGCCAGCACCACCGTGTGGAAGGGCAGCGGGTCGGTGGGCACCGGAGCGAAGCCGTGGACCTCCGGCGGCGTGTGCTCCACCGACTCGACGTCGGGCGGGGCGACCAGCAGGGCGGCGGCGACTTTGCCGACCGACGATCCGCTCCGCACGGCCCAATGGGCGACCGTCATGCAGCCCAGGCTGTGGGCGACCAGCACCACCGGGGCGGGCGCGGCGGCCACGGCCTGTTCCAGCGACCGCACCCAGTCCTCCAGAACCGGCGCATCCCAGTCGGCCTGCTCGACCCGCGTGAAAGATGGGTGACGCTGCTGCAGCCAGCTTTGCCAGTGGTCCGGGCCGGAATTGCCGAGTCCGGGGACGATGAGAACGCTCGCCTTCGCCATGGGGTCCGATCCGCTGCGGTGACCAGGAAGGTTACAAACCGCAACGCCCCCGGAGCAAGGCTTACGGTTCCTCCGACACCCGCCACGCGCCGGATCCCGCCGGGCGGCGGGCCGGGGCCGCCCCGCCGGGAAGCGGAACGATCAGGCGGCGCTTGGCCGGCTGCTGGGTCTTGCGCGACACCCCGGCGAAGATCTGCTTGGACGCCTCGATCATGGTGACCCCGGCGAAGGCCTTGAACCAGCGACAGCCGACTTCCTCCCAGGCCGGGGCGGTCTTCATCAGGAAGCGGGAACGCAGCGGCGGCAGGAACAGGGCGTGCCCGGTGCGCTCCGGCACGAACATGGTGTCGCGCAGCACCTGCTTCAGTTGAGAGGCCGAGTAGGGGAATCCATGGCCGAAGGGTGTCCAGTCGGCCCGCGCCCACAGGCCGCGGCGGTTCGGCACCACCACCAGCACCCGGCCACCGCCGGCCAGCACGCGCCAGATCTCCCGCATCATCGGGCGGAGCTGCTCCGTTCCCTCCAGCCCATGGACGAGCAGCACGCGGTCCACCGACATGTCGGCCAGCGGCAGGTCCGCCTCGTCGCCCAGCGCCACCAGGCCCGGCCCGCCCGGCGGCCAGAAGGTCACGCCCTGGGTCGCCGGCATGATGGAGAACACCCGCTCCGCCTCGTCGCGGAAGGGTTGCAGGTACGGCGTCGTATAGCCGACCCCCAGCACGATCTGCCCGCGCAGGTCGGGCCAGATGGTGCGGATGCGCCGGCGGATCATCCGCCGCGCCGCCTGACCAAGCCCGGACTCGTAGAATTCACGAAGATCGACGATATCGGTGTACATGGTCATCCCAGGCTATCACGTTTCGATCGAACGTCCATTCATGCGGGAGGGGCCCAAGGCCATGGACATCCACCTTATTCCGGCTTTCGCCGACAACTACATCTACCTCCTGCGCGACCCGGCCAGCGGCGCCGTCGGTGTCGTCGATCCCGGCGACGCGCAGCCCGTGCTGGCGGAACTGGACCGGCGCAACTGGACGCTGACGCACATCTTCAACACCCACCACCACAACGACCACATCGGCGGCAACCACGCGCTGAAGGCGCGCTATGGCGCCGACGTGATCGGCCCGCGCGCCGACGCAGCCCGCATTCCCGATATGGAGACGTGCCTGGGCGAAGGCGAGACCATTTCGTTCGGATCGCTCACCGCGCAGGTGTTTTTCGTCCCCGGCCACACCTCCGGCCACATCGCCTTCTGGTTTCCGGAGGCCAAGACGCTGTTCAGCGGCGACACGCTGTTCGCGCTCGGCTGCGGGCGGCTGTTCGAGGGCACCCCGGCCCAGATGTGGGCCTCTCTGGTCAAGTTGCGCGGTCTGCCGGACGACACGCGCGTCTATTGCGGCCATGAATACACCCTGTCCAATGCCCGCTTCGCCGTGACGGTGGAGCCGGACAACGCTGCCCTGAAAGCCCGCGCGGCGGACATCGCCGCGCAGCGCGCGCGCGGGGAGCCGACCATCCCCTCCACGCTGGGCGTCGAGAAGGCCACCAACCCCTTCCTGCGCGCCGACGTGCCGGAGGTCCAGTCCGCCATTGGCATGGCCGGGGCCGATCCGGTGGCGGTCTTCGCCGAGATCCGAGGCCGCAAGGACCGCTTTTAAGGCAAGGACTGCTTTTAAGAAGGAGCGCCCTCGCGCTACGCTGACGCCCACAAAACGGGAGGAGAGATTTTCATGAAGCTGCGCTGGAGCCCGACCTCGCCCTACGTCCGCAAGGTCGCGATGGTCCTCATCGAATGCGGACTGGACTCGGCGGTCGAGAAGCAGGTGACCAACGCCTGGGCGCCGGACACCGATTTGCCGGCGGACAACCCGCTGGGCAAGGTGCCGGCCCTGATCCTGGACGACGGCTCGGCGCTTTACGACAGCCCGGTGATCGCGGAATATCTGGACACGCTGCACGACGGCCCGCGCCTGTTCCCGGCCTCCGGCCCGGCGCGCTGGACGGCGCTGCGCCAGCAGGCCCTGGCCGACGGCATCTGCGACGCCGCCATCCTGCGCCGGCTGGAGCTTCAGCGGCCGGACGGCGAGCGTTCCGAGTCGTGGGCGGACCGCCAACGCCGCGCCGTCGCCCGCGCGCTCGACGTGCTGGAGGCGGAGGCGCCGGCCCTCGACGGCACACTGACCATCGGCACGCTGTCCATCCTGGTGGCGCTCGGCTACCTCGACTTCCGGTTCGGGCACGAGCACTGGCGGGTGGGCCGCCCGGAGTTGGCGGCGTGGTTCGCCTCGGCTTCGGATCTCGACAGCTTCCGCCGCACCGCCCCGCCGCCGGCGTGAGAGGGGATGACGCCATGGAGTCCTTGACGCCCAAGCGCATCATCGCGACGCTGGGCATGCAGCCCCATCCGGAAGGCAGCCACTATGTGGAAACCTTCCGGGGCGCCCCGCCGGGCGGCGGACGCGGGATCAAGACCGGCATCTACTATCTGCTGCAGGCGGGGGAGCGCTCCCACTGGCACCGTGTGGACGCGGTCGTTATCTCGGATCCAGCTTATCAGCGCCCGTTGTTCACGATGACGTCCGCTAACTGGCAGTGCCTTACTCATCCCAAGCCTCAAGCTGGCACAGGCCGACAACGGCCGCTCGCAGCATTAAGCTGCCAAGTGATTGTTGCGCGGAGTTTCAGCGCCAGTCCCGGAACAATCCCCAAAGTGGATCCCTGCTGTCCGACACGAGGCAATGTGAAAAGCGGGAGTTGAACCAAACGCCCCCGGCACTCTGGCCGGGGGTCGTCAAGGTCGGTGGCGGTCATCGGCTCCCCAGCCTGTACCGCAAGCAAGATGGTTTGCTCATTCTTTAAACAAGTCAAGGTTGGTGCCGAAGTACCCCGGGGGTATGGGGGCAGCGCCCCCATGCTTGAAAACTGCCCGCCCACTGCGCTCAGTTTACAGACAGAGGACAGGTGTTAGTCGCGGCCCCCCGCCAATGTGTCTCATCGTCAGCTCCGCCGCTCACGCCTGTACGCCAAAACTTCGACTGGTTCCGTTGCAATATTTGGCCGAGGGTGATCGCGCCTCCAATTCGACAATCTTAGGCAGCGGCTCCGAACAGGGTGGCGATGAAGGTCGCCTGGGCCGGCATGTCGTTGGCGGGCATGGTGGCGACCTGCCCTTTGCGCACCATCGCCAGGATCTCATAGCCGGCGATTGTCCGCTGCGCTGTGTGGAAGCTCTTGAACCCGAGGCCCGGCCGGACCAGCCGCTTGATCCGCCGGTGATCCTGTTCAACGATATTGTTGAGGTACTTGACTTGTCGGAGCTTGGTGAACCGCCACAGTTCACCGTCCTTCTTCATCGCTTTGGTCGCACTCGGATAGGCGGCGTTCTTGTCCACGGTGAGGGTGCGCGGGTTGACGGTGTGCGCCTGCTTCAGCGCCTTACGGAGGAAGCGCCGGGCCGCCACGGCATCGCGCTTGGTGCTGAGCAGGAAATCGATGGTCTGCCTGCGTGCATCGACGGCACGGTATGGGTACATCCACCGCCCCTTCACCCTGATGTACGTCTCGTCCACCCGCCAGGAGCCGGTGGTCAGGCGCAGGTGCGGGTGGAGGGCCGGTCCAGTTCCGGGGCGTAGGCCTGGATCCAGCGGAAGATGGTTGTGTGATCGACCACCACGCCGCGGTCGGCCAGCATCCGCTCCAGGTCGCGGTAGCTGATCGGAAACTGCAAGTACCAGCGCACTGCCCACAGGATCACCGCCGCCGTGAACTGCCGGCCCTTGAACGGGCTCTTTCCGCTGCGCTTCACCGTGGCACCCTTGCCGCCGAAAGAAGACGGGTTTTACCCGATCTCCGCCCGCAGGCAAACTTTGCAACGGATCTAGCCCCTCTACCCGCACAGCCCCAGCACGCAAGATGATGACCCTGAACATGCGTGTTGGCAAGAGAGTGGCTTCTCGGGGCAGGCTCCCCTTTAACCACATTGGCTCAAACCGCATTTTGTCCGGCTGACCACCGGCTTTGGCCGGGCGCATGCCCTTTTTTGTCAGTCCTTGCGGCCCCTCACGGCCCAGGCCCGCGCGACAAGATGGATGCTGCCGTCTGCCTGTGCCGGTAAGGACGCCCGCAGGCGCTCACGCAACGCGGCTCGGCTGTCCTCGTCCAACGACATGCAGTAGGCCGGTGCCGGCGCTTGTCCCCCAAGAAACGGAGCCCAGTAGTCGTCGAAGTCGCGGAACTTGGTGGGAACGTCGATCGTAAGGGTCTTCACCTGCGAAAGGCCGGCGCCCTCGAACAGCCGGCGCAATGTCTCCGGCTGGCATATCGGGAAACGACGCCCCTCGTCGAATCCGAGGGCCTTCGTGTCCAGTGCGATCGCCGCATCCCAAAAGCGGCGCATCAACTCCATCTTGCCCGCGTAATCCCAGACATAGAGCGCCACCTCGCCGCCCGGTCGAACGACCCGCGCCATCTCGGAAGCCGCGAGCGGATGATCGGGCAGGAAGTTGAGGACAAGGCCGGACACCACGCGATCGAACTGGGCGGCGGGGAACGGCAGGCCGAGGGCATTGGCTTGAAGCAACTCGGCTCCCGAGGCCTTTAAACGCCGACGTGCGAAGTCGAGAAAGCCGGCTGACGGGTCAATCCCAACCAAACGCTTGGGGGCGCATCGCTCGGCAATGGCCTCCGCCACTGTTCCGGTGCCGCAGCCCACGTCGAGCCAATCGAGGTCGGTCGGGGCGTTCAACCAAGCGAGCAACGCGTGGGCCACCGGACGGCTCCAGCGTCCCACGTAGGGTTCATAGAGGTCACCGCTCTCCCAGCGAACGGCCGCGGCTTCAGTCATCGCCGGGGCTCCTTTGGCCTTTAGGAGCCTGATCGTACTCCTTCCCGGCTTCGCGATCACTGGAACAGGCGGATAGGCGGGAGACCGCGACAAGAGCCTTTTCTTTACCTGTCACGTAATCGCGGGCGGATCGAGGAACGGTGATGCTGTGGGCGTCCGGTCGATCCGGGCAACGCCCCACAAAGGAGCCCCGCCATGACGAACGCCGCCCATGTCGCCCAGCACTACATCGCCGCATGGAACGAGACGGACCCAGACCGTCGG
The DNA here is from genome assembly GCF_022023855.1 of Azospirillum brasilense. Lineage (NCBI taxonomy): Bacteria > Pseudomonadati > Pseudomonadota > Alphaproteobacteria > Rhodospirillales > Azospirillaceae > Azospirillum > Azospirillum brasilense. The sequence continues at coordinate 1,205,384 of NZ_CP059450.1, forward strand.
CGCGCGTTGCTCGCCGAACACTGGACCGATGATGCGCATTACCTCGACCCGATGATGCGGGCGAACGGCCACGCCGACATCGGCGCCCTGATCGGCGCCGTGCAGCAGCGGTTCCCAAACTTCCGCTTCACCCTGCACGGCACGCCCGACGGTCACAACGACCGGGTGCGCTTCTCCTGGTCGCTGGCTCCAGCAGGGGCCGAGCCCGTGGTCATCGGCACCGACTTCGTCCAGCTCGCCGCCGACGAACGGATCCGCTCGGTGACTGGCTTTTTGGACCAAGTTCCGGCCGGTACGTAACGCACCGGCTTTCCCGTCCTGCAGTTTCGCCGAACTCAGGAGCACCGACCATGAGCATGCCTTCGATGTCCCCCACCGGCCCGGCCGAGCCCGGCTTCATCCACACTGACGACGGCGTGAAGCTCTTCTACCGGGATTGGGGGCGGGGGAAACCCGTCGTCTTCCTGTCCAGTTGGTCGCTGAACTCCGACTCCTGGGCCTATCAGATGCTGGCGCTGGCGGAGCACGGCCACCGCTGCGTCGCGTACGACCGCCGTGGTCACGGCCGGTCGAGCGACCCGGGAACCGGCTTCGACTTCGACCGACTGGCCGACGACCTCGCCACCCTGCTCGACACGCTGGATCTGCATGGCGTCACCTTGCTCGGCCATTCCATGTCCTGCGGAGAAATCGTCCGCTACCTGAGCCGGCACGGCAGCGGCCGCGTTTCCCGCACGATGCTGGTTGGCACGGTGACCCAGATGCTCGCCCGTACGGACGACAACCCCGACGGGATCTCGCCCCCGCCGTTTTCGAGGCCTTCCGCTCGGAATGTCTGATGCGGGACTTTCCGGCATGGCTGGAGGACCACATTCGCCCCTTCATGACGGCAGACAGCTCGACGGACATGATGGCCTGGGTGAATTCGATGGCCTTGCAAGCCTCGATGAAGGCGCTTCTGGACTGCCATCGGACGACGACGTCCACCGACTTCCGACACTGGCCATTGAGGCCTTTTTTTCCGGCCGACGTTCCCACAGCGGAGGCGATGCGGCAGGCGCTCTCCCCGTTGTGAAGGGGGCGTCCGTTTCACGGAACTGAGCTGGCGACACGCGGATCTGACAACGGCCCCTGAGCCGGCGCCCCTTTCGCCACACTTACGTCGGCGATTTTGCCCCCAAGCGAACATGAAGACCCCAGTCGATTTCGAATTCAGGGCTACGGGAAAATCCGAAATGCGGCTTCCTGCCGCATGGCTTCAATGATCAGCGACACAGCGCGGAATGATCTGCTGTTCAGCCAAGCCATTGTGCACGCTTCTGGCCGTGCACAATGGCTGTCGAACAAGGGGCTTCTACATGTTCATGGGTAGTTGACCACGCCATCGTCTGCCGACACTTTCTAGGTTGGGTGACGAGCCGCAGCCACTTCGTTGATGCAGGCGGCGACCTGCTGCGGACGCACATAGTGGACCATGTGACCAGCCCCATTGATCAACTGCAGGCGGCTACCGGGAATCTGGTCGTGGAGCCAAGTGGCATGGCTTTCGTGGCTCACGATCCGGTCTTCCGTTCCGGCCAAGATGAAGACTGGCAGACGCAGATGGCGAAACCGTTGGTGCATGTCGATCGCGGCCGGCATCATCGTGACGGCGTCTTGCGACTCGGCCCGGATCTGCCAAGGGCGGATTGGGAAACCGTATGGGAAATTGCGTTTGAACTGGGGCGGCACGGGTTGGGGCGAGAACATAGCCTTGATGTTCAGCGGCAACAGGGCGGCTCCCAGAACCGGCGACACGGTGTACCGTATGACATCGCCTACACCGGGAACTGTCGAAACCGCGACGAGCGGCACGTCGTAGCGGACCGTGACATCGTAATAGCCCGATAGAACGACCAAACCACGGACGGCGTCCGGGTGGTTCAGGGCGAGTTCCAAAGCAACGAGCGCCCCCCAGGAGTGCCCGACGACCACCGGGCGTTCGATCCCCAATTCGCGGAAGGCGTGGCGGAGCAGCGTGGCCTGATGGGCCGCCGTCCACATCGAGCCGTGCGGCCGGCCGCTGTGTCCGAAGCCGGGGCGGTCGAAAGCGATCACACGGTGGTGAGCGGCGGTTCGCTCGAAGACGCCGCTCAAAACCCAATCCCCCGCATCCACAACGTTGCCATGGATAAGGACGACCGGCGATCCCTCGCCCTGGTCGAGGTAATGGAGCCGCACGCCGTCCACCGTGACGAATCGTCCCTTGGGCGGGTGCTTGCGCTCGACCTTGCGCGCCCGGTAGGTGTTGAAGAGGGCTGCAGCGGCCACGGCAGCCGTAGACAGACCCAAAACGGTCCCCAGCCGCGACCGCTGTTGCTGCCGATGTGGTTGATTGGAAAGCCGAGTCTCGCGCGTGGGAGAGTTGTGAACCCGGATGCCGGTCATGCTTGGTCTCCCGCGTGGGGGGAGCGGGGCCATTGTGCTCCCCACCACGACGGGAGTGGAACCCAAGGGGGGCGCGGTTGGTTCCGAACGTACAAGGCCCGGGCTGAAACGGCAGTTGGCGATCCCGCCCCCGGTTGCCACCACCCGTTCAGGGCATCACAGGAGAGAACTCAAATTCTGAGCGGGGAATCTTGGGAAGCTGGTTGCGGTACCTCGCGCGCTCGCGGCGGTTCGGGGCGGCCCCTTTTCGCCCCACGGCGACACGTGAATCGGTGGACCGTCACAGCGAGCGTGGCTGACGTGGCTCTCCGAGCGCGCATTCAAGACGTCCGCGTTCCCAGCCGCCGAGGTCGGCCGCCGCGCGGTAGGTGCTCTCCAGAAACGCCTTCAACGTCGCCTCCGGGTCAACCGCCCGACGCACGGCATCGTAAGGCAGCAGGAACTCGCCGAGTTCACGTTCGAAACGCGCGTCCTCCGGCTCGATCCTGGCCTCGGCGAAGCCCTCGGACGCCGGGAGGGCATAGGAGTAGAAGGCGGGATACTTGACCATCCCGCCGCCCGGCCAGAAGCCCGCCGAGGACACCTCGTGGCTGTAAGCCTCGCGGGTGACGTCATCCGGCAAGGCCGGGATCCCGCCGGGGTGAAGGGGCGCCGCGGCCCCGGAGAAGCGCGTAACCGCCAAGTCAAAGCTTCCCCAGAAGAAATGCACCGGGCTGACCTTCCCGAGATATCCCGTGCGGAACCGCTTCAGCACGCCGTCAACGGCCACCAGAGCGCCAAAGAACTGCCGCACGGCATCCGCATTGTAGGGGCGTTCAATCCGGTCCTCGGCGAACGGCACCGGGTCGGGCACCTCGTTGGGACGGCCGTTCAGCCGAGGCGTGGCCCCAAGCCACGTGAGCAACTCCATGAAGCGGGTGTGAAAGCTGGCGACCGTCGTCGGGCCGAGGGCGAAGCGGCCGGACCGGCCGTCGGTGGCGCACCCCACCACCGCATGGTCGATCAGGTCGAAGGCGATCTCGACGCCGCCCGGCCCGTCGGGGACCAAGCCGATCGTCAGCCCCCGTCCATTCACATAGAGCGTGGCGTGCCAGGAATGGTTCACCCAGGGTGTCCGCGCAAGGCGGTACTTGCCCACGATCTGCGTGTCGAGGTGCAGGGCGGTGCAGGTGTCCCGCCAAGGCTGATAGGGAATGTCCGGCCGTATGCGGCACCTCCTCGCAGGATCGAGCGGACTCAGGGAACAAGGTGGAGGTTTGCGCCTCGGCGTCCATCCCCCCGGCGGGACTGCGCGGCTGCCCATCTTTGACGGCCGCGCCGCGGCAACCATATTGCCAACAGCAGCTGATCGCATGACCATGGAGGCGCGGATGACCACACTGATCGGATTATCGGGCAGTCTCCGCCGAGGTTCCCTCAACACCGCTTTGCTGAAGGCGGCCGCCGCTGCGATGCCGGATGGCGCGATACTGACCATAGGCAGCATCCGTGGCATACCGCTTTACGACGGCGATCTCGAGGCCGCCGAAGGAATTCCGCAGCCGGTGGTGGAACTGAAGAACGCCATCGCGGCCGCCGACGGGCTGCTGCTCATCACGCCCGAGTACAACAACTCGATCCCCGGCGTGTTCAAGAACGCGATCGACTGGCTGTCCCGGCCGCCGGCCGACATCCCCCGGGTCTTCGGCGGGAAGCCCGTCGCGCTGATGGGAGCCTCGCCTGGTGGCTTCGGTACCATCCTCAGCCAGAACGCTTGGCTTCCAGTTCTGCGCACGCTCAGTACCGAACTGTGGAGCGACGGTCGCCTGCTGGTCTCGCGGGCGCACACGATCTTCGGCGATGACGGCACAATTTCAGACCCGAAGGTGGAAGAGCAGCTGCGATCGTTCCTGCGGGGCTTTACCGCCTTCGCCCAAAGGTCGCGGGGAAAATAACCGCGCACCCGAGAGGCGCGGCAGATGGGCACAGAGTGCGCCGCCACGCCCCCTTTTGTTCATCAGGCGAGGCGATGTCTGCTGACAAGCGGCCCCGGGGCGCGGTCCCCTTTCACCACACCCACGCCGGCGGCTTTTGACTCAAAGCGGCCCCATCCAAGTCCGCCAAGCGGGTATCGAGCTCGACGACAAAGCCCTTCAGGCGGCCCGGTCGCCGAGCTACGCAGGAACCGGTAGCACGTGATGCACGCTGGGTCTGACTGTTTGAACCAGGAGCAGAACTCGGGCCTTTGGATCAGCCGATCGCGGCCTTCTCCTTCTGGGCGCTCCTGACCGAGGTTCCTCCTCACGCCGGCTATCGCCGGCCCCCATTGGCCTCGGGGTGAGAGACATGGAAAGCGAGCAACACAGCCAGCATCTTGAGCGCGTTCCAAGCGGCATCTCGGGGCTGGACGCGATCCTGCAGGGCGGTTTCCTGAAGGGCGGCGTCTACATCGTTCAAGGCGTCCCGGGCACGGGCAAGACCGTCCTTGCCAACCACATTTGCTTCAACCATGTCGCCCGTGGGGGCCGGGCCGCCTATCTCACCCTCCTGGCCGAGTCCCACGCGCGCATGCTTCAGCATCTGCGCCCGATGGCCTTCTTTGATGACACGGCCATCCCCGACCGGCTCTACTACGCGAGCGCCTACAGCACGTTGGAGGAGCAGGGACTCAGAGGACTGCTCGACCTGATCCGGCATGAGATCAGAGGGCAGACGGCGAGCCTTCTGGTGCTCGACGGATTCGTCGTGGCCGGGCTCACAGCGCCGTCGGAGCGCGAATTCAAGAAGTTTGTCTATGAGGTGCAGATCCACGCCAACGTGATGAACTGCACGGTGCTGCTCCTGACCAGCAATGAACCGGGTCCGGTCCGAGCCGAGCACACCATCGTGGATGGGGTAATCGAACTGGACGATCGGTTGTTTGATCACCGCACCGAACGCGGCTTGCAGATCCGCAAGCATCGCGGCAGCGGTTTTCTGCGGGGCGTGCATCCCTTCCGGATCACCACGACAGGGATCGTGGCTTTCCCGCGCATCGAAGTCGCCTTCGCCTCACCGTCGCGGCGGGATCTGCCACCCCGGGATCGTGTTTCGACCGGCGTCGCCAGTCTGGACGCGCTGATCGGCGGCGGGCTGATCGACGCGACGACCTCGGTCGTCATGGGCCCGACCGGCATCGGGAAGACGACGTTTGGCCTCCAGTTCCTCGCCCGATCGCGCCAGGAGGAGCCTGGCTTGCTGTTCGGCTTCTACGAGACGCCGGAGCGCCTAAAGGCCAAGGCCGAGGCCTTGGGGCTGGACGTGGCGGGACTCGAGGCCAGCGGTACGGTGGAGATCGTCTGGCAACCGCAGGGCGAGAACGTGCTCGATGAGCTCGGCCATCGGCTCCTGAGCGCTGTGCGCCGCCGCGGTGTGCGGCGGCTGTTCCTGGACGGCTTGGGCGGCCTCATCGAATCCGCCGTTCACCCTGGGCGGATCAGCCGCTTCCTCTCGGTGCTCTCGAACGAGCTTCGAGCGCTTGGCGCGACAACCGTCTACTCGGTGGAGACGCGGGACATCGTGGGGCCCACGGTGCAGGTGCCAATCGACGGGATTTCCTCGCTGGTCGAGGGCATGATGGTCCTGCGCTATGTGGAAGCGCAAGGGCGAACCCACCGGGTGTTGTCGATCACCAAAATCCGTGACAGCGCCTTCGCCCCAGAATTGCAAGCCTTTTCAATCACGAGCGGCGGCTGGGAGATCATCGGTCCGTTCCAGGGGTACGAGGCCGTCCTCAGCGGCTCGGCTCACATGCCGCCGCCGCCTCCCGAGGGGAGGTGACGCGTGAAGACGATCCTGCTGGTGGAAGACGAGTTTGGCATTGCTGGAGTGTTGACCGTGCTTCTGGAGGATGCCGGCTACCGCGTGCTCTCGGCGGGCAATGGCCGCGAAGGGCTGGAACAGCTCGCCGCCAACCGACCGAATGTTGTCGTGACGGACTACATGATGCCGCTCATGGATGGGGCCGCGATGGCCCAGGCTATCCGGGCCGACCCGGCCTTTCAAGACATCCCCATCATCATGATGACCTCCGTCCGCGAGGATATTGTCCGCCAGCACTTTGCCGGGTACACCGCGTACATGCGCAAGCCCTTCCAGACGGAGGCTTTGCTCGATCTGATTGCCCGTATTGCGGAATCGTGAGTGCAGATATGCCAATCGTAACGAGAGCGTTGTACTGGAGCGCCAACGGCGACCGGTGGCTGCTGGTCCGCGATTCTGAGGTGGACCGGGTGTTCATCCGCGACGAGGCCAACGCGGCATCGGGTGGGCATCAAACTGAGCTCGACATAGGGACGTTTCTCAAAAGCGGGGGCGGCCCCGAACAGCAGGAGCTGCTGCGATTGATCGGAACGTTGGTCAAGAATCCGGAGACGCCTACTCGGCCATGAGGGCGGGGACTGATCAGGCCCGCGGTTGCGGGGACGTTTCCTGGCGGAGGGTGACGGCGAGAGGGCACCCGCAATCGGCGCCATAGGACGAAGACGGACGGGACCCGTAGAGGCGGTGGTTCCGCCCAGCATTGGACGGCATGTCCGGATTTCGGTGCCGCGCCCTCCATCCACGGATAATCGCAACGGTGTAGCCGCTCCAAGTTGCGATGGACCGTGATTGCCTGACAACCAATTATTGGCTGGTAGGCTCCCCTTTCGCAACACCCATACTGGCAATTGTCGGTGCGAATCGGCCTCAGACGTGGCAGGGACGGGCTTCCCCTACTCGTTCTACACGGTGGGACAGGTTGCCGCGGTTCGTTGGCACCCAGGAAGGCACCCGAGCCCGACCAGGGTGGCGCGCACCGCCTCGTCGAGCGGGGTGTGGGGCTCAGCCCCAAGTTCAGCCGTCAGCCGGGTATTGTTCAACTTGACGGGAGTGTCCCAGAGGTAACGCATCTCTACCAATTCCCGAAACAGCGGGACGAACGGGGAGGCTGCGGTCATCAAGAGCCATGGAAACCGACGGACGGGGAGTTCAGGCTCGCCAACCACGCGCCTGATCGCTTCCAAGACCCGTGTTCCGTCTTCGTCCCAATGCCCTCCCATGTGGAAGGTGGCGAATGCACTCTGCGCCTCACGTTCAGCCAAACGCGCCATTGTCTCCGCAACATCGGGGAGATAGGCCCACTGATGCCCGACGCCCGCTTTGCCGGGATAAGTGATGGAGCGGAGTCGGCTTCCGGGCTTCACGAGCCCTTGCGAGAACCAGCTGTTTCCCGCCCCTGGGCCGAAGAAATCGCCGGCGCGCACGATCAGAACTCGAACGTCCCCTTTGTCCGAGGCCATCCGGAGGTGCCGTTCCATTTCGACGCGAATGGCGCCCTTGCGGGTGAGCGGGGTCTGGGGAGAGGACTCGTTCAGCAGCGGGAACGCGTCGGGCCCATAGTTGTAGACCGTGCCCGGAAGGAGGATGCGGGCGCCACTCGCGCGTGCCGCGGCAATCGTATTGGCCAGCATCGGAAGCACCAGCTTGCCCCAATTCCGGTAGGCTGGGGGGTTTACCGCGTGCACGATGAGCGAGGCTCCCTGCGCCGCGTGCGCCACGGCTGAGGCCGACAGGGCATCGCCGCGAATCCACTCCAGGCCGCCTTGCGCGCCGGCTTTGCCGGGATCGCGGGCAAGCGCGCGGACGGTCCATCCACCGTTGCGCAGACGCTGGGCGACGTGCCCACCGATGCCCCCCGTCGCGCCGAGGACCAAGGCTGTCCGATGTGTCATATCCAACTCCTGCCGCTGCGTGTTGCGGCAGGTTGCTCCGTGGTGCTTCTCAACGGAATTGTGGAAAGCCGTTCGGCTGCTATACTGAAATGCATGAACCAGGAACCCGCTTGGGACCTATACCGGACCTTCCTCGCCGTCCTGCGGGAGGGATCGCTGTCGGCTGCCGCGCGGTCGCTTGGCCTCACCCAGCCGACGGTGTCGCGTCACATCGAGGCGCTCGAAGACGCCGTAAGACTGAGGCTCTTCGTCCGGTCGCAACGGGGACTGACTCCGACCGAGGCGGCGTTGGAGCTTGCGCCCTACGCCGAGACGATCGCCTCCACCGCGGCCGCGATGCTCCGGGTCGCTTCGGGGCATGGTGCCGTGGTCGGCGGAACGGTGCGGATCAGTGCCAGCGAGGTTGTTGGGGTAGAAGTCCTGCCTCCGATCTTGATGGCATTGCGGGAACGACATCCTCATCTAACGATTGAACTCGTGCTCTCGAACACGGTTGAGGACCTGCTCCGTCGAGATGCCGACATCGCCGTGCGAATGGTCGAGCCCGCCCAGGAGGCACTGGTTGCCAAACATGTAGGAATGATCGCGCTTGGATTTCACGCGCATCGTCGATACTTGGACCGGCGGGGCATGCCCGCCACGTTGGGCGATTTGGTCCAACACGATGTGATCGGCTTCGACAGGGAGACACCAGCGATCCGGACGATGCTCAAGCGGGTCCGCGGCGTGGACCGATCCGCCTTCGCGCTGCGGGCCGACAGCGACCTTGCCCAGCTTGCCATGCTTCGGGCCGGCTTTGGCATCGGCGTCTGCCAAATCCCGGTTGCTGCACGCGATCCCGACCTCGTCCGGGTGCTCGCCGACGCGTTCGTGCTGAACCTTCCGACCTGGGTGGTGATGCACGAAGATCTTCGGTCAAGCCCCCGGTGCCGCGCCGTGTTTGACGCGCTCGTTGACGGATTGGCAGCCCACTCGAAAGCAGGAGCGTCCAGCGCGCATCGCGAACCTGGGACCCGGCCCGAGATGCCACCGGACAGACTGGAGTGGTAGGAAGGACGTTGTCTTACACCGGTCTGCACGGGATTTCGCCGCCTGTTCCAAAACAGCGACCAAGTTAGCTGGCGGCTCCCTTTTCGCCACATTATCGTTTGTGAGCCCCCTCTGATCAGCTTCCCCAAGCTTGTGGCCCGCCGCGCTGCTTCTATCACCGAGGGAGATCCACCGTGGACGAACCCGCCATCCGCAAGGAACTCGCCCGCCTCGCCAAGCGCTTCGCACGCCGCAAGCAAAGGACCAAGTCCTGACCGTAGCACTCAGCCGGCGTTTACCATTTAGCATACTATAGTATGCAGAAAACCGCGCCATTGGCCACTGGCACTGCCTCAGTACTGCGCACTCACAAGCAAAGATCCGCCCGACGGTAAATGGCTCTCAAATGATTGCCTCATATATGGGGATGAATTCACTCATACTGGCGCGCTTAGTCCTTTTTGGCATGATGTCATAAAACCTCCATCATGCTATCCTCCTTCTTCGACCGACCATAGCAGATGCAGCATGACATTCAGCGGAGCGATTCCCGTTCCGCAAAAGGATAGCTGCGCCACATCGATGGAAGGGGGCCGACCGATGCGCCTCGCCTTTCTGACGCAGACCGAAAACGATCAAGGAACAGCCAGAACATCGCGCGCCGCGACGGATCCGCGCGCCATTGTCTTTGGCGATACGATTGTCCTGCCGTTGGACGACACGGAGGGCGAAGGCGCGGATCTGTCGGTGGCGGAGCGCCGGGTGGCTCCCGAAGACCTGTACCTGGTGGTTCAAAAGGGACGGCTTTTCCAGCATTACCACCCGGACGTTCCGGTGTTGCTCGACAAGGGGCGCTTCCTGCTGGTGGAACTGCCGGCGGCGCGGGTACAGGCCATCGGCCATTCAGACAAGCCCTGCTTCACCATCGATGCCTTACAGCCAGGCCGGACTGTGTATCGGTCGCTCGGCCGTCCTCAGGCGCGGCGGGGACGCTCCGCCCACGCCAGCGCAGCGGTCGAGCGCCTGTCCGAAGAGACGTTCGGCGAAGCCATTCGCACGCTCACCGGGTTTCCGACGCGGCTTTCGACATCGGCGCACTTCCGCGCCGCCGCGGATTGGGCGGGCGAGCGCCTGCGCGGTCTGGGCTTCGATGTCAGCCAGCCGGGCATCGACGTCTCGGGCAAGACGAGCCGGAATGTTCAGGCCGACCGGGTCGGAAAAGGCACCGCGCGGCGTCTCGTGCTGGTGACGGCGCACCTCGATTCCGTCAACCACCAGGGCGGACCGGATTCCCCGGCGCCAGGCGCGGACGACAACGCCAGCGGCAGCGCCGGCGCGCTGACTCTTGCCAGCGCCCTCGCCGGGATGGGCGCCGGACACGACTTCCGCATCCTGCTGTTCGGCGGTGAGGAGCAGGGACTGCATGGCAGCACGCAGCACGTCGCCGGTTTGCCCGCGAGCGAGCGCCGCCGGATCTCCTGCGTCATCAACATGGACATGATCGCCGTCAGAAATGCCGCCGCACCGTCGGTGCTGCTTGAAGGGGCGCCGGTGTCCAGCGGCCTGATCGACGCGCTTGCGGATGCCGCGGCCCTCTACACCACGCTGCGGGTCGAGACGTCCCTCTCGCCCTTCGACAGCGACCATGTGCCCTTCATCCGGGCGGATATCCCCGCGGTGCTGACCATCGAGGGGGCGGACCGCGCGAACACCTCGGTCCACACGGCCCAAGACACGCCCGACCGACTCGATCACGGTCTGGCGATGCAGATCCTCCAGATGAACGCCGCGGTGCTCGCCGAGCAGTTGGATGCGCAAGCCGGTACCTGAGACACCACCACCACGAAAAGGGAGGACCACATGCCGCGAACCCCGCAACGCCGCAACTGCGCCACCGTCCAGACCTACTTCGCGCTGGTCGACAGCTATCCCGACTACCGAAAGAACCAGCGCGATATAGAGATGGCGACACGAAAGGCCACTCGGACGCTAGGGTTGGACAGCCTACGGACGATGACGACCGTGGTGACCCTACCCGTGGTCGTTCACATCATCCACCGAACGGAACGGGAGAATATCTCGGACGCCCAGGTGCACAGCCAGATCGACGTGCTGAACAAGGACTTCCGCGGCACGAACTCCGACTTCGGCCAAGTTCCGCAACCGTTCCAGAGCTTGGCCGGGGACGCCCGGATCCAGTTCGTGCTGGCCAGGGAAGCCCCTGACGGCTCCACCACCACCGGCATCACCCGGACGAAGACCGCAAGGGCGTCGTTCGACGCGGCCAGCCAGGCCATGAAGGCGACGGCAACCGGCGGTATCGACCCATGGGACACCACACGCTACCTGAACATCTGGGTTTGCACGCTGCAGGACTCTTTGCTCGGCTATGCCCAGTTCCCCGGCGGACCGCCGGAAACCGATGGCGTGGTCATCCTCAACACCGCGTTCGGCACGACGGGAACCGCCAAGGCGCCGTTCAACCTCGGCCGCACGGCGACGCACGAGATCGGCCACTTCCTCAACCTGTCGCACATTTGGGGCGAGGCGCGGATCTCCACTTGTGACGACGGCGACTATGTGGACGACACGCCCAACCAGCTCGGCCCGAACACCGGCAAGCCGAATTTCCCGCTGGTGTCCTGCCCGGCAAGCAAACCGAACGGCGACATGTTCATGAATTACATGGACTATGTGGACGATGCCGCCATGTTCATGTTCTCCCTCGGGCAGATCGCGCGCATGCACGCCACCCTTGAGGTCGCGCGCAAGCCCCTGGCGGACGCGGGGGCGCAACTCGCGGAAACCGTCTGACTGGCAAACGACGGAACACCGGAATGGATGACGGAATCGGGCAACAAGATCTGATCGGAAACTGGGTGCACGTGTCGGAAGAGGATACGGCCGAGGGGAAGGTCTACCGCCCCTCGACCTTTCCCCTCCCGTCCAAGGGCGGTCGCGGCGGCCCCGCGCGCGAGGAAATCCAGCTCATGCCCGACAACACCGTCGAGGTTCGCACGATCGGCCCGGCGGATCCCGAGCGGACGAGCCGTGGACGATGGCGGTTGGAAGGGGGCGACCGGCTGGCGGTTTCTTTCACCGACGATCCGCCGGAAACGGTGTCCTTTCAGATCCTGTCCGTCCAGCCCGACCGTCTGGTGTTGAAGAAATAGACGCGTGTCCCCAGCCGGCGAGGGTACCGGGTGGCGGCACGCCGTCCATAGAGTGCCATGGCAAAAGCGCTCGAGGCTCCCAATTGTGAAACAGCGTACAGATAGGGTTCATCCGCGCATTCGGTGCTGAGGTGTCGAGGGCGGAGTGATGGCGAGCGCTTCGCTCGTCAGGTGGTGCACAAGACACGTTGACGGAACAGATCGAACTTGGCGCGGCCGAACATCTGTCGCTTGATGAGCTTCAGGCGGTTGATGAGCCCCTCGACAGGGCCATTTGCTCCGAGGCTCCTGGAGAGCGGCTTGCAGCGCGTCGAGATCGGCGGCCAGACCTTGGGCGAAGCTGCGCAACGCTGTCGCGGAGGCCGCCTCCAGCCACGCGGCGAGGGACTTCGCGCTCTGCCGGCGGAGCAGTTTCCTGAAGTCGTTGATGAGGTCCGCCACCTCACGGATGGCTGGCGCGATCGCCCGCACGGTGTCGACAAATCGGCAGTCGGCACTGCTCAGCAGGCGGGCCGCGCGGCGGCTGGGTGGGACGGGTTCGCCGAGCCCAGCCAACGACAAGCCCGCCAAAAACCCGAAGACTTGATGCTCCGCTTGCAGCGACGCTTTCATACCGTCTTGCAGAATCACTGACACATGTACGGTGGGCGCGAGGCATCGATCAGATGTGCGGCCCGGAAAAGGCTATGTGTCAGCCTTTCTGCACGGCAGTATGACGCGTTTCCGCTCTTGATCCGGACCAATTCGCCAACAGTGTCCGGGTCAAGAACCGACCAGCCACAGAAAAGGCGCACGTTCCCTCTTGCCGCGTCGGGCCCGGTTCTGTTCGGCCTTACTTCCGTGGGTGTCCGAATGATGGGCGCGCACGGCCCACGCTGATGTTCGCATCCGGCTGTTGTTTCAACTCCAGACATTGGAGGCAAGCATGTGCCACAGCAGTGATCGTTGGAGCTTCTGGTCTCATCGGCAGCAGAAGACGGAGCCGGTGAACCGGAGTACGACACCGGCACCGACCGAGGAGGATGCCCGGAAGCCCACCCTGGAACCGCGTGAGGACGAGCGAACCCGGCGCGAGAAAGAGTTGGAACGCCTGCCCTAATCGGGAAGGTTCTGAATCGCACTGCTCTCCTGCTCGGCTGCGTTGGCGATCTCCCGCTTGAGTTTGGCGGTGATGGCATGAACAAAGCTTGATCGGTCAGCGACGCTGTGGACAAAGGCGCCGGAGCCGCCGATGACCCGTTGTGCGAAATACGCCCCGAGCCAGGGAACCTCGTCGAGGATGACCAAGCCGTTGATGGTGACGCCCTCAGCAACGACGCGGTCGCGCGCGACCTCTGGGAGCGTGCCGACGTTGTTATAGCCGTTGCTGACAACGTCGATGACACGGTGGGGCGCCGGCATGACGTCGGGAAAGAGCGTCGCGCAGTTCAACAGCGCCGCACCGATGCCGGTGCTGCCGGCACGGTCACGCCGCGGCACGGCGTCGATCGCCGCCGCGAACGCTTCGCCGCTGCTGGCGTCAGCGATCACCGTCCATGGGACGAGTACCTTCAGGGCCGTGGGATCCGACCATAGCACCAGGGTCACCGCAATTCGACCGCGATAGCCACCACGGATCAACTCCACCACGGTCCGATCTCGGAATGCGGCCGCATGTCCGTCGAGTTCGAACTCAAACATGGCCTGGTCGATGCTTGCTGATCCGTCAACGGCGAGCACGAGTTCCAGATCGACGGCGGGCTGGGCCGCAAGGGCGCTGCCCCAGAAGAGGATGGTCGCGGCAACTGCAGCAGCAACTCCGGTCGGCACCGACATGACTGGCCTCCACCCAGTCATGTGGAGCGGCCCGAAACGTCTGCGACTGCCTGAAGCAATGCATCGCCGTTACGCGGCCGTCCAAACGAGTATCCCCTTTCACGACACCGGCGCTGACACGCCCCCGCGTGGCGTGGGCCTTGAACCGTCCACCGATCCGGGTCAACTCCGAACGTCAACAAAGCAAAACGGGCGTCAGACTCGTTCCACTAGCGGGTCGCGGCCGCTTTCGGAAACAGTGCAAAGGCGAGCAGCGCCGCCAGCGCGGAGGCCATCCAGACGGCGCCCCAGCCGCCCCGGTCCAAAAGGAGCGGGATCGCCAACGGAGTGAGGAAATAAGTCCCGAAGGCGAAGGTGTTGCCGAGCCCGAGGGCTGCCCCGGTGTGGGTGATGCCGGCGATGGTGGCAAGTTCAGTGAAGGCGATGCCGTGCCAACTCGACGCAACGATACCACCGACCACCAGGACTCCCACACCAACCAGCATCAACGCGCCGTTGTGTCCGGCTCCAGTAGGTTCCACGGCCACCAAAAGGGCGAGTGCCCCGTAGACGGCCGCCGTCAGCAGCGCGCACGCTTTCAGGAAGGGGCGCCGGTTCCGCCGGCGGTCGGTGTAACGGCCGCTCCACACACGAGCCACGGCAGCCCCAAGCTGGACCGCCACGATGGTCGCGCTGATGGCCGTCGTGCCCAGATGGAGGGCGTCGTTCAGGAAGACCGCCGCGAAGGTCACCACCGCGATCTGGGGGATGCAGAGCGCGCCAAGCCCGAAAACCGTCCGCCAGACCGAGCCGTTGCGGAACAGTCCAGTGCCGCCCGTGCCCGGCCGCGCCGCGGGCTCGCCCCTCGGCCGGGTTACCGGCGGCTCGCGCAGCCAGAGCCACACGAAGCCCGTGGTTACCAAGCACATCGCCGCCAGCGCCCCGTAGACGCCACGGAATCCCATGCTCTCCGCCAGCGCGGGAAGCAGCAGAGCGCCGGCAGCACCGCCCGCCGGCAGGGCCATCTGCCGGATGCTCATGGCCAAGCCGCGCTCCCCCTCACCGAACCAAGCCATAACGGCACGCCCGCTCGACCCGTTCAGGCTCCCGCCGATCACGCCCACCAACAGAAGGGCGCCACCGAGCAGCCCGGCGGACGGTGTGACGGACGCAGCCGGAGAAAGGAACACCGCCATCAGCGCCAGCACGAGGCTGGTCAGGCCCAGGCCCGTCAGCAGCACCTTGCGGTCGCCCCAGCGGTCGGTCAGCATGCCCCACAGCAGTTCGCTGACGGCCACCCCCAGCCCCATGGCGCCGATCACCCATCCTAGATCGGTCAACTCCAGCCGGTAGTCCGACCGCATGAGGACCGCGGTTGCCGGAAGCCCCGTCAGCGCCGCGGCGAAGCTGCCGTTCGCGGCGACGCCCACCCCAAGCACTTTCCATCGGTGTGCATCCACACCCCCCACCGCCGGCCTTGCTGTGCCCGCATCGCGTCCCTCGCTCGTGATCGCCAGCCTCATGATCCGCCGTCTCATGGTCGCCATGGTGGAAAGCCTCGGCTTCAATTGTTCTTGCCATCAGCGTGATAGCGCGCGACGATCATCCCGATAATCAGGAAATTTTTGACGTTAGATCCCGAAAACCAGGACGATGGCTGCGTGAAGATCACCTTCGACCTCGACGTGCTGCGCAGCTTCGTGGCCGGCGTGGACCTTGGCAGCTTCGCCAAGGCCGCCGACCGACTGGGCCGTTCGACGTCCGCCATCAGCGCGCAAGTCAAGAAGCTGGAGGAGCAGGCGGGCACGCCAATCTTCCGCAAGTCCGGCCGCGGCCTTGCCCTGACGGAGGCGGGCGAGACCATGCTGGCCTACGCGCGCCGCCTGCTGGATCTGAACGACGAGGCGGTGACTGCCCTGCACGGTATGGCGACGGAGGGATGGCTGCGGATCGGCATGCAGGAGGATTTTGCAGAGGCCCTGCTGCCGATGGCGCTCGGCCGCTTCTCGCGGGTCCATCCCAAGATCCGGATCGAGGCGCGGGTGGCGCGCAATGCCGATCTTCTTGATCGGGTGGCGCGCGGTCGGCTGGATTTTGCGCTGGCCTGGGACGACAGGGCGCCGGCCCCACACAAGGTGGACGTCGCAACGGTGCCGGTCCGCTGGATCGGCGCGCGCGACGCGACGACGACCCGGCGTTTGCTGGAGGACGCCAAGGGAGAGCCATTGCCCATTGTGTCGTTCGACGACGGCTGCTGGTTCCGCAACGTAGGGACAGCCGCGCTCGACCGCGCCGGGTGGGCATGGCGCGTGGCGCTGACGAGCCCCAACCTGTCGGGGTTGTGGGCCGGCGTGGCCGCCGGCTTGGGGCTCACCATCCGCACGGCGGTGGGCCTACCTCCAGGCCTACGGGCGTTGGACGAGTGCGACGGCGGCCTGCCGCCGCTGCCCTCCATCAATCTCGCGATTTACCGGAGGGACGCAGACCTCGATCCGTGGGCGGAGAGGCTGATCGACCTCGTTCGCGACGGCGTGCACGAGCTGCTGTGACCTTTAGGTAGAGTCTGACGGACCCGCGTGTTGGAGCTGTTGGAAGCGGTCACTCCCCTTCAGCCGGAGCGACCGCGATGCGCCGCCATGAGGTCTCCGACGCCCAATAGGCGCTGGTTTCAGAACGGATGCCGCCGTCCGGGCGCCCTGGCGGGCGATGGCGCAGTCACCGTGACCTCGTCAACGGGCTGTTCTAGAAGCTGAATACCGGTGTGCCCTGGCGCGACATCCCAGCGCGCTGCGGGTCGCGGCAGAACATCTACGACCGCTTCATACGCTGGCGGCGCGATGGCTTATTCGAACGGCTACTCGAGCGTCTGCGCCTGCATCTGGATGATCAGCGCCCGATGGGAAGCCGCATCCCCTTTCACCACACCAACGCCAGCGGCTTTTGACCCGATGCGGACCGTCGCTTACGACCGCTTTGCGCCAGGAGCTGAAGTTGGTTGGCTGCTATAAAGCGGAGCGAACAGGCCCGCCGACCGCGGAAGGAATCCCGCTCCCAGCAGTACGGAACCACCACCGAGAGCTTGGCGCCTAACCCACAACACTGAACCGGGCCCGAGGGTCTAAACTTCCTTGAGTCGACAATCACGAAGGATTGCTGTCGCGGGTATTGACCTGAGCGAGAGGCGGTTTTCCGGGTACGAGGCAGTGCTGGTGGCATGGGGGGCCACCGTCCTGGAAACGGAGCGCGACAGCGGCCGGTCCATCCGCGGGCGTCTGACGGAGGTGATCAGGAGGCGACAGCGACTGCCCGCGCGCGCATGCCTCCCAGCACGACCAGGGCGGCCAGCAGCAGCACGATTCCGCTGGCGCCGAAGACCCCCCCGGCGCCGCTGACGCCGAAGATGGCGCCGCCCGCTGCCGCACCGGTGGCGATGGCGAGTTGCACCGCCGCGACGAAGAGACCGCCGGCGCTTTCCGCCTCGTCCGGCACGGTGCGGGTGATCCAGGTGGACCAGGCCACCGGCACGGCGCCGAAGGCGACGCCCCACAGCGCGATCAGCACCGAGGCCACGGTCGGCGACCCGCCCAGCGCGGCCAGCCCGAGCCCGAGCAGCCCCATGGTCAGCGGCATGACCGTCAGGGTCAGCCGCATGCTGCGTGCCAGCAGCGCGCCGCCGAGATAGGTGCCGGCGAAATTCGCCACGCCGAAGCCCAGCAGGATGCCCGACACGCCGCTGACGCCGACGCCGGTCACCGTCTCCAGGAACGGCCGGACATAGGTGAACAGCGCGAAATGCCCGGTGAAGACCAGGATGATCGACACCATGCCGATCCCGACCCCAGGCCGCGCCATCACCTCGCCCAGGGTGCGGAGGCTGGTGTGGCCGTTCGGCGCCATGCGTGGCAGCGTCAGAACCTGCGCCACCAAGGCCGCCAGCCCCAGCCCGCCGGCCATCAGGAACACTGCGCGCCAGCCGAGCAGGTCGCCCAGATAGCTTCCGATCGGGGCCGCGAAGACGGTGGCGGCGGACACGCCGCTGAAGATCATCGACAAGGCCCGCGGGATCATCGGCTCCGGCACCAGCCGCATGGCGATCGCGGCCGACATGGCCCAGAAGCCGCCGAGCGCCATCCCCAGCAGCACCCGCCCGACCAGCAGCGACAGCAGGTCGGGGGCGAAGGCGACGGCCAGGTTTGACACCAGCAGCAACGCCGAAAAGGCGAGCAGCACATGGCGCCGGTCGATCCGGCGGGTCGCGGCGGAGATCAGCAGGCTGGCGACCAGCGCCACCGCGGCAGTCGCGGTGACGGCTTGGCCGGCCATCGCCTCGGTCACATGCAGGTCGGCCGCCATCGGCGTCAGCAGGCTGGCCGGCAGAAACTCCGCCGTCACCAGTCCGAATACGCCGAGCGTCAGGGAGAAGACGGCACCCCAGGCGGGCTCCGCCGGCGCGGCGCCGGCTTGCCTCACAGGTTCCATCATGGTCTGTCCTCGCAGGAAGATTATGCTGCGACGCAGAATAGATTGGAGGTGCTGGACGATCCATGCCACAACGTCCGCATCTTTTGATCGGTAGTCCGGATATGCCCGACTCATCCCGTCTCCCTCCCGCCACCGATCTCGTCAGCGAGCTTCTGCTCGGCATGCGGCTGACCGGCGTGCAGTACCGCCGCATGCAGGTCGCCCCTCCCTTCGGCATCGGTTTCGGGACGGTGGAGGGGCGGGCGCAATTCCATTTCATCGCCCGCGGGCCGGTCGTGCTGAGGCTGCTCGCCGGCGGCACCTTCTCGCTGGACACCGGCGATGCGGTGCTGCTGCCGCGCGGCGGCGCGCACGAACTGCTGTCGGCGCCGGAACTGCCGGCCCGCGACGTCGCCAGCTTCGCGACGGCGCCGCTGTGCGGCAATGTCGGTGCGCTTGAATCCTGCCCGCCGGAAAGCTGCCGGACGAAGGATGCGGTGATCTTCAGCGGCTGCATGGAGTTCGACCTCGGCGCCATGCAGCCGCTGGTCGGCCTGATGCCCGAGGTGATGCAGGTCGGCACTCTGCTGGACCGCTACCCCGAAATCCTGCCGATGCTGGAGGCGATGGAGCGGGAGGCGCGGGCGGAGCGCGCCGGCTATGCCGGCATCCTGGCGCGGCTGGCCGACGTGGTGTCCGCCTCCATCGTGCGGGGCTGGGTCGAATGCGGTTGCGGCGATGCGCGCGGCTGGATCGACGCTTTGCGCGATCCGCGGCTCGGCCGCGTCATCACCGCGCTGCATCGCGATCCCGGCCGCAACTGGACCGTGGCGGAACTGGCCGCGGAGATGGGCGCCTCGCGTTCGGTCTTCGCGGAGCGCTTCCTGGAGGTGACCGGCGTGACCCCGGTCCGCTACGTGACGGAGCTGCGGATGCGGCTTGCCGCCCAGTGGATCGGCCGGGAGCGTCTGCCGATCGAAACCGCCGCGCATCGGCTCGGCTACGGCTCGCAGGCCGCCTTCAGCCGTGCCTTCAAGCGCATCATGGGCTATTCGCCCGGCGCCTCACGCAGTGCGGAATCATAGCACCGGCACGATTAGGACCAAGTGGGGGGCAGGTCCTTTCACAAGCCGGTCCTGCCCGTCCTCGCGGGTGACCTGACCAACTGTCAGCGCGTAAAGTTCGGCGACACCTTGCCCGACAGCGCAAGATCGGTTTGCCAGGCGCCGGACTGTCGACTCTGCGCCATGAGCAGCCAGCACCGTTCAGCGCAAGCTGCCCCGATACGCGACCTTGACGCCTTCCGCCCGTCAGGGCGCGCGGCACGATATCCGAATGCCCGGCGCCGTGCCTCACTCATACACGGCGTCGCGCGGGCCGGTATCTCCCAACGCCATTTTGACGAAGGCTTCAGCCGTCAGGTCTGCGTCGAGCAGCGCGCCATGGTGGGCGAAGCGATCACTCCGGTCGAGCCACAGCCGATCACACAGCGCATCGAGCGAGCCGGAAGCACCGGGGAAGACCGCGTGCGACATCTCCTTGGTACAGATGAACCGGTCCGCCGAGAACGTGTCGGCACCCCATGCGGCGCGTCCGCAGCGCGCGAACTCGTAGTTCAGGAAGTCCATCTCGTTCTCATAGGCATGCGCCACCAGAAGGTCCTCGCCCAGAAAGGCGAGAAGCGCGTCGGCCACCTCGGGAAAGCGGGGCGCCACCTTCAGGTCGGCGGGCTTGATGCCGTGCACCTTGATGGCGTCGGGATGGAGAGGGGCGTCGGGGTTGACCCGCGCCTCCCAGCTGCGCGCTTTCCTCCAGCCATCGCCCTCACGGATGATCTCAAGACACCCGATTTCGATGATGATGCCGGGCTGACGCAGGCCCTTGGGCGCCTTACTGATGTCCTGGAGGCTCGGCAGGCGCCGTCCGGTCGTCTCGATGTCGATCGCGACCAGCCGGTCACGTCCTTCCCACGGCTGCATGCTCATTGATATCCAATCTTTCATCGGTGGAGCCACCTGTGGCACGGATGTGAAACAAGGACAACGCTCCGTCACGCCGCCCAGAGTAGCATGGCTACAGCGCCGGCCGCCGATCAGCGACACCACGGTCACAAGCGGCCGGCCCATGCCGTCGAGGCTCTTGATCCTGATGGGTCAGGATAAAGAGTCGCTGGTATAAGGCATGACGGCCGCGCCATGACCGGCGCGACTACCGGTGAGCAAGGAGTATCGCTGTGAAAATTCCCGGCCCCGAGCATCCCATCACGATCATCCCCAACCCGAATCGGACTCGTGTCGTCTTCGCCAGCCGGGTCGTCGCCGATACGGCACGCGCCCTGACGCTGACGGAGGCGAAGTTGCCCGTGGTCCAATATATTCCCCCGGATTCGGTTGTTTTCACCGATTGACTGTCGATCGCCGCCGCCGTGGGTTGAGCTTTGCGGCCACGCCGCGTTCGATACTGCTCGCGCAGCGCCGCATTGACCTGTTCCCACTTCCCGCTTTTGCGCCAGCGGCGGAAGTGATCGTACACGTCCGTCCAAGGCGGCAGATCGTGGGGCATCATGCGCCAAGCGATGCCGCCACGCAGGACATACAAACATCCGTCTATGATGCGCCTCAGGTCGTGTTTGCGCTGCGCTCCGCGATGCTCACTCTTCGTGAAGAGCTTCGAGACGACCGCCCACTCGCCATCGGTCAAGTCTGTCGGGTAACGGTCCGGGGGCATGCGATCTCCTCCCAAGGCGCCGACTCTGCATGCTTGATCAACAGATCATTTGGGGCGCGCGTTTCGAGTCAGCATTGATGCTGTATTTTCTTATTATTCTTCTCAACAACCTCTGATACCCGACCGAACCGATGTGGACAAGCTGATCATCGGAAGCTTCTGCTCGATTGGTTCGGGTGCCTCCTTCATCATGGCGGGCAACCAGGGACATCGAAACGATTAGGTTTCGACCTTCCCCTTCTTCTACATGAAGGAAGAAGCCGCCTTTGCCGGAGCACGCGACGGATACGCACCCGCCGGAGACACGGTTATCGGAAACGATGTCTGGATCGGCTCGGAGGCCATGATCATGGCGGGCGTCAAAATCGGTCACGGCGCCATCATCGGCAGCCGGGCGCTCGTCACCAAAGACGTCGAGCCCTACACGGTCGTCGGCGGGAATCCGGCGAAGCCGATCCGCAAGCGGTTCCCTGACTCTGACATCGCCCAACTTCTGGAGATGGCTTGGTGAGATTGGCCGATCGAACAGATCGCCGAGGCCATGCCGCTGCTCTGCGCGGGCGACATTGCCGCCCTTTACACGCAGTGGTCAAGGACTGCCGACCGCGCGCCGTAAAGTAAAGCCTCACCCCCGCAGAACGTCGCGGCTGGCCAGCACGGCGCCGCCCATGATGAGCGCGCAGGCCGCCCAGACAGTCCAGCCCCCCACCGCCTGCCCGAACAGGATCAGCAGCAGCGTGGAGGTCAGCGGCGTGGCGTAGGACAGCACGCCCAGCGCCCGGATGTCGCCGCGCTTCACCCCGTGGTCCCACACGAAGAAGGCCGCGCCGACCGGCCCGATCCCCATGGCGAGCACCGCCAGCCATTCGCCGCCCGACGGCGCCACGGTGGTTTCGAACAGCAGGTGCGACACCCCGGCCAGCACCGCCGTGGCGAGGCAGAAGCCGCCGACCGCCTCAGTCGGGACGTCGCCGAAACGGCGCGACAGCACCGAATAGGACGCCCAGAGCACCGCCGCGGCCATGGCCGACAGGTAGCCCGGCGTGTCCCCGGCGTCGAGCGACAGGCCGCGCCCGCCGCCGGTCACGATCAGCACCGTCCCGGCCAGCCCGCACAGCGCGCCCAGCACATGGCCGCGCTTCAGCCGCTCCCCAGGCAGCAGCGCGGAGAACAGGACGATCAGCAGCGGCCAGAGATAATTCAGCAGATTGACCTCGACCGCCGCACCGGGAGCGAGGCGGAAGGCCAGGAAATAGCAGAAATGATAGCCGAACAGCCCGGCGACGCCGAGCAGCCAAACCCGCCAGGGCTGGCGCAGCACGCCGATCACGTCCTTGCCACGCGCGGCCCCCGCCGCCGTCCCGATGATGAAGGCGACGCCGAAGGACATCGCGACGAGTTGGAACGGCGGAATGGTTCCCGACAGCGCCGTCAGCAGCGCCAGCGTGGACCACATCAATATGGCCAGCCCGCCAATGGCGGTGGCGCGGCGGACGGCGGCCGGGGCTGACGCCGCGGCGGACGGGAGACTCTGGGGCGGGAAGCTATCGGTCGGCATGGCGAACGCTTAACGCAAAGAACGCAGCCGGGCAATCGGACTGGGCAATTGGGCCGGGACAATCAAACTGCCCGGCAGCGGACCTGTGCGTGTATCCTGCCATCCGGCGGGCCGCATGCCGTCCTTCCATCCACCTCGTTCCCTTCTCAACCACGGCCCCCACCTTGCCCACCGAAGCCCTTCTTGCCGTCCTGGCCGGCGCCCTTCTCCATGCCGGCTGGAACACCGCGCTGAAGGCCGGCGGCGGCAGCGCGTCCGACGCGGTCCTGGTGGTCGCCGGGTCCGCCTTCATCGCCCTGCTGCTGCTTCCCGTCGTCCCAGCGCCATCGCTCGCCAGCGCGCCCTACCTCGGCGTGACAGCGGTGCTGCACGTCGCCTATTTCCGTCTCCTCGCCGCCGCCTATCGCGAGGGGGCGATGAGCCACGCCTATCCCCTGATGCGCGGCACGCCGCCGCTGCTCGTGGCGCTGTGCAGCGGCGTGCTGCTGGGCGAAGGTCTGTCCGCCGGCGCCTGGGCGGGGACGGTGCTGGTCTGCGGCGGCATCCTCGGGCTGACCCTGTTGGGGCGGGGATCGGGCTCGTCGGGATCGTGGCGGGGCACCGCCTGCGCGCTAGCCAACGCCCTGGTGATCGCCGCCTACACGGTGGTGGACGGCATCGGCGTGCGGCTGTCCGGTTCGGCTGCCGGCTACACGCTGTGGTGTTTCCTGCTGTTGAGCGTGCCCATGGTCGGGGGTGCGCTGCTGCGCGACGCCAGGGGTTTTCTGAGCCACGCCCGCCGACGCTGGATGGTGGCGCTGTGCGGAGGGGCGGCCAGCATCGCCTCCTACGGGCTCGCGCTCTGGGCGATGACCCTGGCGCCGGTCGCCGTGGTGGCGGCGCTGCGTGAAACCTCGATCCTGTTCGCCATGGCGTTGGCCGCCCTGGTGCTCAAGGAGCGGGTCGGTCCGGTGCGTCTGGCCTCCGGCGTGGTCATCGTGCTCGGCGCCGCGTCGCTGCGCCTCGCGGCCTGAAGCCCGGCAGTCCGAGGCCCTACTGGCGGATGGCCAGGAAGTTCTGGTACGCAAAGATTTCGTCGAACTCGGAATAGCCGGACAGCCGGTACAGCCCGTCCTTGACGATCTTACAGACGGCGAAGCCGTCCAGCCGGCTCCAGAAATCGCGCAGGAAGGTCCGGGAATCGAGGTTGCAACCGCCGAACTCGAACTGGATGAAATCGATGGCGCGCCGGTCCAACAGACCGCGCCCCCCGTCCAGGATGGCGATCTCGTGGCCCTCCACATCGATCTTGAGGAAATGGACGCGGTCGATGCCGGCCTCCGCGCAGAACCCATCCAGAGTCGCCAGACGAACGGCCTCCCCGCTCCCGCCCTCTTGAAATTCCCGGATCACGCGATCGTGGAGGGAGGCCAGGGTCGAACCGGGCCGGTCGCTGTGCAGAGTGGCTGCGCCGGCCCGGTCGGACAGGCCGAGGTTGACGGGACGGCAACGGCCGGGATAACGCGCGGCCGTCTCCTGCAGCGCGCGGAACGCCGTCGGCGACGGTTCGAAGGACCAGACGGTTGCGGCGGGAAAGCGGTCGAGCGCCGCCGCCGTGTAGACACCGACGTTGGCACCGACGTCGAAAATCACGGCTTCGGCGTCGGCGACGCCGCGCCGCTTCAGTTCGCCCTGGATGTAGCGGAGGACTCCGGCCTCGCCCGAGGTCTGGATGTCGGCGTCGTTGACCAGACCCATCCCCTTCAGGGCCTGCCGGTGGATCGCGCGGAAGAAATCCTGCTGGCCGGCCTTTCCCTGATGCTCCGCGACGTAGTCGGCGAGGGCGCGGAACAGCTCTTCAGGGGTCATGGCGGCGTGGTCTCCGGCAGCGGCGGACCGGCAGTGTAGCCGCCGCCGCCCCGCCGCGCCTCAGAAAAGCCCGTTCAGCAGAGACCCGCGCCCGCTGTAGCCGCTGCTTCCCCCGGTGAGGATGCCCAGCGCCCCGGAACTGGTCGTCGTGCCACCGGTCAGCAGGGAGGTCAGGCGCTGAAGCTGCGGTGTCTGCTGGAGCGGGTTGTCGCCCTTGGCCGGCTGCTTGGCGATGGTGTCGTAGTCCTTGCTGTAGTCGCCCATGCGCAGCTGGAGGCCGTAGTTCTTCTCCTCCTTGGCGTCCACGCCCTTGTCGCGGGAGACACGCAGCGTGTAGTCGCCGCGGTCGAGCGACAGGGTGCCCGCCTCGAACTTCTTGTAAGTGTCGTAGGTGGCGCCGGCCTCGCTGTTGCTGTCGGCGATGATCTTGCCCTGCTTGTCCATCAGCTGGACGCGCACGCCGGTGTCGCCGACGCGGCCGAGGGCGACCTCGCCGGGCGTCGCCAAATTGAATTTGTAGAAATCCGCCGGGTCGTTGGCGGCCAGCGTGCTGAGCACGTTGAGGCGGCTGGTGTCCTTCACCAGCGTGCCAACGTTGGTGGCGAAGGGCGCGGCGTTCAGGGCAGACTTGCGGACGGTCTGCTCATACTCCTGGACGTTGCCGCTGGGCTTGGCGTCGGTCGCCTGCTTGGCCTGCTCCTGGACGCGCTTCATCGCCGCGTCGATGGACGTCTGAAGGCTCTGCGCCAAGCTGCTGATGTCGCTCATTCCAACCATGGCACGCCCCTCCGACCGGCATTCTTCGCGTTTGTCGGACAGCCCCTTGCAGGCGGCGGGCCAAAAGGCTTTCCATGATTTTCAAAGGTTTGAGCCGGGGCTCCCGCCGAAGGGGCCGGCAAGATCCGCACCCCGTCCGGCAGGAATTGCCGGGGTCACGCTTCTACCAGCGCGAATGTGTCGACATCCACCAGCCCGCGGTCGGTAATCTTCAGGTGCGGAATCACCGGCAGCGGCAGGAAGGCCAGTTGCAGGAAGGGCTCGGCCAGCGGGCAGCCCATCTCCTTCACCGACGCGCGCAGGCTGCGCAGATGGCGCTCCACCGTCTCGAAGGGCTCCAGGCTCATCAACCCGGCCAACGGCAGGGCCAGTTCACCCACCACCTTGCCATTGCGAACCGCGACGAAGCCGCCCTGCAATTCGATCAAGCGGTTGACGGCGATGGCCATGTCCTCGTCCGACGCGCCGACCACGCAGATGTTGTGGCTGTCGTGCCCGACCGAGGAAGCCAGCGCGCCCTCGCGGATGTGGAAGCCGCTGGCGAAGCCGCGCCCGACATTCTGGTTGGTGCCGTGGCGGGCGAAGACGCAGATCTTCAGGATGTCGCGGTCGGGATCCGTCACCAGCTTGCCGTCTCTGGCCGGCACCTCCAGCCGCAGATGGGCGGTGATGATCTTGCCGGGCAGGACCCCGATCACCGACTGGACGGAGCCGCGGGCAGGCACCACGAAATCCTCCGCCGTCACCGGCTGAAGCTTGACCGAGCGCAGACCCACCGGGCTGACCGCCGGGCGCCCGGCGAAGGTCTCCGGCGTCACCACCCGCCCGTTGCGGATGACCCGGTTGACCGCGCATTCCTCCAGATCGTCCAGCAGGACGAGGTCGGCGCGCTGCCCCGGCGCGATCAGGCCGCGGTCGAACAGGCCGAAGCCGCGTGCCGCCGACCATGTGGCGGCGCGGTAGACATGGGTCAGCGGGGCGCCCAGCCGGATCGCGCTGCGGATCAGATGGTCCATGTGCCCCTCCTCGGCGATGTCGAGGGGGTTGCGGTCATCGGTGCAGAATCCGAGGAAGGGCGATGTTTCCGGCTGGATCACCGGGGCCAGCGCGTGCACATCCTTCGACACCGACCCGTCGCGGATCAGCACCTGCATGCCCTTGCGCAGCTTCTCCATCGCCTCCGGCGCGCTGGTCGTCTCATGGCAGTTGCGGATGCCGCAGGACAGATACGCGTTCAGCTCCCGCCCGCTGAGCAGCGGGGCGTGGCCGTCGATGTGGAGGCCGTCGAAGGCGGCCAGCTTGTCGAGAACCCCGTCCACCTTGTGGAAGACGCCGGGGAAGTTCATGAACTCCGCCAGCCCCAGCACCTTCGGGTGGTCCTTGTGGCGCAGCAGATCCGCCGCCTCCAGCCGCGCGCCGGAGGTCTCCAGCTCCGTCGCCGGCACGCAGGAGGAGAGTTGCACCCGCAGGTCCAGCACCGTTCCCTCGGCGCAGTCCAGGAAGTAGCGAAGCCCCTTCTCGCCCAGCACGTTGCAGATTTCGTGCGGGTCGCAGATGGCCGTGGTGGTGCCGCGCGGCAGGACGCAACGGTCGAACTCCATCGGCGTGACGCAGGTGGATTCGCAATGGACGTGGGTGTCGATGAAGCCCGGAACGACGGTCAGCCCGCGCCCGTCGATCTCCTCCGCCCCGTCGTACGATTCATAGGTGCCGACGATCCGGTCGCCACAGATGGCGATGTCGCCCGCTGCGGTCTCGCCGGTGACGACATTGAGGAAACGGGTGTTCTTGATGACCAGATCGGCCTTGGTCTCGCCCAGGGCTTGGCCGATGCGCGTCTTCAATTCGTCCCGGGTGACCGCCATCGCTCCGCCTCGTCCAACCCATTCCAAGTCTTCTTTAGGTAAATGGCCGGACGGCGCCCTTCAATCGGATATTCCATAACGTCGATTGCGCGCTCAGCCCCCCGGACGACTCGCCAGTTCGATCACCGGTGCGGTGCCACGATAGTCCGGGTAGTTCCAGTAGGTGCGCGGCTCCAGCCGGTAGGCCGGGAGACCGCCACCCAGCGTGTAAACCGGCCCGCTTCCGCCATAGCCGACGCCGTAGTTGCCCGCCTCGGGCAGACCATTGTCTCCGCAAGCCGTCAGCACCAGAAGCAGAACGGCAATGAACAATTGTGTGAGCGTTCCGATGATGGCTGCGATGGGCTTCATGATCCACCCGCCCGCTCCGACGCGTTGCACCCTCATGAAAACAAACACGCCGTGACTTTGGCTATTCCTGAAAAAATCGGTTCGCTCCAAAAACAATATGCGTTTCGTCCAGTTCTGGCCAAAAGGCGGCGCGGCAACGTGTCATGGAACGATTTAACGCTTCGGAAACCAATGGGTGCCTCATTATCGTCAGACGCAGAGGCGGCACAAGACCGCCGCAATGGGGACGTCCAGCATGTTGAAAGCGCTTAAGAATTTAAAGATCGGGCCGAAGGTCTATCTTCTCGTGGGGCTGCAGGCGGCGGTGGCCGCGGTGACCGGCCTGATGGGGCTGGCCGCCATGCAGGATCTGGCCGGCAAGTCCGAGGCCATCGAACGGGCGTCGGACCGCCAAGTGCTGGGCGAGCAGCTCAACGGCCTCGTCCTGGCCGTCGTCATGGACTCGCGCGGCGTCTACATGGCCCGCGACCGGGCCGAGGTGGACAAGTTCGGCAAGCCCCTGCTGGACAATCTGAACACCCTTGGCGAGCGGCTCGGCACCCTGAAGCGCCTCACCCCGGCGGAGGGGCAAGCCGCGCTGGCCCCGGTGGCGGCGAAAGCCGAGGAGTTCATCCGCTTCCGTACGGAACTGGTGCGCCTCGCCCGCGAGAAGGGGTCCGCGGAAGCCCGCACATACGGCGACAACGACGCCAACCGCAGCAACCGCCAAGCGTTGAACGGCGCGATCCAGACGCTCAGCACCAGTCAGGACGGCGTGATCGACCGCCTGCACGACGAATTGGTGTCGGCACGCCAGCACTGGACCACCCTGATGCTCGCCATCGGTGTCGGCGGCGTGCTCTTCGGCGTCCTGCTGGCCGTCCTGGTCGCCCGCGACATGATCGCGCGCCCCATCGCCCGCATGACCGCGGCGATGAAGACCATCGCCGCCGGCAACACCACGGCCGAGGTGCCCGGCACCGGCCAGGGCGACGAGGTCGGCGACATGGCGGAGGCCGTTCTGGTCTTCCGCGACGGGCTGCGGCGCGCCAATGACTTGGCCGAGCAGGAGCGCCGCGAGATCGACGTGCGCCGCCAGCGTCAGGAACGGCTGGAGGCCCTGACCCAGGGCTTCGCCCAGAAGATCGAGGGGCTGTGCCGCACCCTGAACGGCGAGGCCGACAGCATCCGCAGCAGCGCCGAATCGCTGACCCACTCCGCCGCCGACGCCTCGCGCCGCAGCTCGACCGTCGCCGCCGCGGCGGAGCAGGCCACCGGCAACGTCCAGACCGTGGCGGCGGCGACCGAGGAGCTGTCCACCTCCATCGGCTCGATCAGCCAGCGCCTCGGCGAGGCCGCCCGCATCGCCAGCGAGGCGGAGCGGGAGGCCCAGCGCACCAACAGCACGATCCAGGGGCTCGCCCAGGCGGCGGAGAAGATCGGCGCGGTGGTCAACCTCATCACCGAGATCGCCAGCCAGACCAACCTGCTGGCGCTGAACGCGACCATCGAGGCGGCCCGCGCCGGCGAGGCTGGCAAGGGCTTCGCCGTGGTGGCGCAGGAGGTGAAGAGCCTCGCCAACCAGACCGCCCGCGCCACCGAGGAGATCTCCGCCCAGATCGTCGCCATCCAGAGCGAGACCCAGCAGGCGGTCGGCGCGATCAGCGGCATCGTCGGCACCATCGAGCGGATCAGCGACATCAGCACCAACGTCGCCGCCGCGGTGGAGCAGCAGGGCTCCGCCACCCAGGAAATCGCCCGCAACGTGCAGGAGGCCGCGATCGGCACGCAGGAGGTCTCCTCGACCATCTCCGGCGTGTCGCAGTCGGCCGACCACACCGGCGAGGCCGCCGGTGGCCTGCTGAGCGCCGCCAAGGGCCTGTCGGTCCACGCGCGCACCCTGCAGAGCGACGTGGACGACTTCACCCGCCAAATGAAGGCGGTCTGATCCTCTCCCCCTCCTCCCCGGACTTTGTGCCGGGGAGGAGGCTTTTCCCGACGCATCCTTTCCACTGATGCGCCGCGGGCGTTCGAAGCTTACCCGCCTCATACCCCATTTGATGTAGATCAATGCCGCGCCCGCATCGAAACTGGTGCAATGCCGGCGAGCGTTTCGCGCCCAAATACCCCTACAATTGATAGGGATTACGCCGCGCCGTGGGTTTCCCGCCTCGGGTTCCCCAGGACGCGCCGTGGCGTGCTGCGCATCCGGCGTCCGGCAACCGGGCGGCCAGCGGATCAATGCAAAAGGGTCTTTGGGGGAAATCATGCCCGACGGACATGTGGATCTCGACGCCGAGCACATCGGCGATCTCGACGAGTATGAGGGTGCGCTGGCCGGCCTGTCCCGCCGGGAGTTCCTGACCTACTGCACGGGCGTGGCCGCCACGCTGGGCCTGTCCCCCGCCTTCGGCGTGAAGATCGCCAACGCCGCCGTGGCCGCGCCGCGCCCGACGGTGATCTGGCTGTCGGGCCAGGCCTGCACCGGCTGCACCGAATCGCTGCTGCGCACCCATCACCCGTCGCTCGAGACGCTGATCCTCGACACCATCTCGCTCGACTACAACGAGACGCTGATGACCGGCTCCGGCCACCAAGCCGAGAACTGGAAGCAGCAGGCGATGAAGGACAATTGGGGCAAGTACCTGATGGTCACCGACGGCTCCATCCCGACGAAGGACGGGGGCGTCTATTGCAAGGTCGCCGGCAAGACCTACAAGGACGCCGTGCTGGAGTGCGCCAAGGGCGCCGCCGCGGTCATCTCCATGGGCTCCTGCTCCTCCTGGGGCGGCTGGCCGTCGACCGGCGTCAATCCCACGGGCGCCGTCGGCCTGAACGAGATCATCAAGGACAAGCCGGTCGTCTCCGTCCCCGGCTGCCCGCCGAACCCCTACAATTTCCTGTCGCTGGTCCTGCATTTCGTCGCCTTCGGCAAGCTGCCGGAGCTGGACGACAAGATGCGCCCGAAGTTCGCCTACGGCCGCCTGATCCACGAGAACTGCGAGCGCCGCCCGCATTTCGACGCCGGACGCTTCGCGATGGAGTTCGGCGACTATGGCCACCGCCAGGGCTACTGTCTCTACAAGCTCGGCTGCAAGGGGCCGGAGACCTACGCGAACTGTCCGTCCGTCGGCTTCAACGACGTCGGCCAGGGCACTTGGCCGGTCGGCACCGGCCATCCCTGCTTCGGCTGCACCGAAAAGGGCGTCGGCTTCACCAAGGGCATCCATGAACTGGCCTCGCTGAAGTCGGTCGCGCCGCCCAACACCTACCCGGCGGTCGCCGTGGACAAGGGCGAGGGCATCTCCGCCGGGGCCGCGGCGGTGGTCGCCGGCATCGCCGGCGCGGCGGTCGGCGCCGGCGCCGTCATTTCCAGCCGGCTCGGCAAGCAGGACGCGAAGACCGAATCCTCCTCCACCGCCGCCGAGTGAGGTGACGCCATGTCGAAAAACATGATGTCGAAGAACAAGACATCGGTCTCGCGGCGCGGCTTCCTGCGGAACGCGGTCAAGGGCAGCGCGGCCGCCGCCGCAGCGGCCTGCACCACCGTGGTCGCCGCCCCGCCGGAGGCCAACGCGCTGGTCCGTCCGCCCAAGCCGCTGCCGCCCGACGCCG
The DNA here is from genome assembly GCF_022023855.1 of Azospirillum brasilense. Classification (NCBI taxonomy): domain Bacteria; kingdom Pseudomonadati; phylum Pseudomonadota; class Alphaproteobacteria; order Rhodospirillales; family Azospirillaceae; genus Azospirillum; species Azospirillum brasilense. The sequence goes on from NZ_CP059450.1 coordinate 1,236,720, forward strand.
TCGGGCTGCTCTACGACAGCACGCTGTGCATCGGCTGCAAGGCCTGCGTGACCGCCTGCAAGGAGGTCAACCACATGCCGCCCGACGTCGGCCCGGCCCAGCAGGGCTGGAACGCGGGGGGCGGTGACCAGCCGATCTACGACAGCCCGGTGGAGCTGTCGGCCAGGACGCTGAACGTCATCAAGGCCTACAGCCACGGCACCGGCGCCACCAAGGATGCGGCGGAGAACGGCTTCGCCTTCATCAAGCGGCAGTGCCTGCACTGCGCCGATCCGTCCTGCGTGTCGGTCTGCCCGGTGTCGGCGATGACCAAGGACGCGAAGACCGGCATCGTCAACCACGACCCGAGCGCCTGCATCGGCTGCCGCTACTGCGTGCTGTCCTGCCCGTTCGGCGTGCCGAAGTACGACTACAACGACGCCTTCGGCGAGATCAAAAAGTGCCAGCTGTGCAAGCAGCAGCTCGCCAAGAACGAGCTTCCGGGCTGCGCCGACGTCTGCCCCACCGGGGCGACGCTGTTCGGCCGCACGGAGGACCTCAAGGCGGAGGCCAAGCGCCGCACCGCGCTGAAGGTGGGCGAGTACGCGCACTTCCCGCGCGGCGACATCGCCGGCAAAGTCGGCGGTCCGCGCTCCGGCCATGAGAAGCTCGTGGAGGCGGCTTACCAGACGCACATCTACGGCGAAAAGGAGCTGGGCGGCACGCAGTGCCTCGCGGTGTCTGCCGTGCCGTTCGACAAGCTGAACCTGCCCACCAACGTGCCGGAGAACGGCTATCCGACCCTGTCGGAAGGCATCCAGCACACGCTCTACGCGGGCATGATCGCCCCCGCCACGGTGTTCGCCGGTCTCGCCTATCTGGCGCACCGCAACACCAAGAACCACACCGACGAGTGAGGGGGCCGCGCCATGTCTTCGCACGTTAAAGAGCATCATGGGCATGAGCATCAGCCGCTCGGCGGCCGGGTCCTCACCCTTCCCTTCCTGATCTGCGCCGCCCTGGTCGCCATCGCCGGCGTCATCCTGTTCCAGCGCTACACGCAGGGGCTGGCCGCCGCGTCGAACCTGAACGACGGCTATCCCTGGGGCATCTGGGTGGCCATCGACGTGGTGATCGGCTCGGCCTTCGGCTGCGCCGGCTACGTCATCGCGCTGCTCTGCTACATCCTGAACCGCGGCGAGTACCACCCGCTGGTCCGTCCGGCGGTGCTGGCCAGCCTGTTCGGCTACGGCCTCGCCGGTCTGGCGGTGCTGGTCGATCTGGGCCGCTACTGGAACTTCTACCACATGATGCTGCCGTGGTACGCGCAGCCGAACTCCGTGATGCTGGAGGTCGGCCTGTGCGTGGCGACCTACACGCTGGTGCTGGTGGTGGAGTTCGCCCCGGCCTTCCTGGAGCGCTTCGGGATCGAGGGGCTGCGCGCCAAGCTGAACAAGGTGCTGTGGGTCTTCATCGCGCTGGGCGTCCTGCTGCCGACGATGCACCAGTCGTCGCTCGGCACCATGATGGTCATCGTCGGGCACAAGCTGTCGCCGCTGTGGCAGTCGCAGATGCTGCCGGTCTTCTTCCTGCTGACCGCCATCCTGATGGGCTTCGCCATCGTGGTGTGGGAATCGGTCATGGCCTCGCTGAACTTCCGCCGCCCGATGGAGACGCCGGTGCTGTCGAAGCTGTCGGACCTGATGCTGGTCGTCGCCTCGCTGTTCGTCGTGCTGCGCTTCGTCGACCTGATCGTGCGCGGCCAGATCGGCCAGATCTTCGGCGGCCCGCAGTCCGGCTGGTTCATCGCGGAAATGGTGTTGATGATTTCCGGCCTTGCGCTGCTGATCCCCAAGGCCAACCGCAACCGGTCGCGGGCGCTGTTCCTGGCGGCCTCGCTCCTGCTGGCGGCGGGCATCCTCTACCGCCTGAACGTCTATCTCATCGGCTTCACGCCGTCGGTCGGCCCTTGGCACTACTTCCCCTCGGTCAAGGAAATCATGGTCACCGTCGGCGTCTTCGCGCTGGAGATCGCGCTGTATCTCCTCTTCGTGAAGAAGCTGCCCGTCATGCACGCCGTCCATCCCGAGCACGGCTGAGTTTAGGAGAGTTTCATTATGGCTCAGCGAGTTGTTGTAGATCCGGTCACCCGCATCGAGGGTCATCTGCGGGTCGATTGCGAAGTGGACGGCGGCAAGGTCACCAACGCCTGGGCGTCGGGCCAGATGTGGCGCGGCATCGAACTGATCCTCCAGGGCAAGGACCCGCGCGACGCCTGGGTCTTCGCCCAGCGCATCTGCGGCGTCTGCACCACGGTGCACGCCATCACCTCCGTCCGCGCGGTGGAGAACGCGCTGAAGCTGGAGGTGCCGCTCAACGCCCAGTACATCCGCAACATGATCCAGGGCGCCCACAACGTCCACGATCACATCGTCCATTTCTATCACCTGTCCGCGCTCGACTTCGTGGACATCGTCTCGGCTCTGAAGGCCGATCCGGCGGCGACCGCCAAGCTGGCCCAGTCGATCTCCGGCTGGCCGAAGAACAGCACGCAGGAATTCACCACCGCGCAGAAGAAGCTGCAGGCCTTCATCAATTCCGGCCAGCTCGGCATCTTCGGCTCGGGCTATTGGGGCCATCCGGCGATGAAGCTGACGCCGGAAGCCAACCTGATGGCGGCGTCCCACTACCTCCAGGCGCTCGACTACCAGCGGCGCATGAACAAGGTGGTGGCGATCCTCGGCTCCAAGACCCCGCACATCCAGAACATGGCGGTGGGCGGCGTCACCAACCCGATCAACATGGACAGCCAGTCCACCCTGACGCTCGAAAAGCTGATGTACATCAAGCAGCTGATCGACGAGGTGGGCGACTTCATCACCCAGGTCTACATCCCCGACGTGGCGGCCATCGGCGCCTTCTACGCCGACTGGACGCAGTATGGCCGCGGCGTGGTGAATTACCTGTCCATCCCGGACATGCCGCTGGACACCAAGGGCACCACCTTCGCCCTGCCCGCCGGCTACATCGACGGCGGCGACCTCGCCAAGTTCACCCCGATCAAGGACTTCCACGACCCGTACTTCGAGAAGGGCGTGAAGGAAAGCGTGAAGCATTCCTGGTACCAGGGCGGCAAGGGTCCCCTGCACCCCTATGACGGCGAGACGATCCCGAACTTCACCGACTGGCAGGACGACGGCAAGTACAGCTGGATCAAGTCGCCGACCTTCTACGACAAGCGCGCCCAGGTCGGCCCGCTGGCCAACGTTCTGGGCATGTACGCTTCGGGCCACCAGCGCACGCAGTTCTGGGTCAACGCGGTGCTCGACGCCGTGTCGGGCCATCTCGGCAGCAAGGTCGGCGTCGACGCGCTGCACTCCACCATCGGCCGCCACGCCGCCCGCGCGGTGCGCTGCGTGGTTCTGCACGAGGAGTTGCAGAACCAGTGGAAACTGCTGATGGAGAACATCGCGAAGGGCGACACCAAGACCTTCAACAAGCCGGTGTTCCCGAAGGGCGAGATCCGCGGCTTCGGGTTCCACGAGGCGCCGCGCGGCATGCTCTCGCACTGGGTCGTGATCGAGAACGGCAAGATCAAGAACTACCAGGCGGTCGTGCCGACCACCTGGAACGCCGGCCCGCGCGACGAGGACGGGAACATCTCGGCCTACGAGGCGGCCCTGATCGACAACCCGGTGGCGGTCGCCGACCAGCCGCTGGAGATCATCCGCACCCTGCACAGCTTCGACCCGTGCCTGGCCTGCGCCGTGCACCTGACCGACACGGAAACCAAGTCGCACTATCAGGTGAAGGTCGTTTGATCCAAACCTTCCGACCGGCCGAAAGCCCCTCTTCCCCAGGGAGGAGGGGCTTTTCGCGTCCCCCACGCCGGTCGATTGATCCAGTTCACGGCGCCCGGCGCCGGTCCCGTTTCATCCTGCTGTTTCAAAATCTACGAACGGAGCGCGCGTCCCATGTCCACGCCCATGTCCATCCTCGTCCTCGGCCTCGGCAACATCCTCCTGATGGACGAAGGGGTGGGCGTGCGCGCCATGGAGGCGTTCGACGCCGCCTGGAGCGTGCCCGATCACGTCAGCGTGGTGGATGGCGGCACCTGCGGCATGGACATGCTGGACCTGATCGCCAGCCACAAGCACCTGATCGCGGTGGACGCGGTGAAGACCGGCGCGCCGCCGGCCAGCCTGACCGTGCTGCGCGGCGACGAGGTTCCGGCCTATTTCAAGGGCAAGCTGTCGCCCCACCAGCTCGGCCTCAGCGACCTGTTGGCCTCGCTGCGCCTGCAGGACGAGGCGCCGGAGAGCGTGACGGTGGTCGGCTGCGTGCCGATGGCGCTCGGCACCGGCCTGATGATGTCGCCGGAGATCGAGGCGGTGATCCCGCGGATGGTGACGATGATCGTCGAAGAGTTGGCCCGCCTCGGCGTGACCGCCACGCCCCGGATCTGAGCGTGGCAATCACGATCAATCCTCAGCGGTCGGCCAATCCTCAGCGGTCGGCGCGGATCGGGCCGAACTCCACCGGGACCCAGGCGTAGCCCTTGCCTTCGGTGCGGACGTGTCCGATGCCGGGGAAGGGCAGATGGGCGCCGGCCACCCACAGCTTCTGCGCCGCGGCGTCGGCGAAGATCTTCTTGCGGGAGGCGATGGCCTGCTCCTTGTCGGCGTCGAACTCGATGACGACCTCCGGGCGGGCGAACTGCACCGAGTGGCTGTGCACGACATCACCCCACATCAGGATGCTGCGCTCCCCCGACGTGAACAGGTAACCGCTGTGCCCCGGCGTGTGGCCGTAGGCCGCCACCGACTCCACGCCCGGCACGAGGCTGTCGCCGGGCTGGTAGGGTTTCAGCTTGCCCGCCGCCGCGTAGGGCGCCACCGCCGCGCGGGCCATGGCGAAGAAGGGCTGGCTGTCCGCCGGGGCCTTGGCCGCCACCTCCTCGCTCAGCCAGAAATCGGCGTCGGCCTTGGCGACATGGACCGTTGCGTTGGGGAACAGCATGGCGCCGTCCGGACGCAGCAGGCCGTTGGCGTGGTCCGGGTGCAGGTGGGTCAGCAGAACCGTGTCAACCTGTTCCGGGTTGTAACCGGCGGCGCGGATGTTGTCGGCGATGAAGCCCAGCGCCGGGCCGAAGGCCTTGGCCGTCCCAGTGTCCACCAGGACAAGGTTCGTGCCGGTGTGCACCAGATAGGCGTTCACCGCCGTCTGGACGCTCGGCGCGTCGGCCAGGAACATCCGGGCGAGCAGGCCCTGGATGTCGTCGGCGCTGGCGCCGCTGAGGATCTTGCGGTCGAGGTCGATGAAACCGTCATACAGAGCGGTGACCTCGAAGTCGCCGATGGCCATGCGGTAGAAGCCCGGCGCCTGGGTTCGCTGCTGGCCCGGAACCTCCGCGAGGGCCGGCACGGCAGGAGCCACCACGGCACCGGCAGGAAGAGCAACGGCCAGGGCGAGCAGGGCGTTGCGCAGGGAGGCGAAGGTCGGCGGTGTCATCGGCGTGGTTCCCCTTCAGGACGGTCGGCGCCCAGCATGGCCGTCCGCGCCGCGCGGGGGAAGAGTGCTGCGCGCACGCCGCCAAACACCTGGATTCCTTACCGGAATCCGCAAAGATCTGGACAAGGAAAAGGCCCGGCGGAGCGCTCCGCCGAGCCTTCGATGCCGAATCGGGTGTCCTGGGAGGCGTCCCGGGTCAGCCCAGCGCGAGCAGCGCCACGCCGGCCAAGCCGACCACCGCACCCGTGCCGCGAAGCGCCAGGGCGCTCTTGCGGCCTTCCACCAGACGGCGCAGCGACAGGGCGGCACCGATGCCGGCACCGTGCAGCAGCGCGGTCGACAGGGCGAAGCCCAGGCCGTAGAGCAGCGGCTGCGCCGCCTCCGGCATCTCGGCGCCATGGGCATGGCCGTGGAACACGGCGAACAGGGCGACCACACCGGCGGAGGCCAGCAGCGGCAGGCGGGACTGCAGGGCGATCAGGGCGCCCAGGGCGACCACGGACAGGACGATGCCAAGCTCGACCTGCGGCAGGTCGATGCCGGCCAGACCCAGCAGGCCGCCGCCGATCATCGCGCCGACGAAGGCCACCGGCAGCGCCCACAGGGCCTTGCCGCCGCGCTGCGCGGCCCACAGGCCGACGGCGACCATGGCCAGCAGGTGATCCCAGCCACCGACCGGGTGCATGAACCCATGGACGAACCCGGCGTCGCGGGCGCCGAAGGTGTGGGCGAGCGCCGCGTTGGGCAGCGCGGCCAGGGCCGCCGCCGCGGTGACCGACGCGAGAGCGAAACGTTTCATCCGTGAAAACCCCTGCTGTATCGTTGAGCGGCGCACGACCGACCCCTACCCCATCGCGCGCGAAGCGGTCGCCACTTTAGCAGAACCGTTCCGATTGGAAATGGCGGAGCGCCATGAAATTACGTCGGACCGCATGTTTGACGCACATCAATGTGCGGATTCAACCCCCGGTCAAGATGCCGCAGTCGAACTGACATCATCCCGATGAGTTGGCTTCCCCGCGTGAGGGCGCGCGCATGTGTCTCGGCATTCCGATGCAGGTCCTGGAAACCGACGGCTTCACCGCGCGCTGCGCCGGCCGGGGCGAGGAACGGCGCGTCAACGTCATGCTGATCGACGAGGTCCCGGAAGGCGGCTGGGTCCTCGTCCATCTCGACCGCGCCGTCCGCCCGCTGGAAGTCGAGGAGGTGGAGCCGCTGAACCGCGCGCTGGACGCCATCCTGCTGGCGGCGAAGGGGGAGAATGTGGACCACCTGTTCGCCGACCTCATGGAAAAGGCCACCGCATGACTCCCGGTGGCCCCGAGGCGGGTTTCGCCGCCGACGCGCGCCCCGCCTGCGCGGCCTGCGGCACCGTCTACGACCCCACGGCGGGCGATCCGGGGCGGGAGGTGCCGCCGGGAACGCCCTTCGGCGGTCTGCCCGACTATTGGCGCTGCCCGGGTTGCGGCGGCCCGCAGCATGGCTTCACCGTTTCGGCGCCGCCCGGCGGCGATGCGATGGACGCGCGTGTCGCCGCCCTGACCGCCAGCTACCGCCTGATCGCGGAGCGCGATATGGCCGGCGTTCCCATCTGCAACGCCGCCCTGGTGGTGGAAGCGCTGGGATTCCGCCTCCACGGGCCGGGCTGGATCGGCTGCGTCATCGCCCCCTGGTTCCTCAACGCCGTGCTGATCCCGCGCGATCCGGCCCTGTGGGCGGATCGGCGCGACGGTGACAAGCTGGAGATCGAGCTGCCCTCCGGCGCCTACCGCTTCACCGCGGCGCGGGTAGGCGTCCTGGGAACGCTGGCGGTGATCCCGCTCGCCTCGGCCATGAACGTGTTCAGCGACCAGAAGGACGCCCGCGCCGCCGCTGTCCTGGCGCTCGACCATCTGATGCGGGAGCCACAACCTGCGCCGCAGCCCGATCAGCCGGAGGCAAGCAACAGAGAGGTGACCAAGCCCGCCCTGTCCCGCCGCTCCCTGTTCGGGAGAGCGCGACAATGAGCGGAACGGGCGCCGGGCTGGAGGGCGTCGTGTCGGTGTGGCTGCGGACCGCCGACGGGCGGGTGCGCGCCGTATCGGTGCAGGTCCGCCGTCCCGCCGCCGCCCGCGCCCTGTGCGGACGCACGCCCGACGAGGCGATGCGCCTCGTGCCGCTGTTGTTCAGCCTGTGCGGCACCGCCCAGTCGCTGGCCGCGCTTGAGGCTCTTGAGGGTGCGCTCGGTCTCGACGCCCACCCGCACACCACCGCCCGCGCCCTGCTGGCCGAGGCGGAAGCCGCGACGAACCACGCCTGGCAAGTTCTGATGGACTGGCCGGCGCGGCTCGGCGAAGCGCCGCAGCCCAAGGAGTTGGCGGGCCTGCGCGCCGCGGCCGCGGCGATCCATCCCGCGCTCTACCCGGCCCGCGACGGGCTGCACCTCGGCGGCGGCTCGCTGCGGCCCGACCGCGCCGCCCTGACCGCCGCCATCGCGGCTCTGCGCGAAGGGGTGGAGCGCGCTGTCTTCGCCGGCCCGGCTCCCACCGACGGGGCGGCGTTGGAGCGCTGGGCCGGTGCCGGTGCGACGCCGGCGGCCCGGCTGACGCGTCGCCTCCTGGCGCCGGGCATGGCCGGTTTCGGCGCCTGCGGCGTGGCGGCGCTGGAGCCGCATCCGGCAGGCTGGTTCGGGGAGCGGCTGTCCGCCGACGCGGCGTTCTCCGAGAACCCCCGGCAGGACAATGCCCCGGCCCACACCGGACCGCTGGCCCGCCGCACCGCGCATCCGCTGGTCGCCGCGTTGCTGGCCCGGCACGGCTCCGGTCTCGCCGCTCATGCCGCCGCCCGGCTGGTGGAGCTGGCGGAACTGGCGGAACTGGCGGAGCGTTTGGCATCGTGGGTGGAGCGCCTGAACGACGCCGAGCTGGTCCCCGATGCCGAAGCCGACGCCACGCGCCGCGGCGCGGGAAGCGGCGTTGTGGAGACAGCCCGCGGGCGGCTTGCCCACTGGCTGCGGCTTGAGGACGGTCGTATCGCCGATTATCGCATCGCAGCGCCGACCGAATGGAATTTTGCCGCGGACGGACCTCTGGCCCAGGGCTTGGCCGGCACCGCGGCCGACGCGGGTCTGGCCGAGCGTGCTGGCCTGCTGGTGGCCGCACTCGATCCCTGCGTGGCCGCCGCCATCACGATTCAGGACGAGGACTGACCCATGCACGAGTTGGCGCTCAGCCAGGGCATCATCGACGTGATCCGCGATCAGGCCGCGGCCCAGGGCTTCACGACGGTGAAGACGGTGCGGCTGGTCATCGGCACCCTGTCCCACGTCGAACCGGAGGCCATCGCCTTCGGCTTCGACGCGGTCAGCCGCGGCACCATCGCGGAGGGCGCCGTTCTGGACATTGAACGCCCGCCGGGTCAGGCCTTCTGCCTGTCCTGCGAGAAGCCGGTCCCGCTGCCCGAGCGGTCGGCCCCCTGCCCGGAATGCGGCGGCCACCAGCTGATGGTGACCGGCGGTGAGGAAATGCGCGTCAAGGAACTGGAGGTGGAGTGATGTGCACGGTCTGCGGCTGCGCCGAAGGGGAAACCAAAATAGAAGCCGGCCACGCGCACGGCCATCACCACCACCATGGTCACGACCATCATCACGATCATGATCACCATCACCATGACCACAGCCACGAGCATGTCGGCCCGGACGGCAAGATCTACCGGCACACGCACTGCGATGATCACGGCCATGACCATGGGCATGACCACGGCACCATCGACCTCGGCCGCGGTCCGGCGGGGACGGAGGTTCCGGGGATGTCGCAGACCCGGCTGGTCGCCATCGAACAGAACATCCTCGCCAAGAACGATAGCTTCGCCGCGGTGAACCGGCAGCTGTTCGCGGCGAAGGGCGTGTTCGTGCTGAACCTGATGTCCAGCCCAGGATCGGGCAAGACGACCCTGCTGACCCGCACGCTGACCGACCTGAAGGGGCGGTTCCCGATGGCGGTGATCGAGGGCGACCAGCAGACCTCCTTCGACGCCGACCGCATCCGCGCCACCGGCACGCCGGCCATCCAGGTCAACACAGGCAAGGGCTGCCATCTCGACGCCCAGATGGTCACCCAGGCGGTGGGGCGCCTGCCGGTGGAGGCGGGCAGCGTCCTGTTCATCGAGAATGTCGGCAACCTCGTCTGCCCGGCCGGTTTCGACCTCGGCGAGGCGCACAAGGTCGTCGTGCTCTCGGTGACGGAGGGGGAGGACAAGCCCTTGAAGTACCCGGCGATGTTCGCCGGCGCCGACCTGCTGCTGGTCAACAAGGTCGACCTGCTGCCGCATTTGACCTTCGACGTGGCGCGCATGATCGCCTACGCCCGCCAGTTGAAGCCCAACCTGCGCGTGATCGAGGTGTCCGCGACCGCCGGCCAGGGGCTCGATGACTGGTACGGCTGGATCGAGGAGGGGCTTGCGAGAGCGGTGGCGGGACGCGGCGCATGAGCCCCGCCGATTTCCTTCTGATGGCCGCGGCCTGCCTGTATTTCATGGCAACCCCCGGACCCGGCATTTTCGCCGTGGTCGCCCGCTCCCTCGCCCTGGGCTGGCGGCGCAATCTGGGCTTCCTCGCCGGAATGGTGGCGGGCGACCTCGTGCTGCTGGCGCTCGCCCTCGGTGGGCTGGCCGCCGTCGCCCACGCCTTCGAGGAGCTGTTCACCCTGCTGCGCTTCGCCGCCGCGGGTTACCTGATCTGGCTGGGCGTCCGCACGTGGCGCGCGCCCGTCACCCTCGGTGGAAACCCGCCGGAGGCCGAAGGCGCGCAGTTGCGGGGCTTCGCAAGCGGGTTGGCCCTGACCCTTTCCAACCCGAAGACCATCCTGTTCTACATGGCCTTTCTCCCGGCCTTCGTGGATCTGACCCGCGTCTCCGCCACCGACGCCGTGCTGATGGCCGGCATCGTGGTGGGCGTGTTGAGCGCCGTCCTGCTGGCCTACGCCATGGCGGCGTCGCGCGCCCGTCATCTGTTCCGCAGCGAGCGGGCCATGAAGGCGCTGAACCAGGGCGCCGGCACGTTGATGATCGGCGCGGGCGTGGCGGTTGCCGCGCGGTGAAACGGCTTCGCCTCCGGGTCCGCGGGCAGGTGCAGGGGGTCGGCTTCCGGCCCTTCCTGCATGGGCTGGCGCACCACCTCGCCCTGACCGGTTGGGTGCTGAACGACGGGGCCGGGGTGCTGGCGGAGGTGCAGGGCGAGACTCTGGAGCGCTTTTTGACGGCGCTCGCGAAGGACGCCCCACCGCTGGCGCGGATCGACGCGGTCGAAGCGGAAGATTGCCCCATCCGCCCCGACGAGGCGGGTTTCGCCATCCTGGCGTCGCGGCACGGAGCGGTGACCACCGGGGTCGCCCCCGACGCCACCGTCTGCCCGGCCTGTCTGGCCGAGCTGTTCGACCCGGCGGACCGGCGCCACCGCTATCCGTTCCTCAACTGCACCCATTGCGGGCCGCGCTTCACCATCACGCGCGCCCTGCCCTACGACCGGCCGCAGACCGCCATGGCGGGCTTTCCGCTCTGCCCGGCCTGCGCCGCCGAATACGCCGACCCCGCCGACCGCCGCTTCCACGCGCAGCCGACCGCTTGCCCGGCCTGCGGCCCACGCCTGTCCCACTCCATCGAGGAGGTGCTGGCCGCGCTGCGCGGCGGACGGATCGTCGCCATCAAGGGGCTGGGCGGCTTCCACCTCGCCTGCGACGCCTTCGACGCGGCGGCGGTGGAGCGGCTGCGCGCGCTTAAGCAACGCAACGGCAAGCCCTTCGCCCTGATGGTCGCCAACGTCGCGTCCGCCGAGCGGTTCGTGGAGGCGGGCACGGCGGAGCGGACGCTGCTGGAGGGGGTGGCGCGGCCGGTGGTGCTGTTGCGGCGGCGTGAGTCCCCTCCCCTGCGCAGCGGGGGAGGGTTAGGGAGGGGGCAAGCGTCACCCTCCCCGACACTTCCCGACGCCATCGCCCCCGGCCTCGCCTGGCTGGGCGTCATGCTTCCCTACACGCCGATCCATCATCTGCTGTTCCACGAGGCCGCCGGACGCCCCGACGGCACGGCGTGGCTGGAGCGGCCGCAGGACCTTGCCCTGGTCATGACCTCCGCCAACCCCGGCGGCGAACCGCTCGCCATCGGCAACGACGAAGCCCGGCAACGGCTGGGCGGCATCGCCGACCTGATCGTCGATCATGACCGCGACATCCTGATCCGCACCGACGACAGCGTGATGCGGATGGTGGCGGGCGCGCCGGCGTTCCTGCGGCGGGGGCGCGGCCATGCGCCAGCGCCCATTCGTCTGCCGCGCTCCGGACCGTCGGTGCTAGCGGTCGGCGGGCACCTGAAGGCCACCGTTTGCCTGACCCGCGGGAACGAAGCCTTCCTCAGCCAGCACATCGGCGACCTCGACAACGCGGCGACCCTGGCGTTCCTTGAGGAGAGCGTCGCCCATCTGCGCCGCATCCTGGCGGTGGAGCCGGTGGCCGTCGCCCACGACCTCCACCCCGATTTCCAGAGCACCTGCTTCGCCGAATCGCTCGGCCTGCCGACTCTGCCGGTGCAGCATCACCACGCCCACATCGCCGCGGTGCTGGCCGAACACGGTGTGGACGGCCCGGCGCTGGGGCTGGCGCTGGACGGGTTCGGGATCGGGGCAGACGGCAGGTCCTGGGGCGGGGAGATGCTGCTGGCGGAGGGCGCCGGCTTCACGCGCCTCGGCCATCTGGCGCCGCTGACCCAGCCGGGCGGCGATGTCGCGGCGCGCCAGCCCTGGCGCATGGCAGCGGCGGCGCTGGCCCGCATGGGGCGCGGCGCGGAGATCGCCGGGCGCTTCGCCGCCTGCGGGCCGGCGGACGGCGTGCGGCGGATGATCGAGGCCGGCGTCAACGCGCCGCCCACCAGCTCCTGCGGGCGCTGGTTCGACGCTGCCTGCGGCCTGCTGGGGATTCGCGCCGTCGCCGGTTTCGAGGGTGAGGCGCCGATGGCCCTGGAATCGCTGGTGCGCTGCCCCACGGTGCTGGAGGGCGGCTGGCGGATCGATGGCGGCGTGCTGGACCTCACCCCCCTCCTGGAAAGTTTGTTGCAGATCAATGCGCAGGAAGGGGCCGACCGGTTCCATGGCACCCTGGCCGCGGCGCTGGTCGCTTGGGCCATGCCGGAGCTGGCGGCGCGCGGCCTCGACCGCATCGCCCTGTCCGGCGGTTGCCTGGTGAACGCCGTGCTGGCGGAGGGGCTGATCGCCAGCTTCGCGGCGCGCGGCGTCACCGCGCTGCTGCCGCGCCAGGCACCGGCCAACGACGGCGGGCTCAGCCTGGGACAGGCCTGGGTCGCCATGCAGAGTTTGCTTGAGGAAGGACCACTCCCATGTGCCTCGCCGTTCCCGCCCGCGTGATCGAGCTTCTGGAGGACGACCGCGCCACCGTCAGCCTTGGCGGGGTGAAGGTCGCCTGCTCCCTGGCGCTGGTCGAGGGGGTGACGGTGGGCGACTACGTCATCGTGCATGTCGGCTACGCCCTGTCCAAGCTTGACCCGGAGGAGGCGGAGCGCACGCTCGCCCTGCTCGCCGAAACCGGCACTGGCACCGGTACCTTGCCGCCCGCCTCGGATGCCGCCTGACTTTGTGGACCCCGCCATGACCGACCGCCGTCTCTTCACCCGCAAGCTCGACCTCGCCCGCGGCACCGTGGACATGAGCCACGGATCCGGCGGCAAGGCCATGGCCCAGCTGGTGCGGGAACTGTTCGCCGCCGCCTTCGCCAACCCGCTGCTCGACCAGGGCAACGACCAGGCGGCCTTCGACCCGCCCGCCGGACGGATGGTGGTGACGACCGACGGCTTCGTTGTCTCGCCCCTGTTCTTTCCCGGTGGCGACATCGGCTCGCTGGCCGTGCACGGCACGGTGAACGACGTCGCCATGGCCGGGGCGGTGCCGCTCTATCTGACCGCCGGCTTCATCCTGGAGGAAGGCTTCCCGCTGGCCGACCTGAAGCGGCTGGTGGACAGCATGGCCCACGCCGCGCGTGAGGCCGGCGTGTCCATCGTGACCGGTGACACCAAGGTTGTGGAGCGCGGCAAGGGCGACGGCGTCTTCATCACCACCACCGGCATCGGCGTGGTACCGCCCGGCGTCGCCCCGTCCGGCGAGCGGGCGCGGCCCGGCGACGCGATCCTGGTCAGCGGCACCATGGGCGACCACGGCGTCGCCATCATGTCCACCCGCGAGAATCTGAGTTTCGAGACGGACATCCGGTCGGACAGCGCCGCGCTGCACGGGCTGGTCGCCGGCATGGTCGCGGCGGTGCCGGACGTGCATGTCCTGCGCGACCCGACCCGCGGCGGGTTGGCAACGACGCTGAACGAGATCGCCTACCAGTCGGGAGTCGGCATGCTGCTGCGCGAGGCCGACATCCCGCTGAAGGCGGAGGTCGCAGCCGCCTGCGAACTCCTGGGGCTCGATCCGCTCTACGTCGCCAACGAAGGCAAGCTGATCGCCATCTGCGCGGCGGAGGATGCCGCGCGCCTGCTGGCGGCCATGCGCGCCCATCCGCTGGGGGTCGATGCCGCGGTCATCGGCACGGTGGTCGAGGACTCCCACCGCTTCGTGCAGATGGAGACGCGCTTCGGCGGCAAGCGCATCGTCGATTGGCTGTCTGGCGAGCAGCTTCCCCGCATCTGCTGAGCCTCCGCTTGCGCCGAAAGAGGCACCCCGTCGGCTTCGCTCACGCCACCCGGCGTACCGCAATGGAACTGTGGCGGATCGGCCCAGCCGGGGGACCCCGGACGCGCCTCACGCGTTGCCTCCCCCGGAAGGCGGTCGTGTTTCCGCCAGCCGAATTGTGAGTACGGGGGATCGATGGGTATTCCGCAGTCCATCCAGTTGGGTGCTGCACCGCTGGAGCCGGCGACGCTCGCCGGCACGGCGTCCGCCGCGGAGCTGGTCGCGCGCTTGCCGGCCACGGCACCGCTGCACCGCAACCGGGTGAAACGGGCCTTCGACCTCGTGGGGGCGGTCGGGCTGATCCTGTTCTTCGGACCGTTGATGCTGATCGTCGGGCTCCTCATCACGCTGGACGGCGGCCCCGCGGTTTTCGGCCACCGGCGCATCGGGACGGAGGGCCGGGACTTCACCTGCTGGAAGTTCCGCTCCATGGTCGTCAACGCACCGGAGGTCTTCGAGAAGCTGATCGAATCCGATCCGGAGGCCCGCGCCGAATGGGAGGCCACGCGCAAGCTGCGCAACGATCCCCGCATCACCTGGATCGGCCGTTTCCTGCGCCGCACCAGCCTGGACGAGTTGCCGCAGCTCTTCAACGTCCTGACCGGCGATATGAGTCTGGTCGGCCCGCGCCCCATCGTGCAGGAGGAGGTGGCGCGCTATCACGTCTGCTTCCCCTTCTACACGCGCTGCCGTCCCGGCCTGACCGGGCTGTGGCAGGTCAGCGGCCGCAACGACGTGGACTATGGCCGGCGCGTCCAGCTCGACACCGCCTATCTGCTGGGCTGGAGCTTCTGGGGCGACTTCCGCATCCTGCTGCGCACGGTCGGCGTGATGCTCAGCGGAAAAGGTGCCTATTAAGGCGTAGAATCCCCGCGCCGCCGCCCTCCCTCGCCCGGAGAGTGGCGGCGCGGAGGGCAGAGACACATATCCTATCCTGGGCGAGGCAACGGGCCCCGCGGCACCAGGGGGCAGGATTTGAGATTGCCTGGTCAACGTGCTAGGTTGCGAATGGACGACCGGCGGGACCGGCCGAGAGGCCATGCTCCGCCGTACGAAAGCACAGATGCACCGGCCTTGGGCGTCCGGCAGGCGAAACCCCTGGTACAGTAAGGCTTGCAGTCGCGTTGATGGCTTTGATTCCGCCGGCCGGGCCGGTCAGTCAAGAGGGGCGCAGGATGGCGAAACTGCTGGCGGCGCTGTTGCTGCTGATGGTGGCGATGGGACCCGCCTGCGCGGTGGTGCCCGCTTCCCGCGCCGACACCAGCATCGCGCTGGAGCATTACCGGCAGGAATTCGCAAAAGCCAAGGGCACCTCCACCCTCCCCTCCCCGGCGGACCGCAACTATCTCCTCTTCTCCGATGTCCTGCGCCGCGTGTTGGCCGAACATGTGAAGCCGGGCACGCCGCAGGTTCTGGTCGAAAAGGCCGTCGCCGGCCTTCAGAAGAAGAAGAAGGAGGAACCGGGGGCAACCGACCGGACGCTCACCGAAGCGGCGCTGGACGCGATGCTGACCTCCCTCGATCCCTATTCGGCCTTTCTCGACTCGGAGCATTTCCGCTACATGCGGGAGCAGACCCAGGGCGAGTTCGGCGGGCTGGGCATCGAAGTGACGATGGACGAGGACAGCGGCCTGATCCGCGTCGTGTCGCCCATCGACGGCTCCCCCGCCGCCCGCGCCGGACTGCGCACCGGCGACCTGATCGCCCGGATCGACGAGGCGCAGGTCAAGGGCATGAACCTGCGCGACGCGGTGGCCCGCATGCGCGGCCCGGTCGGCACCTCGGTCGCCTTGACCATGCGGCGCAACGGCGGGAACAGCGGGAACAGCGGTCCCGACGCTCCCTTCCGCGTGTCGCTGACCCGCGCCATCGTGAAGATCCAGCCCGTGCGCTACCGGCTGGAGGGCGACGTCGCCTACATCCGCATCGCCGCCTTCAACCAGCAGACCTCCCACGCGCTGGATGAGGCGGTGGAGGAGATGCGCCGGCAGGCCCATGGCCGGCTGGCCGGGGCGGTGCTGGATCTGCGCAACAACCCCGGCGGCCTGCTCGACCAGGCTGTCAACGTCGCCGACCGCTTCCTGGAGGCGGTGGACATCGTGTCGGTGCGCGGCCGCGATCCGGACGAGAACCGCCGCTACACCGGCACGCCGGGCGATCTGCTGGCCGGGTTGCCCATCGTCCTGCTGGTCAACAGCGGATCGGCCTCGGCGTCGGAGATCGTGGCCGGCGCCCTTCAGGACCACAGCCGGGCGCTGCTGTTCGGCACGCGCAGCTATGGCAAGGGCTCGGTGCAGACCATCTCATCGCTGTCCGGCGACATCGGTATTCGCCTGACCACCGCACGCTATTTCCGCCCGTCCGGCGGACTGGTCGACTGCTTCGGCGTGTCGCCGAACCTGGAGATCAAGCCGGCCAACGACAACAGCGAGGAAACGCATCCCGACCCGGCGACCTGCGACCCGCACGCCACTCCGCCGCCGCCGCCGCGCGCCTGGCGGATCGAGGACCTGTGCCCGGACGTGGCCGCCGCCCCGTCGAAGCCGGACGCCGACCGCCCGCTGGACTGCGCCGTCGCCGCCATCCGCACCCGCCTGATGGGCACGCTGATCGGGCGGCCATAAGGAAAAGCCACTCTCCTCGGCGAGACCCAACAAAAAAGCCCTCCGTTCCAGTGGAACGGAGGGCTTTTTTGTTGTGCCCCACTCACCGTCTCGAACCGTGTTGGCGGATCGCGACGGCGGGGGAAATGGTGCTGCTTCCGCGACCGGACGTGAGGGGATGGGTCCGCCCCGCCCCCTCAAACCCGGCTGTTCGACGTCAGACCACTTCGACGCGCTGCGCTTCCGGACCCTTGACGCCCTGGCGGACGGTCACCCGCACCTGCTCGCCGTCGGCGAGCACGTCCAGGCCCGAGCGCTCCAGAGCGCGGATGTGGATGAAAATGTCCTTGCCGCCGGTGGACGGGGCGATGAAGCCGAAGCCCTTGGACACGTTGAACCACTTCACGGTGCCGTCGACCGTCTCCTCGGCGCCGCCGGCGCCGCCGCCGTAGCTGCTGCCGCCGTAGCTGCCGCCGCCACCGTAACCGCCGCCGTAGCTGTCGCCGCGCGGAGCGCGCGCCGCCGGGCGCGGGGACTCACTGGCGGTCGAGGTGTCGACGTCGTGGATGGTGGCGACCTGCGGGCCCTTCGGGCCGCGGGACAGGTCACAGGTGATGGTGGCACCCTCGGGCAGGCTGTCGTGTCCGCAGAACTGCAGAACCGTGGAATGCAGGAAGGCATCCGGCGAGCCGTCTTCGGGCGTGACGAAGCCGAAGCCCTTCGTCGCGTTGAACCACTTGACGGTGGCGCGGATGTTGCGCTGGGTGATCTCGGGAGCGCGGAAGCTGTTGCGCTGCGGACGGTCGAACATACGTGGTCTCATCTGTCGTGATAGGCCATGCCCCAACAGGCGGAACATGGCCCTCCGAAGATGATCCGTTCCGCCGCGCTTTTCAATTGAGATCGCGCGCGCCGGAAAGAAAGATTCGGCAAAAACCCAGCCGAAGGCCGCCCGGCGGTCACCGGGCGACCAAAAATATCGCAATTGCTGCGAGAATCGGCGGATTACCGGTCAAGTCCGGGCGCTCAAGACCGCCCTATCAGAACTGGACCGTCAGACCGACCCGCAGCACTTCTTGTGCTTCTTGCCGCTGCCGCAGGGGCAGGGATCGTTCCGGCCGACCTTGGGGCCGCTGCGCGGGCGGGCGCCCAGAGTGCCGTCCACATAGTACCAGCGGCCGTCCCGCTTGGTGAAGCGGCTGGTCTCGTGATGCTTCTGCGGCTTGCCGTTCATGGTGAAGTGGGCGACGAACTCGACCACGCCGTCCTCGTCCTGCGCCCCGCCGGCCTCGGTGCTGCGGACCTCGAGGCCGGTCCACTGGCTGTTGGCGGCCCAGGTCTCGATCTCCTTACGGTCGAAGTCCTCGCGGGTCTCCGGCAGCAGCGTCTCCTGCAGATAGTCGATCTTCCCGCAGGCGAAGGCCGAATAACGCGACCGCATCAAGGCTTCGGCGGTGGGCGCCGGCGCGCTGCCGTCCAGATAAGGGCCGCAGCAGGCATCCAGGGGCTTGCCGGAGCGGCAGGGGCATTCGGTGGTGGCGGTGGTGGTCATGACTTCCGGCCTCTCGATTTGAGGGCGCCATGCATAGCGCAGCCGGCGCCCTCCGCCAAGCGTCACCGCCACCACAATATTGGCCACGGGAAATTCGCCTGAACCGGACTGGCATTCGCGCTAACCTGTACAGAACATAAGCGCCCGGCCCGGAGCGCCGGCCCGGAGCGATGGAACCGGTGATGACCAGAAACGCCCCCGACCTTCCCACGCGGCGCATCGCCGCCGACACCGTGCTGATCCGCCAGGGCGAGGCCGGGGACAGCGCGTGGCTGATCCAGTCCGGCGAATTGGAGATTCTGCTGGACGGTCTGGACGGTCCGCGCCGCCTGGGCACCGTCGGCGCCAACGCCATCGTCGGGGAAATGGCGCTGCTGGACGACGGGCTGCGCAGCGCCACGGTGCGCGCCCTGACCGCCGTCGAGGCGGTGGAACTGTCGCGCGGCACCTTCCGTGCGCTGCGCGGCCGCTGCCCGCCGCTGGCCTCCTACCTGCTGGAAAGCCTCGTCGCCGCGATCCGCCGCAGCTACGGCCTGTCCCAGCCCGAACGGCAGGAAGGGGGCGCCGCCATCCGCTCCTCCGATTCCTTCGCCACGGTGGCGGACCGCCGCATGTTCCGCCGCGGCCACAGCTTCTTCCGCCAGGGGGACGCCGGAACGGCGGCCTACCTGATCCAGTCCGGCTCGGTCGGCGTGCAGCGCGACGGCGCCGACCTGGGCGTGCTGGGGCCGGGACGCATCTTCGGGGAATTGGCTCTCCTCGCCAACCGGCCGCGCGCCGCCACCGTCGTTGCGCTGGAGGCCACGGTCTGCGAAATCATCCGCAAGGACCAGTTCGCCAAAGCCATCGAGACGATGCCGCCCATCCTGCGCTCGCTGACGCGCATCTACATCGAACAGCTGTCCGGCGGACGGCTCCTGCCCCACCACGCCGAACCCGCAAGAACCGACTCTCCATGACGTCCAAGACCACCACCAAAGCCGTCCGCGTCAAAACCGCCCGCCCGAAAGTTCCCCGCCCGCAGCCCGACCTGTCCTTCGAAACCGCGCTGGGCCAGGGGCGGCTGGTCTGCGGAATCGACGAGGTGGGGCGCGGCCCGCTCGCCGGCCCCGTGGTCACCGCCGCCGTGGTGCTGCCGGCGGGCGGTCTGCCCGACGCGCTGGCCCGTGCCATCAACGACAGCAAGGCGCTGAGCCTGCGCGCCCGCGAGGCGCTGGAGCCGGAGATCCGCGCCCACGCCCTGGCCGTCGCGCTCGCCGAGGCGTCCGCGGCGGAGATCGACGCCCTCAACATCCACAAGGCCACGCTGCTGGCCATGAAACGCGCCTACGAGGCGCTGCCCGGCGAGCCGCCCGCCGTCGCGCTGATCGACGGCAAGTTCAAGCCCGACCTGTCCTGTCTGATGGAGGCCATCGTCAAGGGCGACGGGCGCAGCCAGTCGATCGCGGCCGCCTCCATCGTCGCCAAGGTGGCGCGCGACCGCGAGATGATGCGGCTGGCGGAGCTTCACCCGCAGTATGGCTGGGACCGCAACGCTGGCTACCCGACGCCGGAGCATCTGGAGGCGCTGCGCCGCCACGGCGTGACGCCCCACCACCGAGTCTCTTTTGCACCAGTCCGCGCCCAAATCGAGCGGGCCGGCTGACCGCCGCGATTCCGGGATAAGAAATCAGTTGACGGCGACTCGGCGGCGAATCATTGTCCCAACGACTGATTCGCTGTTTTGGTTTCGTCAATGCTCCCCCTGAACAAAATTCTCGTGGGCGATTGCATCGCCCTCATGAATGAAATGCCGGCTGAATCGGTAGACCTTGTCTTTGCCGATCCGCCTTATAACCTCCAGCTGGGGGGCGAACTCTTGCGCCCGAACCACTCCCGTGTCGAAGGAGTGGAGGAGGACTGGGACAAGTTCGAGGATTTCGAGACCTACGACCGCTTCACGCGGGACTGGCTCGCCGCGGCCCGCCGCATCCTGAAGCCCGAGGGATCGCTGTGGGTCATCGGCAGCTACCACAACATCTTCCGTGTCGGCGCCACGCTGCAGAATCTGGGCTTCTGGATTCTGAACGACATCGTGTGGCGCAAGACCAACCCGATGCCGAACTTCCGCGGCACGCGCTTCGCCAACGCGCATGAGACCATGATCTGGGCCTCGCGCGAGAAGGACGCCCGCTACCGCTTCAACTACGACGCCATGAAGGCGCTGAACGACGACCTGCAGATGCGCAGCGACTGGCTGCTGCCGATCTGCAACGGCGCGGAGCGCCTGCGCGACGAGGACGGCCGCAAGGCCCACCCGACGCAGAAGCCGGAATCGCTTCTCTACCGCGTCATCCTGTCATCCTCCCGCCCCGGTGACACGGTTCTGGATCCCTTCTTCGGCACCGGCACCACGGGTGCGGTGGCGAAGCGGCTCGGCCGCAACTGGATCGGGCTGGAGCGCGACCCGACCTACGCCAAGGCGGCCACCGCCCGCATCGAGGCGGTGGAGGAGGCGCCCGACGCCGCCGTTCTGGACACGCCGCCGAAGCGGTCGGCCCCGCGCATCCCCTTCGGTTGGGTGGTGGAGCGCGGCCTGCTGCGCCCCGGCACGTCGCTGTTCGACCTGCGCCGCCGCGTTGTCGCCCGCGTGCGCGCCGACGGCACGTTGATCGGGGCCGGCCCGCGCGGCGAGCATCGTGGCTCGATTCATCAGGTGGGGGCCGCCATGGCCGGGCTACCGGCCTGCAACGGCTGGACCTTCTGGCACTATGAGGACGGCGGCGACCTGCGTCCCATCGACGTGCTGCGCGAGCGCATCCGTTCCGAAGCCTCCGCCTGATCCCCGGCGCCGGACTGGAGGCGGAGCGGCCGTTCACGCCGCCCCGTTCCCGCAAGTTCGGCATTGGAGCCCTTCATCGAGCGCCGCCCGCATGCCTTGGCAGGACGGGGACGGCGTGATAGGCGTGTGCGCCATGAACAAGCTCTTCGCCACCGTCACCGCTCCGGCCCCCCGTTCGGCCCCGGCGGCGCTTTCCACCCGTTGCTTCGTGCGCGATCTGGTCATGGACGCGCTGATCGGCGTCTATGCCCACGAGCGGATCAAGCCGCAGCGCATCCGCCTGAGTCTCGACCTGGACGTCACCGCCTCCGGCATCACCGGCGAGGACATGGCGGCGGTGGTGAAGGGGTTGGTCAGCCAGGGCCACGTCACCCTGATCGAAACGCTGGCCGAACGGATCGCCGAGCGCTGCCTGTCCGACGAGCGGATCGCCAGCGTCAAGGTGCGGGTGGAGAAGCTGGACGTGTTCCCGGACGCCGCCAGCGTCGGCGTCGAGATCGAACGCGCCCGCGCCTGACCCGTCAGGCGGGTTCCGTCTCCTCCACCGTCACGCGGCCGGCGGTGACGGCGGGCGGCGCCATGGGTGACGCGGTCAGCGGCAAATGGATGGTGAAGCAGCAGCCGGACCCCGGTTGCGACGCCACGGCGATGCGCCCGCCGAGCGTACCCGTGACGATGTTGTAGACGATGTGCAGGCCGAGCCCGCTGCCGCCTTCGGCGCGTCGCGTGGTGAAGAAAGGCTCGAAAATACGCTCGATCTGGTCCTGCGGGATGCCGCGGCCATCGTCGGCGACGTCCAGCACGACGCTCCCCGCGCCGGCGGAGGAGGGACCGCCGGTGCCAGCGGCGATGGCAATGGTCCCCGGCACGTCGGGCCGGAAGGCGTGCAACAGCGCGTTGATGATCAGATTCGACACGACCTGCGACAGGGCGCCCGGATAGCTGTCCATGATCAACCCATCCGGACAGTCCAGCGTCACCCGATGCCCGGTGCCTTTCAGCTGCGGGGCCAGACTGCCGAGCACGCCGTCCAGATAGCCGCGCAGTTCGAACGGCCGCCGCGCCTCCGACGTCTGGTCCACGGCCACCTGCTTGAAGCTCTGCACCAGCGCGCAGGCGCGCTCCAGATTGCCCAGGACGATGGAGGCCCCCTCCTCGATCCGGTCCACGAACTCCTCCAGGTCGCGGCGGCGCAGCTGGCCATCCGCCAAGCCGGCCCTGAACTGACGCGCCTGCTCGGCAAGATGGCTGGCGGCGGTCACGCCGATTCCCACAGGCGTGTTGATCTCGTGCGCCACTCCGGCCACCAGTGCCCCCAGCGACGCCAGCTTCTCCGCCTGGACGAGGCTCCTTTGGGTCCTCCGGAGGTCGCGCAGCGCGCGCTCCGCCTCCTCCTTCGCGGCGACCAGCGCCTTTTCGGCGTATTTGCGAGCGGAGATGTCGTGAAGAGTCACGAAGAGCGATTCCACACCGTCGTGATCCATCGCCATCACCGACAACACCCCCCAGAAGGGACGCCCTTCGGCGGTTCTCAGCCGCGTCTCGACATCCGGCCGCCGTCCGCGGCGGAACACGCCATCGGTGAATCCCTGCCAATCGGCCGAAGCCTCCAGGAAATCCGGCATCGCGCGCTCCAGCAGGGCGGTGCCCGTGGTTTCCAGAAGCTCCGCGGCGGAGGCGTTCGCGAACAGGATGCGCCCATCGCTGCCCCGTGCGATAACGATGGGAAAGGGCGAAGACTGCAGAATGACGTTCAGCCGCCCTTCGCTCGCCCGCAAAGCCGCGGACTGGCGGTGCAGCGCGCCGATCGCCTCAGCAAACCGTCCCACCGCATTGCCGATGCGGTCGAATTCCTCCAGCGAGGCCGGCGGCAGGGTTACCCTCTGCGGGCTCTTCTGCAAGGCGTGCAGCGTGTCGCTGACGCGCAGCACCGGAGCCACCACATGGCGGCGCAGCAGCACCGTCACGATGCCCAACAGCAGGATGGCCGCAGCGATCCCCGCCACTCCCGTCCACAACCCGCGCCAACCGTCCGCGACGATGCGGTCCGTCATCAGCAGGGTGGTCACGGCGGCGTCGCTGGACAGGCTGTCGGCCAGCGTTCTCAGTTGACGATAGACGAGGTCACCGTCCTGCCGAACCTGCGCCAGCACGGACAGGCGCCCGCGTTGCAGGTCGATCACCGTGCGCGCCGCCGCGAACCGGTCCAGAAGGATGGCAAGCCGGTTGGGTTGGACCGCCGGCCCCGTCCTCATGCTGGAGAGGCTGTCCAGCAAGGCTTGCTGGTTGCGCAGCAGCCCCATGACCTCGCTGTCCAGCAGCGCGAGCTGCTCCGCCGTTTCGCAGGCCGCCGCCTGCCCGTAGAGCCGGCGCAGATGGTACAGGTTGCTGAGGAAGGCATAGTCCTGGACCACCTTGTCCGGCTCCGCCAGCAGCGCGGTGGCGCCGGCCAGCGCGTCGTCGACGCCGGCCAACAGCTCGCGGATGCTGGCGGACAGCGAGTCGATCAGGTCGGCGCGATGGTTGCTGCGCCGCACGGCGCTCAGCGCGCGGTCGAGCTTGTCCAAGACATCGGCATCGACCACCAGGGCGAACCGGCTGGCCAATGCCTCCGCCTCGTCCAGGGCGGCGGCGCGGCGGGCGTGGTCCCGGCTGTTGAGGATCACTTCGGCCAGCCGGCGCAGCTCGGCGGCGGTCAGGGCGTCGCGGTGCTGCGCGCCGGCGCGCGGCATAGTGACGTTGCGCGCCTCCTCCGCGATGCCGACGATGCCGAGGAAGGCCGACCCAACCACCACCGTCAGAGTCCCCAGCACCAGGACCACGGCGGCGGCCAGCATCATCGCCACAGCCTGCAGACGGGGCTTGCCCCCGGAGCGTTTGATCGCCCCAACCGTTGGAACATCGCCAGAGGGCTCGTTGGGAGGGGGAGCCGCGCCATGGGCGACGGCGCTCCCGGTGACCGCCGTGCCCGCCGCCGCCACGATGTCCGCCACTGCGATGTCGCCCAGCCCCACCGGCTTTTGATTGTCCATCCCACCGTTCCAGCGAATCGCCCAGGATGCCGCCCGCAAGAAAAGACACCTTTGGCGAAGCGCATGAATGGATTTTTGCAAGCAACGGTAAAGTAGCTCGATCCGGCCTCATTCCTCCAGACGATTTTCCAAAATTCAGCGCCGTGGAGCGGCCATGCTCAAAAATTAGCTGCGGCGATAACTGAGCGCGGTGCAGGAAGAGCGGCGATTTCCTGGATGAGTTTTTGCCGAAGCGCTTCGACGAAACTGCTGCGGTCCATCGCTGTCTTCACGAATCCATTCATGCCGCCGACGACATTCTCCTGGTAGTACTCTTCCAGCCACGGAAACTCGTCGAGAATGGCCAGGGCGTTGATGGTGATTCCCTGCCGCTCGACACGGTCGCGGACACCCGCGGGGTCCGGTCCGCTGTTGGAGAAGCCGTTCGACACGATGTCGATGACTTTGCGCGCGGCGTCGAATCCGTTGCCGACGAACAGCTTCGCCGACTCCTCAATGGCGCTGCCCAGCGCCGTGGAGTCCCCCTGGAAACCGCGTGGCGCCTTGTCCATCCGGTCCGCGAAGGCGGCCACCTCCTCCGCGCTGGTCAGCGGAGTCCAGGGCACCAGGACGCGCAGGCTGTGCGGGCCGGAGAAGACCACCAGGGTCGCCGCAACGCCACCCGCGGCCACCGCGTCGCGGACGTCCGGATCGCGGAAGGCCGCGGCGTGGCCCTGCAACTGGAACTCCAGATCCCCATCGGTGATGGAGGCCGACCCGTCCACCGCCAGAACCAGTTCCAGGGCGACGCGACGCCCGGCGGGTGCCGGAACCTTCTTCGCCTTGGGGTCCGCCCGCAGGGGCGGCTCCGCCCGCAGGGGTCCGGCAAGCCACGCGCCGGCCAGAAAGGCCGGCAGGGTCAGGATCGTCCGCCGCCTCATCTCGCTCCGTCCACCTTCCGTTTACGCGTGCGCCCCGTTTACGCGTGAGCCAGGGCGTGGCGCACCACCTTCATCATGACGGAAGGGAGGGCCTGCCCGCCCAGCCGGTCCACCGGAACCCACAGCCCCTCGGCCATCCGCCAGCCGTCGCCGGCCTTGGCCGCGACGACCTCAAGTTCAAGGTGAAAATGGCTGAAAGTATGGCGGACCACGCCCGGAAGGCGGCGCCAGGACAAATCCAGCGGCTCCGCCGCCGTAATCTCCGCATCGGTCGGCGCGTGGCCGGCCCAGGGGGTGGAGGGCACCTCGGTCATGCCGCCCAGCAGCCCCTCCTCCGCCCGGCGGCGCAGCAGCACAGCCCCCTCCGGGTTCAGCAGCCAGAAGGCGACGCCGCGCCGGGTCGGCTTGTCCGCCTTGGCGGCTTTGCGCGGAAGCTGCTCCTGGATGCCGGCGGCGCGGGCGGCGCACCAGTCCGACCAGGGACAGAGCATGCATTTCGGCTTGCGCGGCGTGCAGACCGTGGCGCCCAGATCCATCATCGCCTGGGCGTAGTCGCCGGGCCGCTCGTCCGGCGTCAGGAGAGCGGCCAACGCGCGCAGCTTGGGCTTCACGCCGGGAAGCGGTTCCTCCACCGCGAAGACGCGGGAAACCACCCGTTCCACGTTGCCGTCCACCACCGTCGCCTTGTGGCCGAAGGCGATGGCGGTGATCGCCGCCGCGGTGTAGGCGCCGATGCCCGGCAACTCCAACAGAGCCACCTCCTTGTCGGGGAAGCGCCCCGCCCGCTCCGTCGCCACCACTTGCGCGCATTTGTGCAGGTTGCGCGCCCGCGCGTAGTAGCCGAGCCCGGCCCAGGCCACCAGCACGTCGTCCAGCGGCGCCGCCGCGAGGTCGCGCACCGTCGGCCAACGCTCCGTGAAGGCGCGGAAGTAAGGCGCGGCGGCGGGCACCGTGGTCTGTTGCAGCATGATCTCCGACAGCCAGACCCGGTAGGGGTCGGCGACCTCCCCCGGCTTGGCGCGCCAGGGCAGGTCGCGGCGGTTGTGATCGTACCAGGAAAGCAGCCGTGGGGCGGCGTCCCTGGGGGCACTCTTCGGGGCGGTGTGCGGAGGCGTCGTCATGGCGGCAAGACATAGGGCGAACATGCCTGCCGATAAAGGGGCACCAGCGGGCACGCTGGCGAAGTCCCGCCCGCTTGCGCTAGGGTGCGCGGACGATCACCAGGAAGCCCCGACCAGGAAGCCTTGACATGAACGGACCGCGGCGTATCGGCCAGACCGTCCCCGAGGTGGCCGGAAAGGCGCTGGGCAAGCGCGGGCTGGCCTTCGGCTCGCTCATCAACGACTGGCCGTCCATCGTCGGCCACCAGCTGAGCCTGCGCACTGCCCCCGACAAGCTGAGCTTTCCCCGCGGCAAGCGGGAGGACGCCGTCCTGCACATCCGCGCCATGGGCGCCATCGCGCTGGAGCTCCAGCATCTGGAACCGCAGATCGTGGAGCGGATCAACAGCTTCTTCGGCTACCGCGCGGTGGCGAAGATCAAGCTGATCCACGCCGCCCCGCTGACCGTGCAGAAGCCGGCGGTGCGTCCGCGCGACCTGACCATGGACGAGGAGCTGTCGGTGATGACCACCACCGCCACGGTGGAGGACGAGGAATTGCGGGCCACGCTGGAGCGCTTCGGGCGGTCGCTGCTGGCCCGCCCGCGTCCGGCGCCACGCCGCCGCTAGCCGTCATGCGCCCCCTTGAGGCGGGAGCCGGCTCGGGCTGGGCCATACTCTTGCCGCAAAAGGGGAGTTTCGATTATACCATCAACATCTGGTAGGGATGAGGCCAAAGTGAACCGCAACCTTTTGGGCATCGTTGCTCTGATCGCGGTCGGCATGACGCTGATCGTCGGGCTCGCCGTGGTCGGCTCCCGGCCGTCGAACGGGCAGACTCTGCCGGTGCAGACGGCGCAAGCTCCCGCCGCTTCCACGGCCGACCTGCTGGCCGACCGGGTGCTCGGCAACCCCAACGCGCCGGTGACGATCCTCGACTATTCGTCGATGACCTGCCCGCACTGCGCCGCCTTCCACACCGAGACGCTGCCGAAGATCAAGGAAGCCTACATCGACACCGGCAAGGCCAAGCTGATCTTCCGCGACTTCCCCTTCGATCAGGCGGCTCTGCGCGCCTCCATGCTGGCCCGCTGCGCC
This sequence comes from Azospirillum brasilense, assembly GCF_022023855.1. Classification (NCBI taxonomy): domain Bacteria; kingdom Pseudomonadati; phylum Pseudomonadota; class Alphaproteobacteria; order Rhodospirillales; family Azospirillaceae; genus Azospirillum; species Azospirillum brasilense. The sequence continues at coordinate 1,264,048 of NZ_CP059450.1, forward strand.
CCGGCGGAGCGCTACTACCCGCTGCTCGACGTGCTGTTCAAGAGCCAGGGCCAGTGGAGCCGCGCCGCCGACCCGGTCAAGGCGCTGGCCCAGTACGGCAAGCTCGCCGGCATGAGCGAGCAGGTCATCAACGCCTGCATGGCCAACCAGGCGCTGGCCGACGGCATCCTGCAGAGCCGTCTGGTCGGCCAGGACAAGTACAAGGTGGAGGCCACCCCGACCTTCGTCCTCAACGAGGGCGCGGCCACCATCAGCGGCGCGCAGTCCTTCGAGACCTTCGCCGCCGCCATCGACAAGCTGGTGAAGTAAGGACCGGGCAGAAGGCTTCGATCCCGTGCACTTCACGCGCCTCCGCCTGTCCGGCTTCAAGTCGTTCGTCGACGCCACCGATCTGGTGATCGAGCCGGGCATGACCGGCATCGTCGGCCCCAACGGCTGCGGCAAGTCGAATCTGGTGGAGGCGCTGCGCTGGGTGATGGGGGAAACCTCCGCCAAGCGGATGCGCGGCGACGACATGGACGACGTCATCTTCGGCGGCACGGCCAATCGTCCGGCGCGCAATCTGGGCGAGGTCGCCCTCCTCATCGACAACCGCACGCGCACCGCCCCCGCCGGCTTCAACGAGCACGACGAGTTGGAGGTGACGCGGCGGATCGAGCGGGGCAACGGCTCCGACTACCGCATCAACGGCAAGCTGGTGCGCGCCCGCGACGTCCAGCTCCTCTTCGCCGACAACGCCTCGGGCGCCGGCTCCCCGGCCCTGGTCAGCCAGGGCAAGGTCGGCCAGATCATCAACGCCAAGCCGCAGGACCGCCGCATGCTGCTGGAGGAGGCGGCGGGCATCACCGGCCTGCACTCCCGCCGGCACGAGGCGGAGCTGCGGCTGAAGGCGGCCGAATCCAACCTCATGCGCCTCGACGACGTGATCGGGGCCATGGACACCCAGCTTCAGAGCTTGAAGAAGCAGGCGCGGCAGGCCGCCCGCTACCGCAACCTGTCGGAGCAGATCCGCAAGGCGGAGGCCGTGCTCTGGCATCTGCGCTGGATCGCCCACGAAGGCGAGCTGGCCCGCGCCCGCGGCGCCTTCGCCAAGGCCGAGGGCGTGGTGCGGGAGCTGATGCTGACGGTCACCCAACTCACCACCCGCCGCACCGACGACGCCGCCGGGCTGCCGGAAAAGCGCCAGGCCGAAGCGGCCGCCGCCGCCGCCCTGCAACGGCTGGTCATCGCCAAGGAGCAGCTCGACGCCGAGGAGAAGCGCGTCGCCGAGCAGCAGCGCGCCCTGCTCTCCCGCCTCCAGCAGATCGCCGGCGACCTCGGCCGCGAGGAGGCGCTCGCCGCCGACGCCGGGGACGCCCTGGCCCGGCTGGAAGCCGAGCGCGACCGGCTGCTGGAAGCCCAGGCCGACGAGGAGATGCTGGAGGAGGCCGCGCGTGAGGCGCTGGGCGATGCGCGGGAGGCGGTGGACGCGCTCGACCGCGAGTTGACCCGCCTGACCGAGCAGACCGCCGCCGACGAGGCGCGCCGCGCCGCCACCCAGCGGCAGGTCGCTGATTTTGAAACACGGGCCTCCGGGCTCGTCAGGCGCCTCGCCGAGCAGCAGGCGCAGCGCGACGCGCTGGAGCGCGAGACCGCCGCCCGCGCCGATGTGGCCGAGTCCGAGTTGGCCGTCGAGCTGGCCGAACAGCGGCTGGAGGACGCCCGCGAGGCCGCCGAACGGGCCGAGCGCACCAAGTCCGACGCCGAACCCGCCCAGTCTCGTGCCCGCGAAGCCCTGCAAACCGCCGAATCCGCCCGCGCCAAGTTGAAGGCGGAGGAAAGGGCGCTGGCCGAGCTTCTCTCCGCCGGAGCGGGCGACCTGTTCCCGCCGCTGGTTGATGCGGTGACCGTCGCCCCCGGATACGAAGGTGCCTTGGCCGCGGCGCTGGGCGATGCGCTGACCGCCCCGCTGGACGAGGCCGCCCCGGTCCACTGGCGTCCTCTGCCGCCCTATCCCACCACCGCTCCCCTGCCCGCCGGGGCCGAATCGCTGGCCACCCGCGTCCAGGGACCGGACGCCGCCGCCCGCGCCCTGTCGCACATCGGCGTGGTCGCCGACGACACGGCGGGTGCGGCTCTTGCCGCCGGCCTCGCCCCCGGCCAGACCCTGGTCAGCCGCGATGGCGGGGCATGGCGCTGGGACGGGCTGACCGTGCAGGCCGGAGCGCCGACCGCCGCCGCCGTCCGCCTGAAGCAGCGCAACCGCCTGAACGAGCTGCGCGGCGAGTTGGACCTCGCCGACGAGCGGCTGGAGGTCGCCCGCGACGCCCTGGACGAGGCCAGGCGCGCCGTCGAGGAGGCTGCGCAGGCCGACCGCCGCGCCCGCGACGCGGTGCGCGACGCCTTCGCCGGGGTGACGGCCGCCCGCGACCGCCACGCCAAGCTGGCCCGCGAGGCGGACGCCGCCGCGTCGAAGCTGGCGGCGGTGGTCGATGGCATCGCGCGGCTGGACACCGACCGGCAGGAGGCCGAGGCCGCTCTGGAGGAGGCGCGGGAGCTGCTGGACGCCCTGCCCGACCCGCGCGAGGGCCGCGACGCCGTCAACGACCGCCGCGCCACGCTCGCCGAGCACCGCGCCGTCCTCGCCGAGAAACAGAATGCGCTGGACCGCCTGACCCGCGAGGCGCAGTCCCGCCGCCAGCGTCTGGCCGCCATCCAGCAGGACGTGGCCTCCTGGGGCACCCGCTCCGCTGGGGCGGGCGGACGCGTGGCCGAGTTGAAGCAGCGCGCCGCCGCCGCCGAAACCGACCTCGCCCAGTTGCAAAGCCGCCCAGCAGCGATCGAGGCCGACCGGCAGGCCCTGCTCGGCCGGATCAGCGAGGCCGAGCGCGCCCGCAAGCGCGCCGCCGATGCCTTGGCCGAAGCCGAGAACCGGCTGGCCGAGACCGAGAAGCTGCTGAAGCAGGCCGAGTCCGGTTTGGCCGACGCCCGCGAGGCCCGCGCCCACGCCGAGGCCGCCGTCTCCGCCGCGCTGCAGAACGGCCAGACCCTGACGGAGCGCATCGCCGAGCGGCTCAACTGCCGCCCCGAGCAGACCCGCGCCGCCGCCGACCTCCCTCCCGACGAGGCGATGCCCGACGTGGCGGTGGTGGAATCGCGCCTCGACAAGCTGACCCGCGAGCGGGAGAACATGGGGCCGGTCAATCTGCGTGCCGAGATCGAGGCGGCGGAGCTGGAGACGCAGATCGGCACGCTGCAAACCGAGCGCGAGGATTTGGTCAGCGCCATCGCCCGCCTGCGCCAGGGAATTGCCAGCCTGAACCGCGAGGCGCGGGAGCGTCTGGTCGCCTCCTTCGACACGGTGAACCGCAACTTCCAGGAGCTGTTCATCCGCCTGTTCGGCGGCGGTAAGGCGCATCTGGAGCTGGTCAACGCCGAGGACCCGCTGCAGGCCGGGCTGGAGATCTACGCCAGCCCGCCGGGCAAGAAGCTGCAGGTGTTGTCGCTGCTGTCCGGAGGCGAGCAGGCCTTGACCGCGCTGTCGCTCCTGTTTGCCGTCTTCCGCTCCAACCCCGCGCCGATCTGTGTGCTGGACGAGGTGGACGCGCCGCTGGACGAGGCCAATGTCGGCCGCTTTTGCGATCTGGTCGAGGACATCGCGCGGGAGGGCAACACCCGCTTCCTCATCATCACCCACCACCGGCTGACCATGGCCCGCGTGGACCGGCTGTTCGGCGTGACCATGGTCGAGCGGGGCGTGTCGCAACTCGTCAGCGTGGACCTGCAGAAGGCCGAGGAATTGCGCGGGGCGGCGTAACCGGCTCCAATTCCCCTTCGCAGGCTTTCACGGCTTCATTCCGCTCTCCCGGACGCATAAGATAAGGCGGATGAAGGGCCGGCACGGGCGCCGGAAAGGGAGAATGGACGTGGAACGGGTGGATTTTCTGATCGTCGGCGGTGGCATGGCCGGCGCCTCGGCGGCTTATGAGCTGGCGGCGCACGGCAGCGTCGTGGTGCTGGAGCGGGAGAGCCAGCCCGGCTACCACTCCACCGGCCGTTCGGCGGCGCTCTACACCCAGACCTACGGGCATCCGGTGGTCCGTGCGCTGACGGTGGCGAGCTGGGATTTCTACACCAACCCGCCGCAGGGCTTTTCCGAGCACCCGCTTCTGACTCCCCGCGGCGTCCTGCTGATCGGGCGGGCCGACCAAAGCGCTGCGCTGGACCGCGACTTTGCCGAAGGCCGCCGGCTGACCCCGACCGTCGAGCGCCTCGACCGCGCCCAGGCGCTTGCCCGAGCGCCTTTTCTCAAAGCCGATTACGTGGATGGCGCAGTGTGGGAACCGACGGCCATGGACATGGACGTCCACGCCATCCACAGCGGCTATCTGCGCGGGCTGAAGGCGCGTGGCGGACGGCTGGTGACCGACGCCGGGGTGACGGCGCTGGAGCGGCGCGACGGGCTGTGGATCGCCACCACCCCGGCGGGCCTTTTCACCGCGCCGATTCTGGTCAACGCGGCGGGCGCCTGGGCCGACGGTCTGGCGGGGATGGCCGGGGTGCGCCCCGTCGGGCTGGTGCCGAAGCGGCGCACCGCCGTCACGTTCGATCCTGTGTTCGGCGATGCGGCGGACGCGGCGGGACTCGCTGGCTGGCCGATGACCATCGATGTGGACGAGCAGTTCTACATGAAGCCGGAATCCGGCCGGCTGCTGCTCTCCCCCGCCGACGAGACCCCCGTGGAGCCCTGCGACGTTCAACCGGAGGAGTTGGACATCGCCGTCGCCATCGACCGCATGGAACAGGCGGTACGGTTTTCCGTTCGACGTATCACGCACAAATGGGCGGGCCTGCGCAGCTTCGTCGCCGACAAGGTGATGGTGGTGGGCTACGACGAATCAGCGGCGGGCTTCTTCTGGCTGGCCGGTCAGGGCGGCTACGGCATCCAAACGGCACCGGCCATGGGTCGCACCGCAGCGGCCCTGGCCACCGGACGCGAGTTGCCGGCGGAGATCGCGGCGCTCGGCGTGCGTGTGGAGGATCTGGCGCCGGCCCGGCTGCGGCGCCCCTGACGGGAGACACGGCGATGCGCGGAACGATGACGAGAATCGGTTGCGTTGCGGTTTTTCTGGCCGCCAGCCTTCTGGGCGGCTGCGCCAACCCGGCCGCCGATCAGGCGATGGTCGCGCAGAACGCATTGGTCGGCATGCCGAAACAGACCCTGTTGTCCTGCGCCGGGGTTCCCGAACGCCAAGCCACCGCCGGAGACCTGGAATTCTTCACCTACCGCAGCAACCGTCTGATCTCCTACCCGGCCTGGGGTGGCTACGGCGGTTACTGGGGCTATCCCTACGGCGGATGGGGCGGCTACGGCTACGACGTGACCAGCGTCGACTGCGAGGCGACCTTTACCCTGCGTAACGGCGCGGTGGAGCGCATCGTCTATGGCGGATCGTCCAGCGGCGGAAGCCGACTCGGCCAATGCTACACGATCGTACAGAACTGCCTGGCGCAAGTCCCTTCCCAGTCCCCACAACCCTCCATGGCCCCAGCGCGGTAAGAGTTCCAGTCCATGCGACAACTCGTCGCTGTTGCAAAGCCGCCTCACTATGACGTTTTGGTTGAGGTGGCATAGCAACCCTAAAAAAACTCTGGTAATACATCTCCAGGCTTTAAGCCAAAAAAACGACATCAGCTAATTCTGCCCTGGAGCGAATCCCATGACTTTCCTGAAGCGCGCCGCCGCCGCCCTGCTGGCGACCACGGCTCTCGCCGCCGTTTCCTCCCCGTCGCTGGCCCAGGATTTCAAGGGCAAGTCCGCCGGTGACATCCTGGTGCGCGCGCGTGCCCTGGCCGTGATCCCGCAGGAAAATGGCGACCTGATCGGCGGCGGTCCGTTCGGCGGCAGCAACATCGGCAGCGTGGACATCGAGAACGACTACATCCCCGAACTCGATGTCTCCTACTTCATCACCGACAACATCGCTCTGGAGCTGATCGCCGGCACCACCCGTCACAAGGTTTCCGGTTCGCTGATCACCGGCCACGACATCGACGTGGGCAAGGTGTCGCTGCTGCCGCCGACCCTGACGGCCCAGTACCACTTCTTCACGAAGGAGCGTGTCAGCCCCTACGTCGGCGCCGGCATCAACTACACTTGGTTTTACGATGAGACCGCCGCGCGGAGCACCAACGCGGATGGCTTCACGACCAACACCGTCGACTACAAGAACCGCTTCGGCTGGGCGCTTCAGGCTGGTGTCGACGTTGCCCTGACCGGCAACTGGTCGCTGAACCTCGACGTCAAGAAGATCTTCCTGAAGACCGACGTTACCGCCAACGTCAGCGGCGTTCCGGTCACTTCGGACGTCAAGATCGATCCGTGGCTGATCGGCATCGGCGTCGGCTACCGCTTCTAATCGGCTTTTCCGAAGCCTCTCGCGAGAGGCTTCGCGAAACCGCTGGATTCAGGCCGGTTACCCCGAAAGGAGTAGCCGGCCTGTTCCTTTTTGCGACTTCCTTGAGCGGCGACAGTGGAGGAGCATTCCCTTTCGTGAATCCGCGCGGGAGGAAGCACAACCATGCACATTGCCGCCGTCTTGAAAAGGAAGGGCACGGAGATCATCACCGCCAGTCCGGACGACCGGATCGACGCGGTCGCCCGCAAGCTCGCCCATCACAAAATCGGCGCCGTCCTGGTGATGAAGGATGACGGCCGCCCCGCCGGAATCCTGTCGGAACGCGACATCGTCCGTGCCGTGGCCGCAGATGGGGCCGCCGCCCTGGAGCGGCCCGTCGGCGATCTGATGACCCGCGACCTTGTTACTGGAAGCCCGACCGACACGGTGTCCCAGATCATGAGCGTGATGACGCAACGGCGCATCCGCCATCTTCCGATCCTGGAGGACGGCGAACTCGTCGGGCTGGTCAGCATCGGCGACATCGTGAAGGCGCGGCTGGACGACGCTGAACTGGAGGTCGAGTCCCTGCGCGGCTACGTCGCCGGAATGGGCTGAGACTCAACCCATCATCCCATAAACGAAAACGCCCGCGGACGGTCCCGCGGGCGTTTTCAAAGGTAGGGCAGCCGAACGATCAGGCAGAGTGCGACTGCGGGAAGGCCATGGCGGCCTGGGTGCGGTTGCGCACACCCAGCGACTTGAAGATCGCCGTCATGTGGATCTTCACCGTGCCTTCCGACAGGCCCAGCTCATGGGCGATCTGCTTGTTGGACTTGCCTTCGCGCAGGCGGTCCAGAACCTCGCGCTGACGTTGGGTCAGCAGATGGTCGAGTTGCGGGTCGCTGGGCGGAATGGCGCCGACGCGCACCTCCGCCTCCCCGGATTCACGCAGCACGGTCGGCGGCACATAGACGCCACCGGAGAAGATGAGATCCAGCGCACTGAGCATGATCTTCACGCTGGAGGATTTCGGGATGTAGCCTGCGGCGCCATGCTCCAGCGCGTCGCGAACATCGTGATGCGCCTCGGACGCCGACACGACCACGACCTTGGAGTCGGGCTGCTTTTCCCGCAGGTCTTGGATGCCGGAGAAGCCGGGCCAACCGGGCATGCGCAGATCGGTCAGGACAAGATCGTAGGTCTCGCCCTTGCCAGCCTTTTCCAGAAGCTCATCAAAGTTGCTGGCTTCCTCAAAGCTGGCTCCCTCCTTCAGCTGCTCGAGCAGCCTGCGCAATCCCTCCCGGAAAAGCACATGGTCGTCTCCGATCAGGATTTTCATCTGGTGGTGCCCCCGTACTCAGTGCTTTCAATGGTCCGAACGTACAGCCCTGACACAAGGCCAGTGTTCCAACCCTCAGTTTCGGAAAAAATGCAGGTCATTTTCAAGCATCATATGACCCAATTCCAAAAGGTATAGAAAGTCCTTATGCAGGGTAATGTCACATCAGATGTACCACGTTCCGGTGGGGGTGGACAACCCGAATTTAACCTTTGTCACATGGCAGGCTCTGAGCAATGGCATTGCTGCGTGACAGCAATATCCATTTTACGCGGCGTCCGCCCATGACGAAAGTGAGCACGAATGTATCAAGCCATAGGCTTGCTCATGACAAAGAACCGTCGTTTTCGTACTTTCTATCTTTCGCATCTCTCGAAGCGAAAGGGCCGGAACGGGTGAAGCATACACCGATCCCGGCCCAAAGACATAGACCCCGTAAGGCTGATCCTCAGAAGGCGGCCTCGTCCATCTCCATCAGGGAACTGGACCCCGCCATGATGATGACGAACAGGGCGTTGGTCTGCGGCAGCAGTTTCGCGGTGTAGAATCGGGCCGTCCTGATCTTGGCCTCAAGGAAGGCCGCATTGCCATCCCCCGCCGCCAACTTCGTCTTGGCGGCCTTGACCATCCTCAGCCACATCCAGCCAAGCGCCACCAGACCGAACAGCCGCAGATAGTCGGTGGCGGCCGCGCCCGCCTCCTCCGGGTCCTTCATTCCCTTCTGCGCGATGACGGCGGTCGCCTGCTGGAGCTTGGCGAAGGCCTTGGCGAGCGGCAGGACGAATTCGGCCAGTTCCTCCGTCTCCATGTCGACCTCGATCTCGGCGCCGACGGGGTGGAAGAAGCGGCGCAGCAGCCGGCCCATGTCCTGCGGCAGCTTGCGCCCCACGAGATCCAGCGCCTGGATGCCGTTGGTACCCTCGTAGATCTGGCAGATCCGGGCGTCGCGGACATACTGCTCCACCCCGGTTTCCCAGATGAAACCGTGACCGCCATGCACCTGCACGGCGATGTTGGCCGACTCGAAGCCGATGTCGGTGAACAGAGCCTTGACGATCGGCGTCATGAGCTGGACGAATTCGTCCGCCTCCTTGCGCGTCTTTTCGTCCGCGTGCTTCTCCGCCACGTCCAGCTTGTAGCCGACCAGGGCGCCGAGCGCGCGGGCGCCCTCGGTATAGGCGCGGGCGGTCAGCAGGTTCCGCCGCACGTCGGGATGCACGATGATCGGGTCGGCGGGCTTGTCGGGGTGCGCCGTGCCCTTCAGCGAACGGCCCTGGAGCCGCTCCCTGGCGTAGGCCACCGCGTTCTGGTAGCTGACCTCGGCGACTCCCAGCCCCTGGATGCCGACGGCGAGGCGGGCCGCGTTCATCATCACGAACATCGCCCGCATGCCCTTGTGCGGCTCGCCGACCAGCCAGCCGGTGGCGTCCTCAAAGTTCATGACGCAGGTCGCCGACGCCTTGATGCCCATCTTGTGCTCGATGGAGCCGCAGGCGACGCCGTTGCGCGGACCGACGCCGCCGTCCTCGTTGGGCAGGAACTTCGGCACCAGGAACAGGCTGATGCCGCGCGTCCCGGCCGGCGCATCGGGCAGGCGAGCCAGCACCAGATGCAGGATGTTCTCGGTCAGGTCATGCTCGCCGGCGGAGATGAAGATCTTCGTACCGGTGATCCTGTGGCTACCGTCCTCCTGCGGGACGGCCCTGGTGCGGATCAGCCCCAGGTCGGTGCCGCAATGCGGCTCGGTCAGGCACATGGTGCCCGCCCAGGTGCCGTCGACCAGCCGGCCGAGGAAGCGCTGCTTCAACGCCTCCGACCCATAGGTGGAGAGCGCGTTGTAGGCGCCTAGCGACAGGCCGGGATACATGCCGAAGCTGAGGTTGGCGGAGCAGATGAACTCCTCCAGCATGGTGTTGACCAGCTTGGGCAGCCCCTGCCCGCCATAGGCCGGGTCGCAGGACAGCCCCTGCCAGCCCGCCTCGATGTAGGTGGCGTAGGCCTCCTTGAAGCCCTTGGGCGTACGCACGACGCCGTTCTCGAAGCTGCAGCCCTCGCCGTCGCCCGACTGGTTCAGCGGGAACAGAACCTCCTCGCACAGCTTGGCGCCCTCCTCCAAGACCTGGGCGATCAGGTCGGGGGTGGCGTCCTCGTAACCCGGCAGTTCGGCCAGCTTCCCCGCCCCGACGATCTCGTCGAGGACGAAGCGGACATCCTCCAGCGGAGCCTTGTAGATCGGCATTGCTCAGTCCTCCCCCATCAGTTCCGCAGCGGCTTGCCGGTGGTCAGCATGTGCTCCACCCGGTCGATGGTGCCCTCGGTCCGCACCAACTCCATGAAGGCCTTTCGCTCCAGCCCCAGCATCTGCTCCTCGGTCACCGGCTGGGTGACGTCGGCCTTCGGCCCGCCGGTCAGCACCTCGGCCAGCTTGCCGCAGACCACCATGTCGTGTGGCGTTGCCTTGCCCTGGAGCGCGAAGCCTTCGAGGAACAGCTCCAGCGCCGCCCGCCCGTTGGGGCCGGGGAGCGTGTAGGTGACCTTCTCGGGCGGGGTGTAGTGTGCGGCCAGCTCCAGCGCCTTGGCCTTGGCGTCGGCCAGCAGCCGGTCGCGGTTCATGGTGATGCCGTCGCTGGGGCGGAGGTACAGCAGATCCTTGGCCTCCGCCGCCGACTTGGCGACCTTGGCGAGGCTGATCGTCTCGAAGGCCCCGGCGATGGGCGGCATCGGCCCCTTCGGCGTGCGCGGGTTGGCGGCGTGGCGGGCCAGCATCTCCGTGCAGCCGCCCCAGCCGGGGATCAGCCCGACACCAACCTCGACCAGACCCATGTACGTCTCGGCGTGGGCCTGCACATGGTCGGAATGCAGCAGGATCTCGCAGCCGCCGCCGAGTGCCATGCCACAGGGCGCCGACACCACCGGGAAGGGGGCGTATTTCAGGGCGCGGTAGGCGCGCTGGCCGCCCTCCACCAGCTCCTCGATCTGCGGCCACAGCCCGACGTTCAGCGCGAACAGGGCGAGGCCGAGGTTGGCGCCGACCGAGAAGTTGTCGGACTCGTTGTGGATGACCAGGGCCTTCCAGTCCCCTTTTCCGTCGCCGATCAGCTTCATTGCCTTGCCGTAGGCGGCCATGATGTCGCCGTCCAGCGCGTTCATCTTGCTGGTGAACTCGACGCACAGCACGCCGTCGCCGATGTCCCACAGGCTGGCCGAGCCGTTCTTCCACACCGGCTTCGACGCCCGCTTGATGTCGGACAGCAGCAGCACGCCGTCGGGACGCACCACCGTGTCGTAGAGACCGGCGGTGGTCAGATGCTGGAGCGTGCCATCCTCAACCCGGTAGAAGGGCCGCCCGGCGGCCTGTTCGACCAGCGGCGGGACGGGGATGCCCTCGCTGCGGCAGAGGCCGGCGAACCATTCGGTGCCCAGCCGGTCGATCAGCTCGAACGGGCCCTGCTTCCAGTTGTAGCCGAGCCGCATGCCCTCATCGACCGCGACGATGCTGTCGGCGATCTCCGGCACCAGCGACGCGGCGTAGGCCAGCGTGTGGGCCAGCACCCGGCGGGCGTACTGCCCGGTCCTGTCGGGGAAATCGGCCAGCGCCCGCAAGTCGCGCCCGGCGGCGGACACGCTCTCCAGCTTCGGCTTGTCGGAACGGCGGTAGGCGCCGGTGGACAGGTCGATGGCCTCCTTGACCTTGGCGCCGCCGTCGCGGTTCAGGCGGTAGAAGCCGCCCTTGCCCTTGCGGCCGGTGTAGCCCTCCGCGATCATCTTGGTGATGACGGGGTGCTCGCGGAAGGCGGCGCGGTAGGGATCGTTCTCCGGCAGGGTCGCCAGCAGGCTCTTGGCGATGTGCGGCATCAGGTCCAGCCCGACGAGATCGACCAGACCGAACACGCCGGTCTTCGGGATGCCCATGGGGCGGCCCGCAATGGCGTCGGCCTCCTCCACCGTCAGGCCGAGATCGACGGCGGTGTTGATCGCCGTCTGGATCCAGTAGACGCCGATGCGGTTGGCGATGAAGCCCGGCGTGTCCTTGCAGCGGACCACACCCTTGCCCAGCGCGCGGTCGCAGACGTCGGCGACGGCGGCCAGCGCGTCGGGCCGGGTGGCCTCGCCGCTGACGATTTCCAGCAGCCGCATGTAGCGCGGCGGGTTGAAGAAGTGGGTGATGAGGAAGTCGCGCTTGAAGGCGTCCGACTGCCCCGCGACCAGCACGCCCAGCGGGATGGTCGAGGTGTTGGACGACACCACGGAACCGTCTTTGCGCACCGGGTCGATGCGGCGGTAGAGGTCGGCCTTGACCGCCGGATTCTCGACGATGGCCTCGACGATCCAGTCGACGTCGGCCAGCAGGGCCAAGTCGTCCTCCAGATTGCCCGGAGTCACCAGTTTGGCGTTCTTCGGGTGCATGAAGGGCGCGGGGTCGGTCTTCAGGAGCCTCTGGACGGCCCCCTTGGCGATGGCGCTGCGGTCGTCACCCTCCTTGGCGGGGATGTCGAGCAGGACGACGGGAATGCCGGCGTTCGCGAAATGGGCGGCGATGCCGCTGCCCATCACGCCGGAGCCGATCACGGCGGCGCGTTTGATCTGCATGGTTGGTGCCTCCCTGTCCCGCCGCCGTCAGACCGCTTCCAGGACCGTGGCGATGCCCTGGCCGCCGCCGATGCACTGGGTGGCGAGCGCGAACTGCTTGCCCTCGCGCTTCAGCAGGGCCGCGGCCTTGCCGGTGATGCGGGCGCCGGTGGCGCCGAGCGGGTGGCCGAGCGCGATGGCACCGCCGTCCAGGTTCACCTTGGCCGGGTCGATGTCGAGGTCGCGCATGCAGGCGATGGCCTGGGCGGCGAAGGCCTCGTTCAGCTCGATCACGTCGATGTCCCGGATGGACAGGCCGGCGCGCTTCAGCGCCTTCTGCGCCGCCGGGACCGGGCCGAGCCCCATCACCTCCGGCGCGCAGCCGGCCACCGCGACCGAGCGGATGCGGGCGAGGATCGGCAGGCCGTTGGCCTTGGCGTAGGCTTCCGTCGTGACCAGCACCGCCGAGGCGCCGTCCGTCAGGGGGGAGGAGGTGCCGGCGGTGACCGAGCCGTCGTCCAGGAAGGCGGGCTTTAGGCCGCTCAGCGTTTCGCCGCTGGTGCCGGGGCGGATGCAGCCGTCGCGCTCCACGAGGCCGGCGGCGGTCTGGATGGCGACGATCTCCTCGGCGAGGCGCCCGGCCTGCTGCGCCGCGGCGGCCTTGGCGTGGGACTCGGCGGCCATCGCCTCCTGGTCGGCGCGGGAAATCTCGTAACGGCGGGCGACATTCTCCGCCGTGACGCCCATCGAACAGTAGGCTTCCGGATACTGGTCCTTCAGGCCCGGATGCGGCAGCGGGTTGTAGCCCATCATCGGGACGCGGCTCATCGATTCGATGCCGCCGCACAGAAAGACCTCGCCCGCCCCCATCTGGATGGCGCCCGCCGCCTGATGGATCGCCTGCATGGAGGAACCGCAATAGCGGTTGATCGTGGTCGCCCCGGCGGTCAGCGGCAGCTTCGCCAGGAAGGACACGGTGCGGGCGATGTTCATGCCCTGCTCGCCCTCGGGGAAGGCGCAGCCGACGACCACATCCTCGATGTCCTGCGGGTTGACGCCCGTGCGCTCGACCAGCGCCGCGACGACATGGGCCAGCAGGTCGTCGGGGCGGACCTTCGCCAGCTCGCCCTTGTTGGCGAAGGCGAAGGGGGAGCGAGCGTAGCCGGCGATGACGACCGGATTGGCGGGCGTGGTCAAAGGCGCCGAGGTCATGGTTGCGAGTCCTCCGGGGTGTGCGTCTCCGTGATTCCGTTCTTGCGGAAATGGTCGGAGATCTGGGTGTCGATGATGCGCAGCTCGCCCAGCGTCTGCTGAACGTCCTGAAGCTGCCGTTCCAGGTCGGCGATGCGGCGGCGGGCGATGCGCTGCATGAAGCGCATCTGCTCCTTCTGGATATCGTCCGCGTCGTAGAGGGTGAGGAATTCCTTGATCTCGGCGAGGCTGAAGCCCAGCCGCTTGCCCCGGCAGATCAACGCGAGGCGCGCGCGATCGCGGTGGCCGTAGACACGGGCGGTGCCGTCGCGCTGCGGCGCCAGCAGCCCTTCGTCCTCATAATGGCGGATGGTGCGGTGGGTCAGCCCGAATTCGTCAGCCAGTTCACCGATGGCGAAGGACCGTCCGGCACCGTCCGCGCCGGGGTCCAGCCCGATGTCGGCGCGCGTGCCCAGCCCCATCAACCTTGCTGGTTGCGACATTCCCCACCCTTCCCTTGATCGTCATTGGTTGACGTTTACGTAAAGGTAAGGCGCTTGCCATGTGCTGTCAAGCGGGCAGCCCGCTCTCTTTCCGATGTCCAAGGCTGGGGTGCGGCGCGGGCGCGCTGTGACAGCATGCCACGGGCGATGAGCCCGCCCAGCTATGGCAGGCTCGGGTCATTCAACAAAAAAAAGCCGCCGGCGAACCCGGGCCAGGAATGGCCGGGCGCAACGGCCGGTTACAGGGCAGGACAAACCGGAGTCACGGCAAACAGGGTTGGGACAGCCGATGTCGTCGCGCGCCATCGTATCGCTGGGCATCTGGATACTCGCCATGGTGCTGCTCGGCACCTTGACGGTCGGAGTCGCGTTGCTGTTCTACGTGGCGCTGACCGCCTTCTTCGCGGTCGTGGTGGTCATCATGATGGTCATCACCCGCCAGCGCGACGACGAGCACAAAACGATCATCTGATACCGGCGGGGACCGGAACGGCCAGCCTCGAAAAAGTGAAAGCCCGACCGCCCGTGAACTGCGGGCGGTCGGGCTTTTGCGTTCGGTCCGCCTACTCCGGCAGGACGCGCAGGCGCGACGCGGCGGTGCGGGCCGACTGGTGCGGGCGGTAGAGATCCTCCACCACGGCGCCGGGCTGGGCGTAGTCGCCGGGCGTCACCGCGCGCACCAGATAGACCAGCCGGAAACGCGGCGCCTGCTTTGTCATGTCGAGCGCGGCGACGTAGCGGTCGTCGCGGTAATCGACGGCGCGGGGCGCGGTCAGCTCGCCCAGCCAGGACAGGTCGCCCAGCGGCGCCCCGCCCCCGGCGAAGCGGGCGGCCTCGATCTCGAAGCCGGCGGGCAGCGGATCGGACACCAGGACCTGCCGGTCGACGGGATCGGAGGCGCTGCCCTCCAGGATCACCACCAGCCGGTCGTTCGGACGGACGGCGCCCGGATCGGCGGGGCGGCCGGTCATGTCGAACAGGCTGCGGGTCACGGTCATGCCCTGCTCCTCCGCCCCCGGTGCCGCATCGGCGATGCCGGACACCGACAGGATCTGGCGCAGCGGCTCGCCCCCGGCGTTGCGGATGGCCGGCGGGGCCGCCGGGTCGATGCGCTGGAACAGCGGCTTGACGCCCTCGGCGACCTGATCGGCCCCTTGCTGGTCCTTCTGGGCGATCTTCATCGACGGCGCCCGGTCGATCAGCGCCCTGGCCGCCTGGAGAAGCCACGCCTGCTCCTGCACGCCGGTGGTGCGGACGGCGGCGTAGGTCTTTGACAGGCGCTCGGTCGCCTGGGTCAGGCGATCCCGCTCGACCACGCCGCTCTCGCCCATCAGCGCCACCACGCCGGCCTCGTCACGCAGGGACGAGCCGTAATCGCGCAGGCTGGCCGACACGACGCGGGCGCCGGACAGCCGCCCGAAGGCTTCCGCCGCGCGGTCCTTGTCGCCCAGCGCGGCGATGGCCGTGGCGACCTGGGCGCGGGCGAAGTCGGTCTGCAGCTTGTCCCAGAAGGTTTCCTGGAAGTAGCGGACCGCACCGGCGTCGATCATCTTGGCGCGGGCCAGCACATAGAGCGCGTAGGCGCGGGCCGGCTGCTCGTCGGCCTCCACCCAGGCGTTGTCGAGCGCGCCTCGCAGCCCGTCCAGCCCCTTGCGGTAGGGCCCCTCCGGCACGCGGTAGCCGGCGGCCTTGGCGCGGCCCAGGAAGTCGAGCGCGTAAGCGGTCAGCCAGGAATCGGCCTCCCCCTTCGGCGACCAGGCGGCGAAGGCGCCGTCCATCCGTTGAAAGGTCAGCACGCGGTCCACCGACCGCTGCACCCGCGCCTTCACCCGCTCATCCGAGGCGACGCCCAGCGCCACCGCCACGTCGCCCAGCGACAGAAGCGGCAGCGCGCGGCTGGCCGTCATCTCCAGCCCGCCGGGGCCGCCGCGCTCCAGCGCGGTCAGCAGGCCGGGAATGTCGAGGTCCGGCAGGTTGCCGAGCGACAGGGCCGCCGTCGCGGTCTCCGGACGCAGGCCGTTCAACAGGTCGGCGGGCAGCTCGACGCTGCGCTCCGGGGCCAGCATGGAGGCGGTGCGGCGGGTGACCAGCGGCGAGGCCGGGCGCACCGGGATTTCCCACTGGCGCGTGATGCGCAGGCCGTCCGGCCCGGTCACGTCGAGCGCGATGTGCCCCGTGCCGACGCCGTTGGCAGTCAGGACCCGCCCGGCGGTGGCCCGCTTGCCCTTGCCCAGCTCCGGCACGGCGATGTTGCCCTCGCTGAGCGACACGGCACCACTGGCGATCAGGGAGATGGTGTAGGCGCCCGCCGGGCCGGCGACGTTGTCGAGCGTCACCGGGACCACCGCCCGGTCCCCCGGCGCCAGGAAGCGCGGCAGGCCCAGGTCGGCCAGCACCGGATCGGCGACCAGCATGGAGGATTCGGAGCGGCCGAGCTTGTCCCCGCTCCACGCCACGGCCATCAGGCGCAGCCGGCCTTGGAAATCGGGGACGTCCAGCGGCACCGCCACCTTGCCCTCCGGCCCCACGGTCAGCACGCCGGAGAACAGGGAGACGACGCGCTCCGACTTCTGCGGAACGGTGACGCCGACCTGACGCAGCCGCGGAGCGGCGCCGGGGCGCGTGCGGGTGGCGTCCAGGACCGCCGGATCGATCAGCCGCCCGAAGGAATCGCGCAGCTCCACGCCCAGGCGGCGCTTGCCCAGATAATGGTCGATGGGATTCGGCGAATGCTGGTCGGTGAGCTGGAGCACGGCGTCGTCCACCGCGGCGACCGTCACATAGGCCGGCTGGCCCTCCGGCGCGCCCTCCACCACCACCTCGGCGGTGACGGAGCGGCGGGGCTCGGTCTGCGCCGGGGCGGCGACGCGCACGTCCAGCGCCCGCTCGTCCCCATCCACCGCCAGCCAGGACAGGCCGACGGCGCGGCGCGCCACGCCCTTGGACGGACCGCCCGCCGCGTCCGGCGCGCCGAAGGCGGTCGCCAGCACATAGACGCCACCGGTCCAGGTCGGATCGACGGGGATTTCCAGGAACGCCCCCTCCGGCCCGATGCGGCGGGTGGAGGCGTGGCGGATCTTGCGGTCGGCAACGGCGATCAGCACCTCGCTGTCGTAGGGCGGCTTGACGTAGACCCAGGCGGTCTCGCCGCCCTTGTAGGCGGGCAGCATGACGGTCACGTCCACCTGATCGGGACGCTCGCCGGCGGTCGGGGTCATCCACCAGCCGGCGGCGAAGCGCAGGCTGCTCGCCACGCCGGTCTTGGGGTCGAACACCTCCAGCCGGTAGCGCCCGGCGGTCACCGGGGCCTCCACGGAAGCCGGCTTGGCCGCCTGGGCGGCGAGCGTGCCGCCGGTCACCCGCTGGTCGCGCACCGTGACCTTGTAGTCCCAGCGCCCGTTCGCCTCGAACCACGCGTAGTCGTACTCCTCCTCGAACAGCTCGTAGGAGAGTTCCTCCTTGTCCATCGGCTGGCCGTCCGGTCCGACCGTCACGACGTCGAAGCCGGCGGTGGCGCCTTCCGGCACCCCATCACCCTCGAAGCGCGGGCGGATGCCGACGGCGAAGGGCTGGTGGCGCACCGGCAGGACCAGATCGCGGCTGACCGAGCGGCCCCCGATGTCCAGCAGGGTGGCGCGGACCACCGCCTCCAGCGGCTTGGTGCTCTCCGGCGCCTTGGGCAGCGCGAGATCGGCCTTGGCCTGCCCGTTGCGGTTGGTCGTGAAGCCGGGCAGGTCGCTGCGCAGCGGCTTCACCTCTTCCTGGGCGAGGCCGAAGCGGTAGCCGGGCAGGTTCGGGTAAGGATTCGCCGCGGCGCGCAGCGTCACCGCCAGCTCGCCCGGCAGGCCCGCCGCCGGTGCGCCGTAGAGGAAATGCCCGTCGATGGTCAGGGTCGTCTTGCCATCCGCCGGAAGTTCCGCCGCCTCCGCGGCCAGGGCGACATCAAGGCGCGGCGGCACGAAGTCCTCGACCAGGAATTCGGCGCGGCCCAGCACCGGACCCATCGTGTTCGGCCCCGTCGTGCTTGATTGCGCGCCAGCCTCCGGCTCGCCATGGGCGGTGACGGCCCAGGTGCCGGTCATGGCGTTGGCCGGGATCTCGACGCGGGCGGCGAAGCTGCCGCCGCCGGATTCGGCGAGCGGACGGCGGTCCACCTCGAAGCCGTCCGGGCGCTGGATCTTCAGCGTGACGGGACGGCCGGTGACCGGCTTGGCGTCGGCGTCGCGCAGCAGCATCGCCAGATGCACCGTCTCGCCGGGGCGGTAGATGCCGCGCTCGGTGTAGAGGAAGGCGTCGGGCTGGCCGGGGACCGGGCGCGCCGGGACCGCCGCCGCGACACCGCCCGGCGCCGCGTTCGGCGCCCCGCCCGCCGGAGGCGCGTTGGCCAGCGTCGGCGTGACGAGGTCGAGGAAGCCGAAATCCCCCGCCCCGCGGTAGGCGAACAGCGCCTGCACCGGCTCACGCCCGGCGGCGCGCAGGGCAGTGAGGTCGAAGCGCGCCAGCCCGTCCGCGCCGGTCAGCGCCTTGCCAAGTTCCTCGTTGTTGCGGGCGAGCAGGCGCAGCTCAACGCCGGCCTCCGGGGTCGCGCTCTTCACGGAGCGGGCGAAGACGACCAGCGCGTCCTCGCCGGTGATGGCGTTCAGGCCGAGGTCGGAGACGACGAACCACTGGGTCGCCTTGTGGTCCCAGCCGCCGGGCTTGATGTCCTCGGTGCTGGCCACGGCGATGTAGACGCCGGGCTCCAGCCGGCCCAGGACGGCGTCGATCGGAAAGGGCGTTACCACCGCCTGGTTGCGGCTGTTGCTGATCGCCATCTCCCCGCGCCACACCTCCTGGCCGGAGCGGTCGAGGATCTCGCCAACCTCGTGGTCGGACATCTGCTGGCCGATGCGGCCGAAATAGATCTTCTCGACCAGACTGCGGTCGTTGATCCGCAGCACCTGGAGCTTCGCCCGGTCGAGGTTGATGGAGCGCAGCGGCAGCCCGTCGGCGCCGATGCGCGGCAGGATGTAGCCCGCCCCGCGGAAGGCCAGCGCCGGCTTGCGGTTCGGCACCTCGATGTCGCGCGCGTCGGGGTTGGGCAGGCGCTTCCCGTCGCTGCCCGGCAAGCCGTCGCGCAGGGTGATGCGGTAGCTCTGCCCGTGCTTCAGCCCCTCGACACAGAGCGTGCGGTCGCGGGCGACGGCGGTCCCGTCGAAGACCGCCCCACCGCCGGCCACCCCATTGCCGGCGGGCGCCACCTCCACATAGTCGCGGTAGTTCACCGCGCGCGACTTCTCCAGCCGGTCGGTGAAGGTGAAGCAGGCTTGCGGCACGTCGCGCTCCGCCACCACCTCGGCGGAGGAGACGCCGAAGGGCACCGGCTCGGGCGGCGCGTCGGCGGCGATGACGGGGGTTGAGGACGCGATGAGGACGGCACAGACACGCGCCACTGCACGCAACATTCGATCTTCCCTGGACCAGCCGCCCGGCGCGGCGCGCGCGGGCCTATGCGAAAACTTGGGGTCTGCGAAAACACCGTTCTCGGCAAACCGGCGCGGAGTATGCCGAAGCGCCCATGGTTTCGCCACGGCTTTGCGGCCCCGCCCGGAAAATCCCGCAAGGTGGATTTGGTCGTGGATGGGACGGGGATCAGGCGGCGAATTCAAGCGTGAACTGGCTGCCCTCGCCGGGCCGGCTGTCGATGCGCAGGCGACCGCCATGGGCCTCCATCAGGGACTTGACGATGGGCAGCCCCAGCCCGCCGCCCTGCCCCGGCAACGCTACATGCACCGCGGGCTGCCCGAAGGGTTCCGCGGCTTGGTGGAGTTGTTCCGGGGTCATGCCGATGCCGTTGTCCGTCACCCGCACGCGGCATCCGCCGTCCGTTCCGCCGCCGACCGTCACCAGGATGCGCCCGCCCTCCGGCGTGAAGGTGACGGCGTTGGTCAGCAGGTTCAGGAGCATCTGCTTCAGGGCGCGCTCGTCCGCCGAGACGCTGTGGTGCCCCGGCTCGACATGCATGTCCACGCGGATGGACTTGGCGTCGGCCTGCGGCGCCACCATGCGGAACGCCCACTCGACAACCGGAGCGACGTCGAGATCCTCCCGATGCAGGGGCAACGTCCCCGCCTGGAGCCGCGACAGATCCATGATGTCGTTGATCAGCCCCAGCAGGTGCCGCCCCGATTCATGAATGTCGTGGGCGTAGTCGGCGTAACGCCCGCCGGCCTGCGGCCCCAGCATCTGATCGCGGATGATCTCCGAGAAGCCGAGGATGGCGTTCAGCGGCGTGCGCAGCTCATGGCTGACGCGGGCCAGGAAGTTGCGGTTCAGCGCCAGCGCGGCGCGCAACCGCTCCGCGGTGCGGTGCTGCACCAGAAGGAACAGCGTCACCAGCAGGATGGACGCGGTCAGGATCGCCGCCAGCAGGAACAGCGTGTTGCGCAGGTCGGCCACCCCCGCCTCGATGTCCACCTGCGCGACGCCGACGGTGGCGACCAGCGGATAGCTCTCAACCACGCGATAGGCGAAGGCGCGCAGGACGCCATCGGTCTGCGACTCCTGCCAGTAGACGCCGGCGAGCGACCGGCCCAGTTCCCCCCACAGGCGGGACTGGGGGATGGCGAGGCCGACCGCCTCGACACCGCGCGAGGCGCCGCGGGCGCGGATCACCTTGTCCATCCCGATCAGGGTCACCGCCCCCTGCGGCCCCAGATTGGCCTGCTGGTAGAATTCCGCCAGGATATCGGGATCGATGTTGGCGATCACGATGCCCGCAAAGCCGCCATCCCCGTCGGTCAACCGCCGGCTGAGGCGCAGCAGGGGGCCGCCGCCGGTCGTTCCGGGAAAGGGCGTTCCGATGTGCATCAGGTCGCGCCCGGTGCCCTGATGGAAGGCGAAGGCCGTCTCGTCCCGCTCGTTCGCCCGCCCGCCCGGCCCTTCGCTGCGCAACAGCACGGTTCCGTCGGCGTCCAGAACGGTGAAGTGATGGATCAGCGTCGGATCGTAAAGCGTCTGATCGAGGAAGCTGCGGATGCCGGGCAGGCCGCTCTCGCTGAACTCCAGCGACAGTGAGCGCAGCGTGATGTCCACCTCGTGCACCGCGCGGTGGGTGCTCTTGGCGAAGGCCCGGACCATGACCTCGGCCTTCGCCACCGCTTCCCGCGTCCGGCCGTCCAGCAGTTCGCGGGCCACCTGCGCGTAGGCTCCCCAGACCACCGTGATCGCAACGGCGGCGATGGCGAACACGCACCAGCGGAACGAGATCGGCAGACGCATCCCGGTCTTTCCACAGGCGGTCCACCGGGGCGGGTCCGGACGTTGATCCGTTCCGGCCCGGTATCGACCCTAGAGGACAAGGGGTATCACGCCACCGAAGTCTCCGGCAAGCCTCTCCATCCAGCGTTGACGGCGGAGGCCTTCATGTCATTTGCGCGTGAAATACGCCCTCAACCGCTCAACCGCGCCATCGAGGATCTCATCCCTCTTGGAGAAGCAGAAGCGTATGAAGCTTCGCGGCGCGTCCTGTACGAAGAAGGCTCCGACGGGGATGGCGGTCACCCCGGCCTCGGCGGTCAGACGGCGGCAGAAGGCCTCGTCGTCGCCGTCGAAACCAAAGGGCGACACGTCGGCGACCACGAAATAGGTGCCGGCGGACGGCAGCACCTCGAACCCCACGGCGCGCAGCCCGTCGGCCAGCCGGTCGCGCTTGGCCTGGAGCCCGCTGGACAACCCGGCGAAATAGGCGTCGTCCTTGCCCAGCCCATAGGCGACCGCCGTCTGAAGGTTGGGCGGGGTGGTGAAGGTGATGTACTGGTGCGCCTTGGCGACGGGCTGGAGCAGGTGCGGCGCGCCGGTGACGTAGCCGACCTTCCAGCCGGTCAGCGAGAAGGTCTTGCCCGCGGAGCCGATCTTCAGGCAGCGGTCGCGCATGCCGGGCAGCGTCATCAGCGGAATGTGCTGACGCCCATCGAAGACGATGTGCTCGTACACCTCGTCGCACACGGCGAAGGCGTCGAAACGCTGGACGAACTCCGCGAGCAGCTCCAGTTCGGCGCGGCTGAAAACCTTGGCCGCGGGATTCAGCGGGTCGTTGATGAGAACCAGCTTGGTCTTCGGCGAGAAAGCCGCTTCCAGGTCCGCCCGTGTGAAGCTCCAGTCCGGGGCCTTCAGGCTGACGAAGCGCGGCACGCCGCCGGCCAGCCGGACGATCGGCAGGTAGCTGTCGTACATGGGCTGGAACAGCACCACCTCGTCACCCGGCTCGATGAGGCCGAGCAGACTGGCGGTGAGCGCTTCGGTGGCGCCGGAGGTCACCAGCACGTCGGTCTTCCAATCGATGTCCAGCCCGTAGAACCGCCGGCCATGGGCGGCCAGGGCCTGCCGCAGGTCCGGCGTGCCCATCATCGGCGGGTACTGGTTCCACCCTTCGAGGATGGCCTTGGCCGCCACGTCCAGCACGTCGGCGGGGCCGCGCTCATCGGGAAAGCCCTGGCCAAGATTGATCGCCTTGTGCTCGTCCGACAGGCGGGACATCACCTCGAAGATCGTGACCGGGAGGTCAAGCTCCCGCCGACCAAGGAAGCCTGTCTTCGATTCTCCGGAATTTTGCATCGAACACCGTCGGTGTGGTTGGGTGAGTTCCGTGGTGGCTGATCGGTGACCGGCCAGATCGGGAGAGCGCCGCCCGTCTCGGATCGCGGATCGAACGGACGGAATTCAGCGGTCGTCGCACCAGCCTTGTTCCGGCTTGCCTTATCGACGGATTGCAGCCGTTCGTCCAGCGCCTCGGCGGGGTTTCCCGACCGAGGCGCTGTGCGCGGCCTCCTGTTTCAAGAGCATGCGGTGGCGGGGGACGTGGCGGAACCAGCCGGACACGGCGAGCGTCGACAAAATTCCTGCCCGCTCGTGTCGGGCTCCGTCATCGACGGTCGACGCGAACCCAATCGGAGCAAACGCGCGCACCCGACCGCCTCACGGGGGGGGGCCGAGGCGGCAGGGCGGCGCGAACCGACGCGGCCCAACGGAGACGCCGGGGCCGGGCCTACCCACGAAACCGGGCGGGTGAACCGCATGGGGCCGGGCCCCAACGGCAACACCGCCCGCTCCTCACGCCTGACCGACGCTGTGGCCGGCGTTGCGCCCGCGGCGTCCACGGACGGCGGTCGGGTCGATCGACTCCGCGCCCTCGTCGAGCGCCGGGCCGCCGGCACCGTCGGCCTGGTCGGCGCAGCGCTCCGCCAGTTCGCGGATCGCCCCGCGGATCTGCGGGTCGCGGATGTTCTGGAAGTAACGGGCTAGCATCAGCGCCTCGCGGGACCGCAGAGTGCCTTCCGATTCCTCCGCCTGCGGGTTGGCGACCCCCGCCTCCTGGGCGGCGTGGCGTTCCTCCAGCCCCTCGAAGAAGACGGAGACCGGCACCCGGAAGAACTGGGCCAGCTTGAACAGACGGCTGGCCGAGACCCGGTTGAAGCCGCGCTCGTACTTCTGAAGCTGCTGGAACGTCAGGCCCAGAGCCGACGCGACATCGCTCTGGCTCAGGCCGGCGAGCATGCGCAGTTCGCGCAGACGCTGCCCAACAAACACATCGACCTCGTTGAGGCCTTCCTTCTTCTCACGTCCACGTTTTTTCACAACATTCCCCCATCAAAAAAAGTGGCAAAGCCCCATGTCGCGCGAAGCAACATTCGGTTCTGCGTTGGAAAGATTCCGACGCGCTTGTGCCACGATCTTTTTGGTATCGGACAAGCGACCATTGCAACTCAGCTATGACGTCGGCGGTGCAAAGTCAACCACCGTTGCGGCATTTACTACCTACGTCCCAACAAACCACAGAAATAGAAGGGTTATGCACACGCGCATTATTCCTTCTTTCGAGGTAATTTCAAATTGCTCAAAGCAGAAACAATCTGACACATGCCCCTTTGCAGCGAATCACCCCCCTCCTCCTCGCTCGCAGGTGGGCAGAAGAGCGTTGCCGACGCGCATCGATAGGCACATTTTGCCGGGCACTGGGCAATTTCTGCCCATGAATTAACGCTCTCTTCATCAAGACAGCCCAGCATGCGCGCTTAAGGCAAGGACCGGCGCGGTTTTTGCAAATTCCTTTTTTGCGTCTGCGAAATCAAGAACTTCCCGGAGATTCACCGGGGCATCCGATCGGGGACTAGCGCGTGAACAACCTTCTGCAGACCTTGCGCAACCTGGGTCCCGCGCGCTTGGCCGCCATCGGTGGCGTCGGCCTGCTCCTGATCGGATTCTTCGTCTATCTGATGACGCGCCTCTCGACCCCGGAGATGGAGCTTCTCTACGCCGAACTCCAGCCCACCGAGGCCGCGGCCATCGCCAAGAAGCTGGAGGAGGCGAAGGTCCCCTTCACGGTCGACAAGACCGGCACGAAGATCATGGTCGCCGCCGAGCAGGTGGGGCCGACGCGCATGCGGATGGCCGCCGCCGGCCTGCCCTCGGGCGGTTCGATCGGCTACGAGCTGTTCGACAAGGGCGAAGGCTTCGGCGCCACCAGCTTCATGCAGAACATCAACCACCTGCGCGCCCTGGAAGGCGAGATGGCGCGCACGGTGCAGACGCTGAACGGCGTGCAGAGCGCCCGCGTCCATCTGGTGCTGCCCAAGCGCGAGCTGTTCGCGCGCCAGCAGAACCCGGCGACGGCCAGCATCTTCATAAAGCTGCGCCCCGGCGCCCAGCTGTCGCGCGAGAACATCCAGGCGATCCAGCACCTGATCGCCGCCTCCGTCCCGAACCTCGACCCCAGCCGCATCTCCATCGTCGACGACAAGGGCACCCTGCTCGCCCGCGGCACCGGCAACGACAGCGCGGACGCCATGCTGGCCTCGGCGGAGGAGAAGAAGGTCGCCTACGAGAGCCGCGTCGCCCGCATCATCGAGGATCTGCTGGGCCGCACCGTCGGCTACGGCAAGGTGCGGGCGGAGGTGTCGGCCGACCTCGACTTCGACCGCATCACCACGCAGTCCGAGATCTTCGATCCGGAAAGCCAGGTCGTCCGCTCCACCCAGACGGTGACGGAGGCGAACGAGAGCCACGACCGCGACCCGCTGTCGCCGGTCACCGTGGACCAGAACCTGCCGACCGCCCAGTCGGGCAACAACGCCGGGCCGATCTCGCAGAACAAGCAGAACCGCAGCGAAGAGACGATCAACTACGAGATCAGCCGGACCACCAAGAACCACGTCCGCGAATCGGGGCAGGTGCGACGCCTGTCGGTCGCGGTGCTGGTCGACGGCACCTACAGCCTGCCCAAGGACGGCAACCCGGCGGCCTACCAGCCGCGGCCGGAGCAGGAGCTGGAGAGCATCAAGGCGCTCGTCCGCTCCGCCGTCGGTCTCGATGCCGTGCGCGGCGACACGCTGGAAGTCATCAACATGCGCTTCTGGTCGCCGGAAGACGACGTCCAGAAGCCGGAGGAGCTGTTCCTCGGCATGACCAAGGACGACCTGTTCCGCATCGCGGAGATGGTCGTTCTGGGCATCGTCGCCGTTCTCATCATCCTGCTGGTCATCCGCCCGCTGATCACCCGCGCCTTCGAGAAGGCCGATCAGCAGGAGGAGGACGACATGGACCGCCTGCTGGCCGACCAGAGCGGCATGCCCGCCGCCCTGGCCGCGCCGACCGGCGCGCTGGCCCAGGATCTCGCCCTGGAGGCCGCCCAGGCCGACGAGGAGCTGGAGCAGATGATCGACATCAACCGCGTCGAAGGCCGCGTCCGCGCCTCCTCGCTGCGCAAGGTGGGCGAGATCGTGGAGAAGCATCCGGAGGAAGCGGTGTCGATCCTGCGCAACTGGCTGTATCAGGAGAGCTGACGCGATGAGTTCGGTCCGCAAATTCCTGTTCGACGAATCCTTCGACGTGGACGCGCCGCCGCGCCGCCAGCTCCAGGCCGACGACGACTATTTCGACAACATCCCCCTACCGGAACCTGAGCCCGAGCCGGAACCGGAGCTGCCGCCCGAGCCGCCGCCCCCGGTGTTCGGCGAGGCCGATCTGGCCGCCGCCCGCGCCGCCGGCTTCGCGGAGGGCGAGACCGCCGGAAAGTCGACGGGCTACGGCAAGGGCTTCGTGGACGGCAACAACGCCGGCCGCAAGGACGGCTACGAGCAGGCCCGCGTCGAGATCGAGGCGACGGTGCAGGCGCGGATCGCCAACGCGCTGGAAACCGTCGGCAACGGCGTGCAGCATCTGCTGAACGAGCATTACGCCACCAGCGCCCAGCGGGCCGACCAGCCCGTGCACATCGCCCTGGCCATCGTCCGCAAGCTGATGCCGGAGCTGGCGCGGCGCGGCGGGCTGATGGAGGTGGAAGGGCTGGTGCGCGCCTGCCTGACCGACCTGATCGACGAGCCGCGCTTGGTGGTGCGCGTCGCCGACGACATGGTGGACGCGGTGCGCGAGCATCTGGATCAGGTGATCGCGGCCCGCGGCTTCGGTGCCAAGCTGATGGTGGTGGGCGATTCCGGCCTCGCGCCGGGAAGCTGCCGGATCGAATGGGCCGAAGGCGGGGTGGAGCGGGACACCGCCGGCCTGCTCGCCCAGATCGAACGGCGGATGGCCGGCCTGCTGGAGGCGCCGCCGGGCTGACTCCCCGGCGGACCGATTGCGGCGGACAGGATTTTCAAGGTTCTAAGGGCTTCTGGAGACTTCGATGGCCAAGGACAGCTTCTCCCTCGACGAGTTGGACGGCGGCGGCCGCAGCGACATTGCGGAGTATGAGACCGGCCTGGGTCCAGCCAAGGATCTGGAAGCGGTCTACGACATCCCCGTCCAGATCTCCGCCGTGCTCGGCAAATCGACCATGCAGGTCAGCCAGCTGCTCAAGCTCGGGCGCGGCGCGGTGGTGGAGCTGGACCGCAAGGTCGGCGAGGCCATCGACATCTACGTGAACAACCGTCTGGTCGCCCGCGGCGAGGTCGTGGTCGTGGAAGACCGGCTGGGCATAACCATGACCGAAATCATCAAGTCGGACCGCGGATGAGCCTCACACGAGACAGCGCTGAAGCGTCCCGCCGGGGTGGGCGTTCCGCCCGTCCGCGCGGCGGGGTGGACGTGGCGACGCTGGTCGGTCTGGCCGCCGCCGCCGTGGTCATCTTCGTCGCCATGGCGTCGGGCGGCAGTCTGCGCGCCTTCGTCGACCCGCCGTCGCTCATCATCGTGCTGGGCGGCACACTGGCGGTCACCACCGCCTCCTTCTCGCTGCCCGACGTGGCCATCGCGTGGCGCGACGCCGGGGCGGTGCTGATCCACCGGACCAGCGACCCGCGCGGCGTGGCACGGCAGGTGCTCCTACTCGCCGAGGCGGCACGGCGCGCGCCGGAAACGCTGCGCAACGTCCTGCCGGAGCTGAAGCACGAGTCCTTCCTGCACCGGTCCGTCACTCTGGTGGCCGAGGGGCTGCCACCCGACGACATCGAGCGGATGCTGATCGGCGAGGTCGAGGCGTCGGGCGCCGGCAAGGTTAAGAGCGCCGGCGTGCTGCGCCGCGCGTCGGAGGTGGCGCCGGCCATGGGGCTGATCGGCACGCTGGTCGGTCTCGTCCAGATGCTGGGCAGCCTGAACGACCCGTCGAGCATCGGCCCGGCCATGGCCTTGGCCCTGCTGACCACCTTCTACGGGGCGGTGCTCGGCAACGTCGCGCTCGCCCCGCTGGCCGCCAAGGTGGAGCGGACGGCGGAGGAAGACGCGCTCGTCAAGACTCTCTACACCATCGGCGCGGTATCCATCGCGCGTCAGGAAAATCCGCGGCGTCTGGAAATGCTCCTGAACGCCGTTCTTCCGCCTGGAAAGCGGATTCAGTACTTCGACCGGGACTCCGACCGGGGTTCTCCGAGGGGAGCGTAAGATGCGTCTGCTGATCGTTGGAACGTTGGAAGGGTACATCACCGCCGCTGGCAAGATCGCCATGCAGCGCGGGGCGAAGGTGTCCCACACCGACAGCATCGAGGGCGCCCTGAACGCCCTGCGCGCGGCGGCGGGGGCGGACCTCGTGATGATCGACGTCAAACTCGACATCGCGACCTTCATCGAAAGCCTGAAGGCGGAACGAATCACCATTCCCGTGGTGGCCTGCGGCATCGGCACCGACGCGGCGGCGGCGGTGAAGGCGATCCGCGCCGGTGCCAAGGAATACATCCCCCTGCCCCCCGACGCGGAGCTGATCGCCGCTGTCCTGGAAGCGGTGGCGGAGGAAAGCCACGCCATCGTCTGCCAGGACCCGGCCATGCTGGCGACCCTGCGGCTGGCGGACCAGGTGGCGCCCAGCGACGCCTCCGTCCTGATCACCGGCGAGAGCGGCACCGGCAAGGAGCTGATGGCCCGCTACATCCACCGCAAGAGCCGGCGCTCCGACGCGCCCTTCGTCGCGGTGAACTGCGCGGCCATCCCGGAAAACCTATTGGAATCGGAGCTGTTCGGCCATGAGAAGGGCGCCTTCACCGGCGCCGTCGCGCGCCGGCTGGGCCGCTTCGAGGAGGCCAACGGCGGCACCCTGCTGCTCGACGAGCTGTCGGAGATGCACCCGCGGCTCCAGGCCAAGCTGTTGCGCGCCATCCAGGAAAAGGAGATCGACCGCATCGGCTCGTCCCAGCCGGTGAAGGTCAACGTCCGTCTGGTCGCCACCTCCAACCGCAACCTGGAGAACGAGGTCCGCGCCGGCAACTTCCGCGAGGACCTCTATTTCCGGCTCAACGTCTTCAGCGTCGCCATTCCGTCCCTGCGCGAACGGCCGGCCGACATTCCGATGATCGCCGACCATTTCCTGAAGAAATACGCGCAGGCCAACGGGCTGGGCGAGAAGCGGCTGTCGGACGACGCGCTGCTGATGCTGCGCGCCCACCACTGGCGCGGCAACGTGCGCGAGCTGGAAAACACCATGCACCGCGCCGTCCTCCTCTCCAAGTCGGAGACGGTCGGGCCGGACGCGATCATGCTGACCAGCCAGCTGCTCGCTCCGGAAGGGTCGGCGCAGGCGTCGATCCCGACCAACTCGCCGGTTGCCAACCCCTTCGCCGGGCCGGGCGGCACGGTGCCGCAGGCGCCGCGCGGCTATGGGCAGCCGGCTCCCGGCTACCCGACCTCCTACGCGCCACCTCCGGGCCACGCCGCGGGGGCCGCGGCCTACGGCAACGCTGGAGCGGCGTCCGGCGCCCCGGCCGTCCAGGGACTCGTCGGGCGCACGGTGGCGGAGGTCGAGCGCGACCTGATCATCGGCACGCTGTCCCACTGCCTGGGCAACCGCACCCACGCGGCGAACATTCTGGGCATCTCGATCCGCACGCTGCGCAACAAGCTGAAGCAGTACAGCGAGGAGGGCGTGCCGGTGCCGCCGCCGGGCAGCGAGGAACGAGCGGCCTATTGATCCGCTGATCGGAGGAAAGGCGGAGGAGCGGCGGCATGGCACTGACCGAACACAATCCTGGAGCGCGAACGGGCGGCGGCGGCAACATGTCCGCGCTGACCGACATGGTGGCCGTCGCCAAGGGGGCGCTGAAGCGCGGCGACCTCATCATGGCGGCCGGCATCATGCTGATCGTCGTAGGGCTGATCCTGCCACTGCCGCCGATGCTGCTCGACATGATGCTCGGGCTGAACGTCACCATCTCGATCCTGATCCTGATGGTGGTGCTGTTCATCGAGAAGCCGCTGGAGCTGTCGTCCTACCCGACCATCCTGCTCATCACGACGCTGCTGCGCCTGTCGCTGAACATGGCGTCGACCCGCCTGATCCTGACGCAGGGGCACGAGGGAACCTCCGCGGCGGGCCATGTGATCGAAGCCTTCGCCGGCTTTGTCATGGGCGGCGACTTCATCATCGGCGTGATCGTCTACGCGATCCTGACGATCGTGAACTTCAAGGTCATCACCGCCGGTTCGGGCCGCATCGCCGAAGTGGCGGCGCGCTTCACCCTGGACGCCATGCCCGGCAAGCAGATGGCCATCGACGCCGACCTGTCCGCCGGCATGATCGACGAGACCACCGCCCGCGCCAAGCGCAAGGAGCTGGAGGACGAAAGCGCCTTCTTCGGCTCCATGGACGGTGCGTCGAAGTTCGTGAAGGGCGACGCCGTCGCCGGCCTGATGATCATGTTCATCAACATCATCGGCGGCGTGTCGCTGGCGGTCCTGCGCTACGACATGCCGATCCTGCAGGCGCTGGACACCTTCACCAAGCTGACCATCGGCGACGGACTCGTCTCGCAGATCCCGGCGCTGGTCATTTCCATCTCCGCCGGCTTCCTGGTGTCGAAGGCCGGCACCGGCGGCTCCACCGACAAGGCGGTGGTCGGACAGCTCACCAATCACATCAGCGCGCTCGGCCTGTCGGCGGGCGCCATTACCCTGTTGGCGCTGATGCCGGGCATGCCGATGCTGCCCTTCCTGCCGGTGATCGCCGCCGTCGGGGCCGCCGCCTGGTATCTGCCGAAGATGCGCGCGAAGAAGGAGGCGGAGGAGGCGGAGGCCGCCGCCGCGGAGGCCGCGGGCATGGGCGGGCCGGGCGGCGGAGCTGCTCCGGTGGCCGACGAGCCGATCGCCACGGCGCTGGCCATCGACCTGATCCGGCTGGAGCTGGGCTACGGCCTGCTGTCGCTGATCAACCAGCCGCAGGCGGGCAGCCACCGGCTGACCGACCAGATTAAGGGCCTGCGCCGTCAGATCGCCGGCGAGGTCGGCTTCGTCATGCCGGCGGTGCGCATCCAGGACAACCTGCAGCTTCCGCCCAATTCCTACATCATCCGCGTCAAGGAGATCGAGGCGGGGCGCGGCGACATCCGCCCGAACATGCTGCTGGTCATGGACCCGCGCGGCGAGGCGATGAGCCTGCCCGGCGAGCAGACGGTGGAGCCGACCTTCGGCCTGCCGGCCATCTGGATCGAGCCGGGCTACCGCGAGGAGGCGCTGTTCAAGGGCTACACGGTGGTCGACCCGTCCACGGTCATCACCACGCACCTGACCGAACTCATCAAGGACAACATGCCGGAGCTGCTGTCCTTCACCGAGACGCAGAAGCTGCTGGACGAGCTGGACAAGGAACACCAGAAGCTGATCGCCGACGTGGTGCCGGCGCAGATCACTGTGGGCGGATTGCAACGGGTGTTGCAGAACCTGCTTGCAGAACGGGTTTCGGTACGCGATCTTGCCACCATTCTGGAGGGCGTGTCCGAGGCGGCAAGCCAAACCCGCAGCATCACGCAGATCACCGAACATGTGCGCACGCGCCTGGCGCGGCAGATCTGCGACGCGAACATCAACGAGATGGGAGTCATCCCGCTCGTCACCCTGTCCCCCGAGTGGGAGCAGGCGTTCGCGGAATCGCTGGTGGGCGACGGCGACGACCGGCAACTGACGATGGCGCCGAGCCGGCTTCAGCAATTCATCACTTCGGTCCGCCAAACCTTCGAGCGACACGCCATGATGGGCGAGACCCCCGTCCTGTTGACCAGCCCCCTGATCCGTCCCTTCGTCCGCTCGATCGTCGAGCGGTTCCGGCCGGCCACCGTGGTGATGTCGCAGAACGAGATCCACCCCAAGGCGCGGATCAAGACCCTGGGGCAGATCTGATGCAGGCCATGACGAACCAGTGTGACGGGCGGGGAGCGAGCCGATGCGGCTGAAGTCGTTCCACGCCAAGTCCATGTCCGAAGCCATGCGCATGGTCCGCCAGACGCTGGGCGACGATGCCATCATCGTCGCCACGCGCGAAGAGGACGGCGGCGGCGTTCGCGTGACCGCGGCGGTGGAGGACGACGATCTGCAGATGGCGCAGGTCCGCACGGCCCAGCCGACCCGGACCTCCCGCCCCGTGGTGGTGGTCGAGGAGGAGCCGGAGATCGACGTGGGCGAGGTGGTGGCCGACGTGCTGCACCGCCACGGCGTGCCCGCAGCCCTGGCCGAGCAGTTGATCGACGCCGCCGCCGGGCTGGACACCGACGACCCCGCGCTGGCGCTGGGCGCAGCACTCGACTCCATGTTCACCTTCAGCCCGCTGCAGGACCGGCGCGGCGGCAACAAGCCGCTGATCCTGGTCGGCCCGCCGGGCAGCGGCAAGACGCTGATCGTCGCCAAGCTGGCCGCCCAGGCGGTGTTCCGCAAACGCTCGGTCGGCGTGATCACCACCGACACGGTTCGCGCCGGCGGCATGGAACAGTTGGCCGCCTTCACGCGTCTGATGAAAATCAAACTGGCGACGGTGGAAGACCCCGACGCGCTCGCGGGCGCGTTCGAGGTCAGCCGCGGCGCCGACGTCGTCCTGGTGGATACCGCCGGACGCAACCCCTACAACCGGGAAGACATGGCCGACCTCAAGGCCCTGCTGTCCGCCGGGGTGGCCGAGCCGATCCTCGTGCTGCCCGCCGGGCTGGACGCCATGGAAGCCGCCGACATCGCCCAATCCTTCAAAGCGCTGGGCGTGCGGCGGATGCTGATCACCCGGCTCGACATGGCGCGTCGGCTGGGCAGTCTCCTGGGCACCGCGCACCGCGCGCGGATGGCCTTCTGCAACGCCAGCGTTTCCTCCAAGGTGGCCGAGGGACTGACACCGCTGAACCCGGTGGCCTTCGCCCGCCTGATGATGCCCGCCGAGGACAAGGCGGCGCGCAACCGGCCCAAACCGGCGGCTCCCGCCAAGACCAAAGCCGTTCGTTCTTCGTCGAGGACCATCCCATGACCGATCCGGTGTTTCCGGCCGCCCTCAAGAACGTTCACCCGCTGCGCGGTGCCAACGTCATCGCCGTGGCCAGTGGAAAGGGCGGCGTCGGCAAGACGTGGTTCTCGATCACGCTCGCCCACGCGCTGACCAAGATGGGCAAGAACTCGCTGCTGTTCGACGGCGACCTCGGGCTCGCCAACGTCGACATCCAGCTCGGCTTCCAGCCCAAGAACGATCTCGGCGCGGTGATCAACGGCGACGTGACGCTGGGCCGCGCGGCCCAGCGTTACACCGAAGGCGGCTTCGACATCATCGCCGGCCGCTCCGGCTCGGGGACGCTCGCCCAGCTGCCGAGCCAGCGCCTGTCCGGCCTGCGCAACGATCTGATGGAGCTGGCGCGGCGCTACGACTGCGTCATCATGGACATGGGCGCCGGTGTGGACCGTACGGTGCGCACCCTGTCCGGCCCGGCCGGGACGACGCTGGTGGTGACGACGGACGAGCCGACCTCGCTGACCGACGCCTACGCCTTCATCAAGCTGACCCACGCCACCAACCCCACCGCCGACCTGCGCGTCGTGGTGAACATGGCGCAGAGCGTGAAGGACGGCGAGCGCACCTACGGCACCATCCTGAAGGCCTGCCAGAACTTCCTGAAGTACAAGCCCGCGCTGGCCGGCATCATCCGCCGCGACCTGAAGGTGCGCGACGCCATCCGCAACCAGTCGCCGCTGTTGACCCGCTCGCCCAGCTCCGACGCTGCGCGGGACGTGTTGGCCATCGCCCAGCGGCTGCTCAACGGCCAGTAAGTCCGGAGATGGGGGGCGCCCTTCCACCCCCGGCCGCCGGTGCGCCCGCCGCCCCGGCGGCGGCCACCCCCACGCCCGCCCCGGTGGCGATCGCCGAGGGCACGGTCAAGGCCCTGCCGGAGCGCTTGCAGGACATCGCCCGCCCGGTGGTGCTGACCGGCACCGTCGTCGGCACCTCACCGGAGGGTCTGGCCCGCGTGCGGACACAGGCCGGCGAGGTGCTTGTGCAAACACCGACGCCGCTGCCCGCCGACAAGCCGGTGACGCTCCAGATCACCCCGGCGCAGGTGCTTCTGGAACAGGCCCAGGCCGCGTCGACCGACCCCGCCGCGCCCTCCCCCATACAGAGCCTCGCGGCGAAGGTTCTGGTGCTGACCCAGGGCACTCCCTCGACCACCACACCAAGTGTGCCGACCTCCGGCGGGCCGGCGCCGGCCGTTCCCGGCCAGACCGGAGCGACGTCCCCTCAGGGTTCGGCCCCTCAGGGTTCGGCGACACCGGTGGTGATCCTGCCCAGCCCGGCGTCCACCACGCCGATGGTGGGACCGGCGGGCCAGCCGCTCCCCCTGCTGCTGCCCGGCACCATCGTTCCGGCGCTGGTCATCGCCGCGGCGCCGAAGCCGCCGGCTCCGCCCGGTGCGGCCCCGACCCTGCCCGGCCAGCCCACCGTCACGCCAGCGCCGCCCCCCCTTCCCGTCACGGACGGCGGCAGCGGCCAAGCCCCGGCACCGACACAGGCCGGCCAGCCCAACGCGGCCCCCGCCCCTCCGCAGGCGCCGCCCACGCCTTCGGGCGCATCGCCGCTCCCCGGCAAGCCGATGCTCGACAGCGCGGTGGAACTCGGCGGCGACGCGGCGCATCCCGGCGGGGATATGCCGGAGCCCGCCTCCCCCACAAAACCGCCCCCCGCGAAGCCTGCCGGGGAACCGGTTCTGACCCAGGGCGGCACCGTCGCCCTCAAGATCCTGACCGTCACGCCCCCGCCGGACCAGCCGCAGGCCGCCCCGCCGGACGATGGGTCTTCGCCACCGGATAGCCAGAACGCCGGCAACCCGTCCCGCAGGGACGGCGCCCCGCCCCAGCCCCCGGCGGCACCGCAATCGGCCCCTGCCCCGCCCCGCGGCACTGCAACTCCGACCGCAGCGCCCACGATGCCCAGTGTGGACCCCGGCGCCTCCCCGGCAACGCCGGAGACGCCCGACGGGCCACTGCTGAAGGGCACGGTGGCCGGCAGCACGTCGCAGGGCCAGCCGATCCTCGCCACGCCGCAGGGCATGCTGGCGCTGAACGTTCAGGCGAGCCTGCCGCAGGGCAGCGCCGTCACCGCCGTCCTGACCGACCCGGCCAAGGCGCTCCAGACCGCACCGCCCCCGCTCGCCACGGAACCGGGGCCGCTGAGCGAACGGGACTGGCCCGCCATGCGCCAGCTCCTGAGCGCCCTGGCCGGGGTGGACCGCTCCGCCGCGCAGGCGTTGATCGGCACTGTGATGCCGCAGCCGAACCGCAAGCTGGGCGCGGCAATGAGCTTCTTCCTGTCGGCGATCCGCGGCGGCGACGCCCGCGGCTGGCTGGGGGAGGACGCCGCCTCGGCCCTGGAGAAATCCGGCCAGGGAAGCCTGCTGTCCCAGCTGGAGCGCGAGTTCCGCAGCCTCCAGCAGCAGGCGGGCGATCCCCTGCCCGGCGACTGGCGCCCCTACACCCTGCCGATGATGGACGCCAACGGGCTGCTGCCGATCAAGCTGCACATCCATCCCATAAATTCGGAAGAGGACGGCAAGACGGGCCGCAAGGGCGGCGACAAGGGGAGCCGCTTTCTGCTCGACCTGGATCTCAGCCGTCTCGGTCCGATGCAGCTCGACGGGCTGGTGCAGCCCAACCGGTTCGACCTGATCCTGCGCAGCCATACCCCGCTCACCCCGGAGATCCGCCTGGACCTGATCCAGATTTTCGCGGACA
This sequence comes from Azospirillum brasilense, assembly GCF_022023855.1. Taxonomy (NCBI): domain Bacteria; kingdom Pseudomonadati; phylum Pseudomonadota; class Alphaproteobacteria; order Rhodospirillales; family Azospirillaceae; genus Azospirillum; species Azospirillum brasilense. Next base: position 1,299,450 of record NZ_CP059450.1, read on the forward strand.
GCATCCGCGCCGTGGGCTACATCGGCGGCCTGTCCTTCCAGTCCGGCGCCAAATGCTGGGTCAAGCTGACCCGCGTCGGGGCCGGGGGCAGCAGCTACACCGCCTGACGAACCTGGACGCCATGCACCGTCGCGAATGTCTGACCACCGCCGCCAACCCGGACGCCCGCCACGATTATCTGGTGGAGCTGCACGGGGAACCGGCGCCCGGCACCCGCCTGACCCTGCGCTACGTCCCCGACCGCGCGGTCGTGACGCCGGACGGCGTCGCCGCCTATCTCGGCGCCCTGTCCGGCACCGCGGCGACCGCCGGACCAGAGGCGCTGGCCATCGCCGTGCTCGACGACCTGAACAACGAGCTGATCCCCCGCTGGGTGGAGGTCACGGTGGAGCGGACCCTGCCCGTCCCCCAGCGTGTGGTCATCGAGGACCGCCAGCCCGGTTGGGACAACCCGCATCTGTTCGCCCGGATGCGGCGCGTCTGATCCTCCGATCCCCGCCTCGCCCGTCGTCCAGCATGGCTGCACCGCGCCACGTCACAGCTTTCGCCGCTTGATTTCCTCAACCCGCATGAGAATAAAGCGGGTCGGCTGGTGCGTGGATGAGTCCGTTGAAACGTACAGGAATATTAAGGCGCGTCCAAACCCTCTGGGCGCGCGTTGGGCTTCGCGCACGCCTCGAGGCCTTCATCCTGCTCGCCCTTCTTCCGATGGTGGGCCTGGTCGTCGTCCTTCTGCTTCAAGAGCGCAACCAGGACATCGAACGGGCGCGCGATGCCACCCGCCTGCTGGCCGACCGTGGGGCGCAGCAGCAGGCGCAGATCGTTCAGCAGGCCCGCAGCGTTCTCCAGCTTCTCACCCTGGTTCCCGACATCCGGGAGGCGAGCCCTGGACGTTGCGCGACGATGTTGAAACAGGCGACCGACCTTTATCCTTGGAGCACCGGCTTCGGGGTGTTCAACCCCGATGGCAATCTGTTGTGCAGCAGCAACAGGAGCCGGCCCATGAACGTGGGCGACCGTGATTATTTCCGCGAGGCGCTGGCGACGCGTGGCTTCACGGTCAGCAACTTCCTGATTGGGCAGAACAGCAAGCAACCCCGCGTGGTCGCGGCCCTGCCGATTCTCGGTGACGATGGTTCGGTCATCCGCGTCCTGCTGGCCGGGGTGGACTTGAACTGGCTTGCGGAACTGTCCGTCGAAATCGCGCATGAGTCCGGTGGAACCGTATCGCTGTTCGATTCCGAAGGGACGATCCTCGCGCGCGTGCCGGACCCGCAGGGGATTGTCGGGCGATCGATGACCGATCACCCGATGGTTCGAAAAATCATGGAGGAGGATGCCGGGATCATCGAGGACGACGGTCTGGACGGCATTCCCCGGATCAGCGGTTTCTCGACCCTGGAGGAAACGGGCGCCAAAATCGTCGTCGCGGTCGCGCGCGACGACATCCTGGCCGCGGCCGACCGGAACCTGTTGCTGGGAACCGGAGTCATGGCCGGCGTGGTGCTCCTCATCGTCGTCGGGGTCTGGGTTCTGATGGAGGTGATGGTCCTGCGCCGCCTGCGGGATCTCAAGGCGTCGGCGGCGTTCCTGTCGTCGGACCTCTTCGATCCCCATGCCCCCTGCACGCCCGCGCCGGTCCACCCGTCCGAATTCAGCCAGGTCGCCCAGGCGATGCGGACGATGGGACGGACGCTGAGCGCCATCGCCTTCGAGGATCGCCTGACCGGGCTCGCCAACCGGCGCTTTTTCGAAGCCCATGTGGAGCGCCTTCGGGACCAGCCGGCGCAGGATCAGACCGCGATCGCCATCCTCTACATCGATCTCGACGGGTTCAAGCCGATCAACGACCAGCACGGCCACCACACCGGCGATCTGGTGTTGAAGGAGATCGGCGACCGGCTGGGCCGTTGCGTGCGCCAGGGGGATTTCGCCGCGCGCCTCGGCGGTGACGAATTCGCCGTGCTGCTCTCCCTGGCGGACGGCCATCAGGCGCACTACGCCATGGACGTGGCCAGACGGATCATCGGCAGCGTCTCCGCTCCGATCACAGCCGACGGGCTCGACGTCCGGATCGGGTGCAGCATCGGTGTGGCACTCTGGCCGGCGGATGCCGCGGACCTGTCCGTGGCGCTCCAGCACGCCGACCGGGCACTGTACGCCGCTAAACGCGCCGGACGCGCGCGCGTGGTGGCCTATTCGGATCTTCCCACTTCGGATCTTCCCACCGGCAACGCCATGGCGACCTGAACCGGCCGACAGCAACAGGCTGACGGGAACAGGCCGGCCCGTCAGGATTCGACGCCGCTCTCCTCCTGCTGGCGGCGGCGGAAGCCGACCAGCGCGGTCTCGTCCAGCATGTTGGCCTCCTTGCGCTTCAGCTTTTCCTTCTCGCGCTTCAGCCGCTCCTCCTCGGCCAGCTCGTAGCGCTTCAGCTCCTGGAAGGCTTCGGCCATCTCGTCGGTGGCGACGGCGATCTGTGCCTCCACCTGCCCCATCGACTGGGTCAGCCGCTTGCCGCGCTCCATCGCCGCCTGGATGTAGTTGCTGTAGGTGAAGGCGTATTCGACGTTGCCGCGGGCGGTGTCGCGCTCCGCCGCGATCTCCTCCTTCAGCCGCTCGATCTCGGCCTGGAGCCGGTCGGCGAGGTTCTGCAACTCCGCCAGCGCCCGGCGCTTCTCGTCGAGCTTCCACTTCTGGAGGCGGATGATGGTCTTGAGACTGCTCATTCTTGCGGCGGCCACTGTTCAATGCCGAAGATGGCGGCAAGCTGGGCGTAGCTGTTGTCGAGGTCGGTCGCCTCGCGCTTGCCCTGCTTGAGGAACGCCTCCAAGGCCGGCTGGAAATGGATGGCCTCGTCCACCTGCGGGTCGGTGCCCTTGCGGTAGGCGCCCAGGCGGATCATCTCCGCCATGTTGTCGTAGGACGACATCAGCCGCCGCGCGTGGTTCACCAGCTCGTTCTCCATGGGAGAGTTGCAGCCGGGCATGGTGCGCGACACGCTGCGCAGGATGTTGATGGCCGGATAGCGCCCGCGCTCGCCGATCTGGCGCTCCAGGACGATGTGGCCGTCCAGGATGCCGCGCACGGCGTCGGCGATGGGCTCGTTGTGGTCGTCGCCCTCGACCAGCACGGTGAACAGCCCGGTGATGGAGCCAGACCCGCTGAGGCCCGGCCCGGCGCGTTCCAGCAGGCGCGGCAGCTCGGCGAAGACGGTCGGGGGGTAGCCCTTGGTCGTCGGCGGCTCGCCGGCCGACAGGCCGATCTCGCGCTGGGCCATGGCGAAGCGGGTCACGCTGTCCATCATGCACAGCACATTGCAGCCGGCGTCGCGGAAGGCCTCCGCCACGGCCAGCGTCATATAGGCGGCCTGACGGCGCATCAGCGGCGCCTCGTCGGAGGTGGCGCAGACCACGACGCTGCGCGCCAAACCCTCCTCCCCCAGATCCTCGGTGATGAATTCCTGAAGCTCGCGCCCGCGTTCGCCGATCAGCCCGATCACCGCGACCTCCGCGCCGGAGAAGCGGGCGAGCATCGACATCACCGACGACTTGCCGACTCCGGAGCCGGCGAAGATGCCCATGCGCTGGCCGCGGCAGCAGGTGAGGAAGGCGTTGATGGCGCGGATGCCCAGGTCCAGCTTCTCGCCCACCCGGGCGCGGGAATGGGCGGGCGGCGGGTTGTTGCGGATGGGAACGCCGTGCGTTCCCTTGGGCAATGGCCCCTTGCCGTCCACCGGTTCGCCCAGCGCGTTGATGACGCGGCCGAGCCACGCCTCCGTCGGGAAGACCATGGGCTGGCTATCCGACACCAGCGCGCGGCAGCCCAGACCGACCCCGTCGATGGAGCCGAAGGGCATCAGCAGCGCCCGGCCTTGGCGGAAGCCCACAACCTCGCAGGGAACCTGCCGGGCATCACGGGATTCCACGATGCAGCGGCCGCCTACCGACAGCTCCTTCTCGATCCCCCCGACCTCGACCAGCAGGCCGAGCACGGCGGTGACCCGCCCGAACCGGCTGTAGCCGGAGACGGTCTCGATCTCCTGAAGGATGCGGGCGACGTCGGCGGGCACGGTCTTGCGGATCAGCGGACGGAATTGGGACGGGTGAGCCGGGTGCGGACGGCGCAATTTGCGGTGGGCTCGAAGTCCGCCACCATGCCGCCCGCGTCATGCTCGTCCAAAAACATTAACGTTAAATGAAGTGCTATGCCTCTGGCGTTAAGCTGAATCGTCTGTTAACTTGTGTAAACGGACGCACCGATCTGTTAAGGGAATTGGTTAAGGAACTGCGGGACAGCAACGCCGCATCGGAAGCCAGAAACGCGCCATCTAACATCGGGATACCGCCATGAGGGTTCTGCTGGTCGAAGACGACTCCTCCACGGCCAAGAGCATCGAACTGATGCTCCAGTCGGAAGGCTACATCGTCGACTCTACCGACCTCGGTGAGGATGGGCTCGAAATCGGCAAGCTGTACGATTACGACATCATCATCCTCGATCTGATGCTGCCGGACATCGACGGCTACGAGGTGCTGCGCCGCCTGCGCGCCGCCCGTGTGACCACGCCGATCCTCATTCTTTCCGGCCTGTCGGAACTGGACCACAAGATCAAGGGTCTGGGCTTCGGCGCCGACGACTACCTGACCAAGCCCTTCGACAAGCGCGAGCTGATCGCCCGCATCCAGGCCATCGTCCGCCGCTCCAAGGGCCATTCCGACAGCATCATCCGCACCGGCCGCCTGACCGTGAACCTGGACACCCGCACGGTGGAGGTGGACAACCAGCCGCTCCACCTGACCGGCAAGGAATACGGCATCCTGGAGCTGCTGTCCCTGCGCAAGGGCACGACCCTGACCAAGGAGATGTTCCTGAACCATCTCTATGGCGGCATGGACGAGCCCGAGTTGAAGATCATCGACGTCTTCGTCTGCAAGCTGCGCAAGAAGCTGGCCGCGGCGACCCAGGGCGACAACTACATCGAGACGGTGTGGGGCCGCGGCTATGTGCTGCGCGACCCGCACGAGGACGCATCCCCGATCCCGCGTGTCCCGCACCAACAGGCCCAGGCGGCCGGCTGACCGCCCATCACGGTTAACATTCATGCCCGCAAGCGGTGGGCTCAGGCCCGCCGCCATCCGCGATCATTCCTGCCAGAACGCCTTGTCGGCTTCACGGCGGGCGTCCGTATGGCTCAGCCCGACGTCGCGCAGCAGATGGTCGTCCAGAGCTGCCAGGGAGCGGCGCTGCCGGTGGCGCTCGATCATTCCCAGCACCTCCCCGAGTGCCCGCTTCACAACCCCCTGCGCGCCGTCAATTCCAGCCTGTCCGAGGGACACTATGCCCCGGTCCGCGGAAACGGCGCCCAGCGCTCTCCTGCTCATGATCCGACACTCCGCTTGATGAATTCCGTTCCCTAGGAATGCACCCGGAATCGGGTTGTCCGCAAAGGATGCTTTCTCTAACCTGCATGAGAGAATTTCATGCGGCCGGGCAACAATCCGGCGGATGCGGACCCATGCAGATCCCTCCCCTCAACGGCCTGCGCGCCTTCGAAGCGGCGGCCCGCCATCTCAGCTTCACCCGCGCGGCGGAGGAGCTGAACGTCACCCAGAGCGCGATCAGCCACCAGATCCGCACGCTGGAGGATCGGCTGGGCATCCGACTGTTCCGCCGGCTGAATCAGGCGCTGGTTCTGACCGACGCCGGCCAGCTCCTGCTGCCCAGCGTGCGCGACGCCTTCGCGCGGCTGGCCACCGGCCTGGAGCGGGTGATGGAGCATGAGCGCTCCGGCGTGCTGACGATGAGCGTTTCGCCCTCCTTCGCCAGCCGCTGGCTGATGAGCCGCATCGGCCGCTTCCGCGCCCGCCACCCGGAAATCCACCTGCGCATCAGCGTCAGCCAGCACGAGATCGATTTCGAGCGCGAAGCCGACATCGACATCGGGCTTCGCCACGGCCTCGGGGTGTGGGAGGGCTTGCGGGCCGACCGCTTCCTCGACGACGCGGTGTTCCCGGTGTGCAGCCCGGCTCTGCTGCAAGGACCGATGCCGTTGCGGCAGCCGGCCGACCTGCGCCATCACGTTCTGGTCGAGGAAACCGGCCACAGCTATTGGGCAACGTGGCTGGCGATGGCCGGGCTCGGCGATTTGAAGCCGAGCTCCGAAATGGTCTTCGACGAGATCGGCATCGCCATCGAAGCCGCCGAGAACGGCCAGGGCATCGCGATGGCGCGCGGCACCCTGGTGTTGGAGGAGTTGGCGAGCGGGCGGCTGACCCGGCTGTTCGACCTCGCGCTGCCGGGAGACTTCGGCTACTACCTCGTCTGCCCGGAGGTGACCGCCGACCGGCCTAAGATCGCCGCTTTCCGCTGCTGGATCATGGAGGAAGGCGCCGCCGACCGCCTCACCGTCACGCAGCCCTGATCAGACGGCCCTGATCAGACGGCCGCCTTCAGCCCGCTCGGCACCTGGAAACCACCCAGACTGTAGAGGCCGCGCTGGCCTTCCACCGGCTTGAAGCGGTCGGTGATGCCCAGCACGGTTTCCGCACCGCCCAGATAGAGCACGCCGTCCTGCGGCATCTGGCGGGCGATCGCCTCCAGCACCTTGGTCTTGGTCGGCTGGTCGAAATAGATCAGCACATTGCGGCAGAACACGATGTCGAACTGCCCCAACCCGGACAGGTCGCCCAGAAGGTTGAACTCGCGGAAGGAGGCCATCTGGCGGAGCTGCTGGCTGATCTGCCACTTGTCGCCCTGCTGCTTGAAATGCTTCACCAGCATTTGAATCGGCAGGCCGCGCTGCACCTCGAACTGGGTGTAGATGCCCGATTTGGAGCGTTCCACCATCTCCGCGGAGATGTCGGTGCCGACGATCTCGATCCGCCAGCCGGCCAGCTTCGCCGCGTCCTCGCTCAACAGCATGGCCAGCGAGTAGGCCTCCTGCCCGGACGAGCAGGCCGCCGACCAGATGCGGATCGACCGCTTCGCGGACCGCGCCGCCATCAGCTTCGGCAGGACGATCTGCTTGAACTGGTCGAAGGGCTTCTGGTCGCGGAAGAAGGACGACTCGTTGGTCGTCATCGCCTCCGTGATGTCGCGCAGCAGCGCTTCGTCCTTGCGCGTCCGCACGGTGGAGGCCAGCTCCTCCAGCCCCTTCATGTTCCACTTGCGCGCTACCGGCATCAGCCGGGATTCGAGCAGGTAGGCCTTGTCCCGGGTCAGGACCAGACCGGAACGCTGCTTGAGCAGCGTGGAGAACATGTCGAAATCTTCGACTCTCATGCTGCCCTCGATGCGAACTTGCGGATGTAGGGACCGATTTCCTTGAGCGGCAGCACCGCCGAGCAGATGCCCGCCTGGGCGACGGCGCCCGGCATGCCCCACACGACGCTGGACGCCTCGTCCTGCGCGATCAGGGTGCCGCCGGCGTTCACCACATCGGTGCAGCCCTTCAGCCCATCCTGCCCCATGCCGGTCAGGATGCAGGCGAGAACCTTGCGCCCGCCGAAGGCGCGAAGGATGGACCGCATCATCGGATCCACCGCCGGGCGGCAGAAGTTCTCGGGTGGGTCCTTGGTCAGCGAAATCACATTGGCGCCCGCACGCTGGGTGACCAGCATGTGGAAGTCGCCCGGCGCGATGTAGCAGCGCCCCGACACGACCGGCTCGCCGTCCTTCGCCTCCTGGGCGTTCAGCCCGCACTGGCGGGTGATGTGTTCGGCCAGGATTGTGGTGAAGGTCGCCGGCATGTGCTGGGTGATCAGGATCGGCTGGGTGACGCCGGTCTTCAGATGGGCCAGCACCTCGAACAGCGCCTGCGGGCCGCCCGTGGAACTTCCGATGGCGATCACGTCCGGCTTGACCTGACCGACGGAGCCGACGGCCGGAGCCGGGCGCAGCGTGACAGGCGGCGGCTCGCGCTTCAGGAAGGCGGCGGGCACCGGGGTCAGCGGGCGCAGCTCGCCGCGGGTGCGGGATCCGGCACGGCGCGCGGCGGCGCCCAGCGCCTTGACTTTCGACACCAGCTCGCGCTTGAAGGCGTCCGCGCCGCCGATCTCGCGGGTGGAGGTCGGCTTGGGGATGTAGTCGGCGGCCCCCGCGGACAGGCAGCGCATGGAGATGTCGGCCCCGCGCAGCGTCAGCGTCGAGGCCATGATGATCTTCACCTGCGGCGCCACGGCCAGCAGCTTCGGGATGGCGGTCAGCCCGTCCATCACCGGCATCTCGATGTCGAGGACGATGACGTCGAGCGAGTTGCGCTGCAGGGCATTGACCGCCATCTGACCGTCGCCGACCGACGCGACCACGCGGATTTCGGAATCGCCTTCCAGCGCGCGGGTCAGAAGGCCACGGATCACGGCGGAGTCGTCGACCACCATCACCCGGACGGGATCGCCGCCGCCCGCGCCGGTGGGATGGCCCGCCGGTGCGGGGGGAGGAGGTCTGCCGAAACGATCGGACATAACGCAATCAGCCTTTCAGGGTCGGAACGGTGCGCGGTGCGGTGGTCCCGCCCGTCACAGCAGCCCGACCTGCTCGAACTTGGTCTGGATGATGTCGCTGTCGAACGGCTTCATGATGTACTCGTTCGCCCCGGCGGACAGCGCCTCCTGGATGTGGGCGAGGTCGTTCTCCGTCGTGCAGAACACAACCTTGGGAATGTCCCCGCCGCTCATCTTGCGCAGGCGGCGCAGGAACTCGATGCCGGTCATCACCGGCATGTTCCAGTCCAGCAGGATGGCGTCCGGCATCTTCTGCGCGCAGGCTTCCATGGCCTGCCTGCCGTCCTCCGCCTCGGTGCAGGCGAAGTGCAGCTCTTCCAGGATCTTCCGCGCGACCTTGCGGACCACGCGGCTGTCGTCGACGACCAGACAAACTTTCATGGTGAACGGGCCTCAGGCTTCGCTTTGCACACCGACCGGGGTTTCGCCTCAGGCCGCTTCCATCGTGGTGAAGTTCAGCAGACGCGGCACGTCCAGGACCACCATGAGCTGACCGTTCAGGCGATAGATGCCCGTGGACACCTCGCGCCAGCGCGGGTCGAGGGTGGCCGGGTTGCGCTCGAAGTCATCGTTGGAGAGGCTCAGCACCTCCCCCACCGAATCGACCATCAGGCTGTAGAGTTCGCCGCGCAGGTCCACCACGATGGACATGCCCGGCTTGTCCTTCGGACGCGAGGTCAGGCCGAGCCGCAGGCGCACGTCGATGGCGGTGACGATGCGCCCGCGCAGGTTCAGCGAGCCGGCGACCTCCGGCGGGGCCAGCGGGATGCGGGTGATCCGCTGGTGCCCCAGCACGTCCTGGACCTGCAGGACCGGGATGCCGAACAGCTGGTCGGCGATCGTCATGGTCACATAGTCCTGGCTGCCACCGGAGGTGATCTCGTCGCCCTTGGACTTCTTGGTCGTGGCGGGCAGCTTGGCGTTGCTCATGCGGCACCTTTCTGCTCGGACAGGGTCTGCTGCAGCGCGTACAGCAGAGCGTCACGGTCGAACTTGGCGACATAATCGGTGAACCCGGCCTGACGGCCGCGGTCGAGGTCGCGCGGGGAAGCGTGGCTGGACAGGGCGACCATCGGCGTGCCGCTCCAGCGGGTGCCGCCCTGGCGGACCGCCTCGGCGAAGTCGAAGCCGCTCATCCCCGGCATCTCGATGTCGGAGACGATGACGTCGAAGTCCTCGCCCGCCTCGCAGAGCGCCAGCGCCTCGTTGGCGTTCTCCACCGCGGTGACGTCGTAGCCGGCGACCGACAGCAGCGGGGTCAGCAGGTTGCGGAAGAAGGGGCTGTCGTCGACCAGCAGCACGCGCTGGAGCGCCCTCTCCTCCTCGTACGCATCGGTCGAGGACGAGCCGAACCAATCCTTGTAGGCCTGGGTCAGGAAGAAGCCGGCGTCGAGCACGTCGGTCGCCTTGCCGGCGATGATCGCCGAACCCATCAGGCCCGGACGGTCGGCGGTGAGCTGCACCACCAGACGCTCCTCCACGATATCGACGATCTCGTCGACGATCAGGCCCATCGACCGGTCGCCGTCGGCGAAGACCAGAACCGGCTGGCGGCCTTCCTGGCCGATCATGAAGCCCGGATCGATCGGCACCAGCGGCATCAGCTTGCCGCGGTACTGGACCACCGGCATGCCGTTGGACGATTCGACGCTGGCGAGGTCGACATCCTCCAGGCGGGCGACCAGCGACAGCGGCACCGCCTTCGGCGCGCCGGCCCCGGCACGGAACAGCAGGAGGGCCATCTTGTCCTCCTGGCGGGTCGCCTGGACGGAGGTCGCCTCCTTCGACGCGGTCTCGCCCATGGCCATCTCGCCGGTGGCCGACGCGATGCCGTTGGGGTCGAGGATCATGATGACCGAGCCGTCGCCGAGGATGGTGTTGCCCGAGAACATCTCGATGTGGCGCAGGATCGGCGCCACCGGCTTCACCACGATTTCCTCGGTGTCGAACACCCGGTCGACCATGATGCCGAAGGTGTAGGTGCCGACCTGCGTGACCACGATGAAGGTCTCGTCGGTCTTCTTCTCGCCACCCTCCTGGTCGTCCAGCCGCAGCAGCTCCTGCAGCGAGACCAGCGGCAGCAGGCGGTTGCGCAGGCGCAGGACCGGCGTGCCCTTCAACCGCTCGATGGTGTGCTCGCTGTCGGCGGCGGCGCGCACCAGCTCGACCACGCTGATCTGCGGGATGGCGAAGCGCTCGCCGGCGCACTCCACGATCAGGGCGGAGACGATGGCCAGCGTCAGCGGGATCTTGATGACGAAGGTCGAGCCCTTGCCCTGCTGGGACTTGATCTCGATCGTGCCGCCGATCTTCTCGATGTTGGTCTTGACCACGTCCATGCCGACGCCGCGGCCCGACACGTTGGTGACCTTCGCCGCGGTCGAGAAGCCGGGCTTCATGATGAACTGGATGATCTGCTGGTCGGACATCGCCGCCAGCTCGCCTTCCGAGGCCATCCCGTTCTGGATCGCCTTCTGCTTGATGCGGTCGATCGCCAGGCCCTTACCGTCGTCCTGGATCTCGATGATGATGTGGCCGCCCTCGTGATAGGCGTTCAGCGTGATGCGGCCGGTCTCCGACTTGCCCGAACGCAGACGGTCGGCGGGCACCTCCAGGCCGTGGTCGGCGGAGTTGCGCACCATGTGCGTCAGCGGGTCCTTGATCAGCTCCAGCACCTGACGGTCCAGCTCGGTGTCGGCGCCGAGCATCTGGAGATCGATCTTCTTGCCCAGTTCGTGCGACAGGTCGCGCACCAGACGCGGCAGCTTGGCCCAGGCGTTGCCGATGGGCTGCATGCGCGTCTTCATGACGCCTTCCTGCAGCTCGGACGTCACATGGTTCAGGCGCTGCAGCGGGGCGGCGAACTCGCTCTCCTTCTGCGACCGCAGGATCTGGAGGAGCTGGTTGCGGGTCAGCACCAGCTCCGACACCATGGTCATCAGGTTTTCGAGCAGGTCCACGTTGACACGGATGGTCTGCGCGGCGACCGCCGATTCCTTGGTCGCGGCCTCGCCGCCCGCACCGGCGCCGGACGCGGCCTCCGCGGCGGGAGCGGGCATCTTGGCGGCGGCGGGGACCGGATCGGGGTCCGGCACCACCAGATCGTGCGAGGGGGCGGGCTCTTCCGCCGGCTCCGCGGCGACCGGGGCCAGCGCGGTGCTGGTCGGGCCGGGGGTGGCGTTCCAGATCGCCTCAAGCTCGTCCAGCGTGAGGTTGCCCGAGGAGGAGACCGGAGCCACCTCCGCCGCCGCGACCGCGGGGGCCGGCGGGAGCTCGGGGGCTGTGGCGGGCTTGGCCGGCGCAGCGCCGGCGCCGAGCTTGCCTTCGGCGCACAGGTTCAGCCGCTCGATCAGCGGCAGATCGTCGCCCGGCGGCTCGGCCTCCGTCGCCTCCAGCACCGCCAGCAGGCTCTTGATGGTGTCCAGCGCCTGGAGGATCAGCGAGACCGCTTCCGGGTTGATGGTCAGTTCACCGTCGCGGAACTTGCCCAACACGTTTTCCGAGGCGTGCGCGACCTTTTCCAGGCGCGGCAGGCCGAGGAAGCCGCAGGTGCCCTTGATGGTGTGCACCAGACGGAAGATGTTCGACAGAAGTTCCGGATTGTTGGGATTCTGCTCCAGACGGACCAGTTCCACGTCGAGAACCGACAGGTTCTCGTTGGTTTCCGTCAGGAATTCGGAGAGCAGATCATCCATGTCGCGATCCCCACGCCCGCAATTGTATCCGTTTCCGGCCGGGCCGTCCGGAGGGCGGCGTGCGCGACGCCGCCGGTACGGGCCTTTCCAGCTACGGTGGGAGCCTGTCAAACACTGATTAAGAGAACCTTACCTCCTTCGATACCACTCTCGGGCTCCGCCGTCGTGCCGAGCTCACCGGCCAAAAGTCACAGCCCGAGCGGCCGGCGCTGGCGCGGCGGCCTATGACCGCCAAGCGCGCTCCACGCAGCCATGACGAAGTGCCGCGCACCGGACCGGCGGCGGTTTGAAACACGTCGATGCGCGGGTCACGCCCCCGGTGGGGGCCGCGTCACCACTCCACGGTGAAGACCAACCGGTCCGGCCCGGCCGGGGTGGCGGCGACGCGGTAGCCGTCGTCCTCCGCGAAGCGCCCGGTCATGTAGGCGTGGATGCTGCGCGGGGTCAGGTCGGCGGCGGCCACCGTGCCGGCCAGCGCCGCCGCGGACTCGTCCTTGAGGGCGCCGGGACGCCCGGCGGCGGTGATGGTGAAGCGCCCCGCCTGCTCGTCCCCCTCCGCCGCGACGGTGATGGTGCCGCCGTGGGTCAGCGCCTCGTCGGCCAGGATGATGACGTTGAGCAGCACCTTCGACGCGCCGCGCTTGAAGGCGAGCTGGTCGTTCGGCACCCCCGCCGGCCAGTCCAGCGTGGTGCGCCCGCCTTCCAGCAACCCCTGCGCGGAGGAGCGGGTGTCGCCAAAGCCCTTCTGCTCGCGCCCGGCAAGGCCGTAGGCCAACCGGAAGACGCGCAGCCGCCGGTCGGCCTGCCCGGAGGAATGCTCGATCAGCTTCACCGCCTCGCCCATAAAGCCCCCGGCGGGCTCGTCCTCCATCTCCTCGATCAGCTCCAACCCGTTGCGGATCGCTCCCACCGGGCTCACGAGGTCGTGGCAGATGCGGGAAGCGACAAGCTCGATCACGCGGATGTCAAGCGGCACGGGTGGTCTCCAGATCGTTGACGGCCGACCTCCGGCAAACCGGGTGGCGACCATGGCCGCAGCCCTGGGAACTTCCCCTGGCCGGGCGGCATTCTGTTGCATGCCGGTGCCCCATGGGGATGGCCGGCGGCGACGTTCGTTTGTATCATTCCAGGAGCGCGGATGCCGCCGCTTTTCCACGGTCATCCCGCGAAAGCGATAACCAATTCCGGCGGATGCAGGAGGCGCGGCATGGACGATTCATTGGTTCCCGGCGCCTGGGTGCGCCACCCCGCCCGCCCCGACTGGGGTCTGGGGCAGGTGCAGTCGGCCATCGGTGACCGCGTCACCGTGAATTTCGAGAACGCCGGGAAGCTGCTCATCAACACGTCGGTGGTCGCGCTGACCGTCACCGATCCGGACGACGCGCCGTGAATGGGAGATTGCCGCTGGCCGCCCTCCTCCTGCTGGCCGCCGGCAGCCCCGCGCTGGGCGACGACGCTCCCGATCCGGAGCGCGGCAAGACGCTGTTCCGCGCCTGCGCCTTCTGCCACACGCTCACTCCGGACGGCGGCAACCGCGCCGGCCCGACGCTGTGGCGGCTGTTCGGGCGCCCCGCCGGGGCGGTCGAGGGCTATCACTATTCCCCGGCGCTGAAGGGCAGCGGCATCGTCTGGGACGAGGTGGCGGTGGCCCGGCTGTTCGAGATCGGCCCCGATGTGATGACCCCCGGCAGCAAGATGCCGATGCAGACCATCACCAGCGCGGCCGACCGCCGGGATCTGGTCGCCTATCTGAGGGAAGCCACGGCGCCATAAGTCCGGGATCGCGGGCGGAAGCGATCGAGATCGGCGAGCATAGCCCCGGGCCGCCCCCATCCCCATCTCTGTCTGTTGAGCCCCCATTCAGAGCCCTGGCCCCAAATGATTCCCCGCGCCGTCCGCAAGCCCCTGGCCATGCTGGTCGCCGTTCTCGCCTTGGTGATCGCGGTGCCGGTGCTGGGGGCGGGCGGATTCCTGCTGTGGCTTCGCCAGCAGACCCCGGCCTACGAAGGCGCGGTCACCGTCCCGGGGATCGAGGGCCCGGTGGAGATCCTGCGCGACCGCAACGCCATCCCGCACATCTTCGCCGCCACCGAGCGGGACGCCTATTTCGCGCTCGGCTACGTCCACGCGCAGGACCGGCTGTGGCAGATGGAGACGATGCGGCGCGGCGCCGCCGGGCGTCTCGCCGAGCTGGTCGGCACGCGCTTCGGCGACTGGGCGCTGCGGCTCGACCGCTCCATGCGCACGCTGGGCGTCCACCGCCGGGCCGAGGAAGCCTATGAGGAGCTGTCGCCGGAAGCCCGCCTGGCCTTCGACGCCTACGCCGCCGGGGTGAACGCCTGGATGGAGACGCGCCCCGAAGCGCTGCCCATCGAGTTTCAGCTCCTGCGCCACACGCCGGAGCCCTGGCGGCCCGCCGACAGCCTCGTCTGGGGCAAGCTGATGGCGCTCCAGCTCTCCGGCGATTCGCGGGACGAGCTGTTCCGCGCCAGCGCCCTGAAAAGCCTGACGCCGGAGCAGATGCTTGACCTGTTCCCGGACTCGGACCCCACCGCCCCGGTGACCCTGGCGGCGGCGCTCGACGGCATGGACCTGCAGGGCGCGCTGGCCGCCTTGCCCGATCTCGGCTTCGACACAGCGTCCAACGAGTGGGCGCTGACCGGGGCGCGCAGCCCGACCGGCAAGCCGATCATCGCCAACGACCCCCATCTCGGGCTGGAGGCGCCGATCCTGTGGTATCTGGCGCGCATCGTGACACCGGAACACCGCATCGCCGGAGCGACCATCCCCGGCGTGCCGCTTCACATCCTGGGGCACAACGGGCGCGTCGCCTGGGGCTTTACCACCACCCACAGCGACACCCAGGACCTGTTCATCGAGAAGCTCGACCCTCAGGCCCCCGGCCGCTACCTGACGCCGGACGGCAGCGCGGCCTTCGGGACGCGCCAGGAGACGATCCGCATCGCCGGCCAGCCGGACGAGACGCTGACGGTGCGCGAGACGCGGCACGGCCCGGTGCTGTCCACGCCGGACGCCGCCGACGCCGCGCCGGAGGGCCATGTGCTGGCGCTGGCCTTCCCCGGCCTGACCGCCGCCGACACCACGGCGGAGGCGCTGTACCGCCTCAACCACGCCGCCGACGCCGCGGCGGTGCGCGAGGCGCTGTTCCTCCACGTCGCGCCGCAGCAGAACGTCGTCTATGCCGACACGGCGGGAACGCTGGGCTTCCTGTCGCCGGCGCTGGTCCCGGTGCGGCGCGGCGGCGACGGGCGCGTTCCGGTGCCGGGCTGGACCGGCGAATACGACTGGATCGGCTACATCCCCTTCGACGCGCTGCCCCAGGCGGTCGATCCGCCGTCGGGCCAGTTCGTCAACGCAAACAACGCGGTGGTCGGCCCCGGCTATCCCTACGCCCTGGCGACCGAATGGCCGGACCCCGCCCGCGCGGAGCGGATCATGCAAATGCTCGGCGACGGCCCGCACACGGTGGAGGAGGTCGCCGCCCAGCAGATGGACGAGCTGTCCCTGCCGGCGCGCGACCTGCTGCCCCTGATGCTGGAGCCGTTGCGCACCGTGCCCGATCTCAATGGACAGGCCCGCGCCGCGCTCGACCGTCTGGCCGGCTGGGACGGGCGGATGGACCGCGACCGGGCCGAGCCGCTGATCTTCTCCTGGTGGGAGCGGGAGCTGGT
Source organism: Azospirillum brasilense (assembly GCF_022023855.1). Classification (NCBI taxonomy): domain Bacteria; kingdom Pseudomonadati; phylum Pseudomonadota; class Alphaproteobacteria; order Rhodospirillales; family Azospirillaceae; genus Azospirillum; species Azospirillum brasilense. The sequence goes on from NZ_CP059450.1 coordinate 1,315,341, forward strand.
GCGCAGCATCTTCGCCGACGAGCTGGGACCGCTGTTCCAGAGCTATTGGGACCTGCGCCCCCGCGCCCTGCATCGCGTGCTGACCCAGGCGCCGCAGTGGTGCGACGACCGGACGACGCCGGCCCGCGAGGACTGCACCGCCATGCTGGCCGGAGCCTTGAAGACGGCGCTGGCGGAGATCGAGCGGCGCCACGGAGCGGACATGACCAACTGGCGCTGGGGGGCGGAGCACAAGGCCGCCCTGAACCACCGGCTGCTGGGCCAAGTGCCGCTGCTCGGCCAACTGTTCGACCTGTCCATCCCGACCGGCGGCGGCGCCTTCACCGTCAACCGCGGCACCACCCGCGTGCGCGACCCACAGGCCCCCTTCTCCCACGTCCATGGTCCGGGGCTGCGCGCGGTCTATGATCTGGCGGACCTCGGCAACTCCCGCTTCTCCATCGCCACCGGCCAGTCGGGCAACCCGCTGTCGCCCCATTGGGGGGATCTGGTGCAGGGCTGGCGCGACGGGGCGGGCCTGCGGCTGGCCGGCGACCGCGGCACGCTCGCCCGCGAGGGCGCCACGCTGCTGACGCTTTCCCCCACCCGTCCAGGGAGTTCTCAATGACCGAGCCAGCACCGACTCTAACCCTGGACGATGTCCGCGCCGCCGCCGCGCGGATCGCGGGCCACCTCCCCGTCACCCCCACCGAGGCATCGCCCCGCCTGTCCGAGATCACCGGCTGCTCGGTGGTCCTGAAGCTGGAGAACCAGCACCTCACCGGCTCCTTCAAGGAACGCGGGGCGCTCAACAAGCTGCTGTCGCTGGGCGAGGCGGACCGGCGGGCGGGGGTGATCGCCATGTCGGCGGGCAACCACGCCCAGGCGGTGGCCTGTCACGCCACGCGGCTGGGCATCCGCTCGGTCATCGTGATGCCCTCCTTCACCCCCTTCACCAAGGTGGAGCGCACGGAAAGCCTCGGCGCGCGGGTCGAACTGCACGGCGAGACGCTGAGCGACGCGGCGGCCTACGCCCAGGAGCTGGCGGCGCGCGAGGGGCTGACCTTCGTGCACCCCTACGACGACCCGCTGATCGCCGCCGGCCAGGGCACCGCCGCCCTGGAGCTGCTCGACGCCGCGCCGGACCTGGAGATGCTGGTGGTGCCGGTGGGCGGCGGCGGGCTGATCGGCGGCATGGCGGTGGCGGCCAAGGCGTTGAAGCCGGACATCGCGGTGATCGGGGTGGAGTGCGCCATGTTCCCGTCCATGCGACAGGCGTTGGCGGGGCAGCCCATCACCTGCGGCGGCGCCACCATCGCCGACGGCATCGCGGTGAAGGCCCCCGGCGCCGTCACCCTGCCGCTGGTCCGCCGGCATGTGGACGCGGTGGTGGAGGTGGGCGAGCCCCGGCTGGAGGAGGCCGTCTACCGCCTCGCCACCGTGCAGAAGCTGGTCGCCGAGGGGGCCGGGGCGGCGGGTCTGGCCGCGGTGCTGGACAATTCGGAGCGGTTCCGCGGCAAGCGGGTGGGCATCGTGGTGTCCGGCGGCAACATCGACGCGCGCATCCTGGCGCAGGTGCTGACGCGCGGGCTGGTCTACGAGGGGCGCATGGTGCGGCTGCGCATCGGCATCACCGACGCCCCTGGCGCGCTCGCCCGGGTGGCCCGCCTGCTCGGCGAGGCCGGGGCCAACATCGTGGAGGTGCACCACCAGCGCCTGTTCCACGACGTGCCGGTGCGCATGGCCGAGATCGACGTGGTGCTGGAAACCCGCGGACGCAGCCACGTCCAGCGCCTCGTCGCCCACATGGAGGAGGCGGGCTTTCCGACGGAGCTGATGACGGATATTTCCTGACCCGGACCCGGCTCAGGGAAGCTGCGCATAGGCGCCGCGGAAATAGAGCAGCGGCTTCCCGTCCTCGCTGCCGGACAGGCGGCGGACGCGGCCCACGATGATCACGTGGTCGCCGCCGTCATAGACATGCTCCCGGTCGCACTCCAGGCTGGCGAGACAGCCGGTGAGGATCGGAACGCCGCTGTCCCAGCGCTCGACACCCACCCCGTCCCAGCGCTCCTGCAGGTCGCGGCGCGAGAAGCGGTTGGACAGTTCCGCCTGCCCTTCGGCCAGGATGTTCACCGCGAAGGACGGCGCGGTGGTGAAGGCCTCGAAGGACATGGCCGCGCGGCCCAGGCAGAACTGCACCAGCGGCGGGTCGAGCGACACCGACGAGAAGGAATTGACGGTCACGCCGATCGGCTCGCCGTCCGGGGCGACGGTGGTGACCACGGCGATGCCGGTGGCGAAGCATCCGAGGGCATTGCGGAAGGCCCGAGAGTCGATGGTCATGGCGGCCTGTGTGGGCTCGTCGGTTATTGGGGCGAGGGTGCGACGGCGAAACAGCGGGATTATCCCAGCCGGACCCTCGGTGCAAGCCGCATCTGCCCCGGACCGTCCGGAAGCGGCGGCCTGCCGCGTGAGCCGGAAGCCGCCATCCATCGCATTAAATGGATCTTAAGGATGATGGCCCACCCTTCGGGCGTCCGCACTGGCCGCGAATTCCCGACCTCAAGGCCCCATTCAGCCAAGGCTTCATGTCAGCGAACCCGTCCGGCGGCGAACGGCCGATCATCATCAAGAAGAAGAAGGGTGGCCACGGCGGCCATCATGGCGGCGCGTGGAAAGTCGCCTATGCCGACTTCGTGACGGCGATGATGGCCTTCTTCCTGCTGCTGTGGCTGCTCAACGTCACCACGTCGGACCAGCGCAAGGGCATCGCGGACTATTTCTCGCCGACGTCGGTCAGCCGTGAAAGCTCCGGGTCCGGCGGCATGCTGGGCGGGCGCACCATCACCGCGCCGGGCGCCCAGATCTCTCCCTCGTCCCCGATGTCCGCCGACGTTCCGGTCTCCGGCCCGCCCGGCCATTCGACCCAGGAGGACGACGAGGCGAACGACCCGACCGACGCCGCTCCGCCGCCGCCCGCATCGACCGCCGAGCAGAAATCGAACGAGTCGCGGCTCGACTACCAGAAGCGACTGGAGGAGCAGGCCAAGCAACTCGGCATTCCTGGCCAGAAGCCGGGGGAACGGCTGTCCGACTTCGCGGAACGGGTGAAGGAAGGCGGCGAGAAGCTGCAGGACGCCCAGAAGGAGGCCCGCCAGTTCCAGCAGGCCGCCACCGAGATCCGTCAGGCCATCCAATCCGTGCCGGAGTTGGAGCCGCTGGCCCAGAACCTGATGATCGACCAGACGCCCGAGGGCCTGCGAATCCAGATCGTCGACCAGGACCGCGTCTCGATGTTCCCCGGCGGGTCGGGCCAGATGTACCCGCAGACCCGCCAGCTCGTCATGCAGGTGGCCAAGGCGCTCGCCAAGCTGCCCAACAAGCTGTCGATCAGCGGCCACACCGACGGCATCCCCTTCACCTCGGGGGCCGGGCGCGACAATTGGGACCTCTCCACCGAACGCGCCAACGCCACCCGCCGCGCCCTGATCGCCGGCGGCATCCCGGAGGAGCGCGTCCAAGACGTGATCGGCCGCGCCGACCGCGATCTGCTGGTGCCCGAGCAGCCGGGCAGTCCGCGCAACCGCCGCATCAGCATGGTGTTGCTGCGCGAAAGCAAGACCGCAGCCGCACCCGCCGCCACGAATTGATACCAAAGCTGATGCGGCGCTGGTACCAAGGCGTTAGTTCCTTGCCTTTGAACGTACCTCTTCTTGTTTTGTCGATGCGCCGCACAACGCGGGGAATGTTTGCCCTGTTCAAAAGGCGAAGCGATGGTTCATACTTCGCGGCAGACACCATTGCCATACGGCATCGGTCAATCAAGGGCGTTAGCTGCGGGGGAGTCTGTGAGCGTACCCGAAGGCAAGGCGAATGACCTTTTGACGAACTATGATCCCGGTCTTTACTACGACGAATTGTTCGGAGGCCGTGATTATCCAGCCGAGCACTCGGCGCTGATCCGGCAGAGACTTGCCGGTCTGAACTTCGGGGATCTGTTGCGGCGGTCGCAGGACGCCGAACGTGAACTGTACAATCTGGGCATCACCTTCCTCGTTTATTCGAACAAGGATGCGGTGGACCGGATTCTTCCCTTCGACATCATTCCCCGGGTCATCTCGGCCAAGGAATGGGCGCATCTGGAGGCGGGAATCACCCAGCGCGTCATGGCGCTGAACCTGTTCCTCCACGACATCTACCACGACCAGAAGATCCTGAAAGACGGGGTAATCCCTGCCGACCTCGTGCTGGGCAACGGCTGCTTCCGGCCGCAGATGGTCGGGCTGGACGTGCCGTTCGACACCTACATCCACATCATGGGCACGGATCTGGTCCGCGACCGCGAGGGGACCTTCCGCGTGCTGGAGGACAACGGGCGCGTGCCGTCCGGCGTATCCTACGTGGTCGAGAACCGCCACATGATGCAGCGCGTGTTCCCCGACCTGATGCAGGACATCGGCATCCGTCCGGTGGACAATTACGGACACAAGCTGCTCGACGCGATGATGGAGATCGCGCCGCAGGACGTGGCCGACCCGCAGGTCGTGCTGCTGTCGCCCGGCTCCTACAACTCCGCCTATTTCGAGCACATCTTCCTGGCGCGCGAGATGGGCGTGCCGCTGGTCGAGGGCCGCGATCTGGTGGTGGAGAACGACCGCGTCTACATGAAGACCACCAACGGTCTGGCGCGAGTCGATTCGATCTACCGCCGCATCGACGATGCCTTCCTCGACCCCAAGGCCTTCAACCCGGACAGCATGCTGGGCGTGCCGGGCATCATGGAGGCCTACCGCAAGGGCAACGTGGCGCTGGCCAACGCCATCGGCACCGGCGTGGCGGACGACAAGGCGATCTACTGCTACGTCCCGCGGATGATCAAATACTACCTGGACCAAGAGGCGATCATCCCCAACGTGGACACGCGCATCTGCCGCGAGGCCGACGCGCTGCAGTACACGCTGGACAACCTGGACAAGCTGGTGGTGAAGCCGGTCGGCGAGGCCGGCGGCTACGGCATCACCATCGGCCCGCGCGCCAGCAAGGAGGAGTTGGCGGATTGCCGGGCCAAGCTGCTGGCCGATCCGTCCAACTACATCAGCCAGCCGGTGGTCGACCTGTCGGTCTGCCCCACCGTGACCGACGACGGCATCGATCCCCGCCACGTCGACCTGCGCCCCTTCGCCATCACGGGCAAGAACACCTGGGTCCTGCCCGGCGGTCTGACCCGCGTGGCGTTGAAGAAGGGCACGCTGATCGTCAACTCGTCGCAGGGCGGCGGGTCCAAGGACACCTGGGTACTCCAGGATGGGTCACAGGAAGGGAGCGCGTCGTGAATCTGCTGGCCCGTTACGCCGAATGCATTTTCTGGATGGCGCGCTACATGGAGCGCGCCGAGAATCTCGCCCGGATCCTGGACGTGCATGAGACCTTCGCGCGCGACACGCGGGGGATGACCAACTGGTTCTCCATCGTCCAGCTCAACGCCGACGAGAAGGACTTCTTCAGCCGCCACGACCGCCCCACGGCGGAAGCGGTGGTCCATTACTACATGTTCGACACCCAGAACACGAACTCGCTGGTGTCCATGCTGCGCATGGCGCGGGAGAACGCCCGCGTCCTGCGCCCGTGGATCTCCACCGAAATGTGGACGCAGATCAACGTGTTCCACAACAAGCTGGTTGAGATGAACGGCAAGGACGTCGCCCTGTCCAACCTGTCCAAGGTCTGTACCTGGATCAAGGAGGAGTGCCAGACCCACACCGGCATCACCGAGGGCACCTTCTACCGCGACCAGGGCTGGTACTTCTACCAGCTCGGCAAGTACATCGAGCGGGCGGACCAGACCACCCGCCTGCTTGACATCAAGTACCACACGCTGCTGCCCTCCCCCGTGGTGGTCGGCTCCACGCTGGACATGAGCCAGTGGACGACGGTGCTGCGCTCCGCCGCCGGGTACCACGCCTTCCGGCGAGTCTACCCGCGCGGCATGTCGCCCACGACGGTCGCCGGCTTCATGATGTTCAACGAGGGATTCCCGCGATCCGTTGTGATGTGTGTGCGACAGATCGACGGCCTCTTGACCCGTTTGAAGTCCCGTTACACCCTGCGCAACGGCAGTGACGCGATGGAGAAGGTGGACGAGTTGCTCGGCGCGCTTTTGGCCCGCCCTATCGAGGAGGTGATCCAGCTCGGCCTGCACGAGTATCTGGACGGCGTGCAGGCCCAGCTCTGCGGGATCACCACCGAGATCGGACGCGCCTTCTTCGGCCAGGACACCGTCGTCATGACCCAGAGCCAATCCCAGTAACCTCTGTTCAGCATCCTCTTCCAGCCGCCGAACCCCAACAGCCGGCCCCCGGGCCGGTGATTCAGAAGTCAGCCAGCCGATGTCGGTCATCCAGCCGCAACTCCGCCCGCTCCAGCAGTTCTTCCGGTCCGGGCCGATGCCCTGCCCCTATCTGCCGGGACGGGTGGAGCGCAAGCTGTTCACCCGGCTGTTGGGTCCCTATTCGGCGGAGGTCAACTCCACCCTGTCGCGCGCCGGCTTCCGGCGCAGCCACGACATCGTCTACCGGCCGGTCTGTCCGAACTGCCAGGCCTGCGTTCCGGTCCGCATCCCGGTCGGGTCCTTCGTCCCCACCCGGTCGCAGAAGCGCGTCCGCCGGGCCAACGGCGACCTGACCCTGGCGGAGGCGCCCGCCGCGGCCACGACGGAGCAGTACCGGCTGTTCTCGCTCTACCAGAACTCCCGCCACGGCGAGTCCGACATGGCGCGCATGGCGATGGCCGACTTTGCCGCCATGATCGACGAGGGGCGGGCGGACACCAGCCTGTTCGAAGCCCGCGACGCGGAGGGACGGCTGGTCGGCTGCATGCTGACCGACCGGCTGACCGACGGCTATTCCGCGGTCTACAGCTTCTACGACCCTCGCCAGGACCGCCGCAGCCTGGGCAGCTTCATGATCCTCAGCCTGCTGGAACGCGCCCAAACGGACGGGCTGCCCTACGTCTATCTCGGCTATTGGATCGCCCAGAGCCGCAAGATGGCTTACAAGGCCAAGTTCCGCCCGCTGGAGGCGCTGGGCCGTGACGGCTGGTTCCGCCTGCCGAACGATCCGGAAGACTGACCGACCGACCGCCGGATTGCCTGTGATCGGTGACTATTGGGGCAATCACGTATAAAGGCTTTCAAGCTCTTGCGCTGCCGGGGTCTCCTGCGGAATATTGCCGCACCAAACACCCCATGGTGTTACCATAAAAGATTGAACCGGCGCCCAGCGCCACCGTTCACAGGGCAACAAAAGGAACGGACGGGGATACACCCGTTCCAAACCAACAGGGAGGCTCTCCGTTGAGGTTCCTGCTCCGAATCAGCGGGCTGATCGATGCTGTCAACGACGGCATCGGCAAGCTCGTCTATTGGCTGGTGCTGGTCGCCGTGATTGTCAGCGCCGGCAACGCGATCATACGCTATAGCCTCCATTACAGCTCCAACGCTTGGCTTGAGCTGCAATGGTACTTGTTCTCCGCGATTTTCCTGTTGTGCTCGGGCTACACGTTCCTGCGCAACGAACACATCCGCATCGACATCGTGCTCGGCCGTTTCTCAAGGCGTGTCCAGTGCATGGTGGACATCTTCGGGATCCTCTTCTTCCTGTTCCCGATGGCCATCCTGATCATGTGGCTCTCCTGGCCGATGTTCTGGGACAGCTTCATCACCAAGGAAATGTCGAGCGACGCCGGCGGCTTGATCCGTTGGCCGGCCAAGATCCTGGTTCCCGCCGGTTTCTTCCTGCTGACCATGCAGGCGGTGTCCGAGCTGATCAAGCGCGTCGCCTTCCTGGCCGGTCTTATTGACCAGCCCGGCGAGAAGATGCACAGCCACTCCTAAGAGACCGGGGACCACACACGATGGCCGCCTTCCTCATTGAGAACATGGCGCCGCTGATGTTCGCGGCGCTTGTTCTTTTCCTATTGATGGGTTTCCCGGTCGCCTTCGCGCTCGCCGCGAACGGCCTTCTCTTCGGTCTGATCGGCATCGAGCTGGGTCTCCTGACCCCGGCGCTGTTCCAGGCGCTGCCGGAGCGCGTCTTCGGCATCATGCGCAACGACACGCTGCTGGCCATTCCCTTCTTCACCTTCATGGGGCTGATCCTCGAACGATCCGGCATGGCCGAGGACCTGCTCGACACGGTCGGGCAGCTGTTCGGCCCGCTGCGCGGCGGTCTGGCCTACGCTGTGATCTTCGTCGGCGCGCTGCTTGCCGCCACGACGGGCGTGGTGGCCGCGTCGGTCATCTCGATGGGCCTGATCTCGCTGCCGATCATGCTGCGCTACGGCTATGACCGGCGGGTCGCCACCGGCGTCATCGCGGCGTCGGGCACTCTGGCCCAGATCATCCCGCCGTCGCTGGTGCTGATCATCCTGGCCGATCAGCTCGGCCGCTCGGTCGGCGACATGTACGCCGGCGCTCTGGTCCCCGGCCTGGTGCTGACCGGTCTCTACGCCGGCTACATCCTGGTCACCAGCATCGTCCGCCCCGAGTTCACCCCGGCCCTGCCGCTGGAGGCCCGCTCCCTGCGCGGTTTCCAGCTGCTGTTCCGGGTGCTGACCTCGCTGGTGCCGCCGCTGGTCCTGATCTTCCTGGTGCTGGGCACCATCTTCCTCGGCATCGCGACGCCGACGGAAGGCGGCGCCATGGGTGCCGCGGGCGCCATGATCCTGGCACTCATCAAGCGGCAGCTGAGCTGGTCGCTGATGCGTCAGGCGATGGACACGACGGCCAAGCTGTCCTCCTTCGTCATCTTCATCCTGATCGGCTCGACGGTTTTCGGTCTGGTGTTCCGCGCCGTGAACGGCGACCTGTGGGTGGAGCATCTGCTGACCGGCCTGCCGGGCGGCGAACTGGGCTTCCTGATCGTCGTCAACATCATGGTCTTCCTGCTCGCCTTCTTCCTCGACTTCTTCGAGCTGGCCTTCATCATCGTGCCGCTGCTCGCCCCGGTCGCGGAGAAGCTGGGCATCGACCTGATCTGGTTCGGCGTCCTGCTGGGCGTCAACATGCAGACCTCCTTCATGCATCCGCCCTTCGGTTTCGCCCTGTTCTTCCTGCGAAGCGTCGCTCCACGCGAGGATTACAAGGACAAGATCACCGGAAAGATCATCAAGAAGATCACCACCGGCCAGATCTACTGGGGCGCCGTGCCGTTCGTCTGCATCCAGCTGATCATGGTGGCCTTGGTCATCATGTTCCCGGAAATGGTCTTCTCCGGCCTGGACCGAGGCGAGCCGATCGATCTGGACAACGTGAAGATCGAGATCCCGGCCTTCGATTCGGGCGAGCCGCCGCCGCCGTTCGGCGCGCCGGAACAGCCCGCCGAGGACCCCAACGCCGACCTCATGCGGCAGTTGCAGGGCAAGTAACCGGTCCATCCACTCCCTCCCCCCCGCTTGGTGGGGGAGGAACCGGAAAGCCTGCCCGCTTATCGGCAACAAAAAAGCCCCGCTTCCGCGGGGCTTTTTCGTGTCCGGCTTTTCTCCTCACGACTTCTTCTTCGGCGTCGGGGCGGAGTAGACGAAGTTGTCGAAGGTGTTCTCGGCGACGCGGAACCACAGGTATTCCTCGTCGCGGAACTTGCGCCACTGTTCGTAGACCTTGCGGAACTTCTCGTTCTTCGCGGCTTCCTCTTCGTAGACGTCGAAGGTCGCTTGGTAGCAAGCCTGCAGGATGTCGCGCGGGTAGGGCTTCAGCACCGTGCCGGCGCCGACCAGACGCTTCAGCGCGTGCATGTTCACCACGTCGTACTTGCCGACCATGTCAGCGGTCGCGTCGGCGCAGGCCGCTTCGAGAATCGCTTGGTAATGCTTGGGAAGCTGCTCCCACTGCGGCAGGCTGACGAGGAAGGACACCTGCGGTCCGCCCTCCCACCAGCCGGGGTAGTAGTAGTATTTGGCGACCTTGTTGAAGCCGAGCTTCTCGTCGTCGTAGGGGCCGACCCACTCCGCCGCGTCGATCGTGCCCTTCTCCAGCGCCGGGTAGATGTCGCCGCCGGCGATCTGCTGCGGCACGACGCCCAGGCGCTGCAGGATGGTGCCGGCGTAGCCGCCGATGCGGAACTTCAGGCCCTTCAGGTCCTCCACGGACTTCAACTCGTTGCGGAACCAGCCGCCCATCTGGGTGCCGGTGTTGCCCGCCGCGAACTGGACGATGTTGTAGCCCTTGAAGAACTCGCGCATCAGCTCCATGCCGCCGCCATGGGTCATCCAGGCGTTCTGCTGGCGCGCGTTCAGGCCGAAGGGCATCGCCGCGTCAAAGGCGAAGGTCGGGTCCTTGCCGACGTAATAATAGGAGACGGTGTGGCCGCACTCCACGGTGCCATCCTTCACGGCGTCCAGCACCTGCAGGCCGGGGACGATCTCGCCGCTGGCGAAGGTGCGGATCTGGAACTTGCCCTCGGTCATCTCGGCGACGCGCTTGGCCACCCGCTCGGCCCCGCCGTAGATGGTGTCCAGGCTCTTGGGAAAGCTCGACGCGCAGCGCCACTTGATCTCGGGGTTGCTCTGCGCGATGGCGGGCGCGGCCAAAGTGCTGGCGGCGACACCGACACCGGCGCTGGTGATGAAGGTACGGCGTTTCATGGCGGTCTCCTTGGGTCCTCTCGTCCCGGCGTGGGCGCACACCGCCGTTCCGGCCCCCGGAAAGGGAGCGCGGCATGCGAACCGAAAGGCTGTTGATTTTGAGGAAGTTGTCTGGCAACGCCGGATCGACGTCACCGTGCGGGTCACGGACCGGGGCTGCCGGAGTCGATGGAGCCCTGAGCCGCCGCTGTGCCTTCACACGGATCTGTGGTGACCATGCGCGTGCCTCCCTGTCGCCCGGTGTTCCTCCGGCCCATGGCGCCCCCTTCGGGGCGGGGCACTCCTTCGGTCGGCGGCACCGAGTTCCTTTTGATACGATGACTATGCCGGAATCGCGGGGCAGACTTCAAGTCCGAGCATGGCTCGACCCTACCAATTCGGGAATTTTCCGTCGGAAATTCCGCCAAAAGTGAAACGGGGGGCCGAAAGCCCCCCGTTTGCGTGCAACGTTAGGTAATAGGGGGTTCAGGTGAACCGGTTGACCTTGGGGAAGCCGTTGGGCGGCATCTTGCCCACGCCGGCGCGGTTGCCCAGCCAGCCGGTCAGGTTGGTGACGTTGAACTGCCGCTCGCCATGCTTCCAGCTCAGCCCTTCGGCGATGGTGAAGACCTTCAGGTCGGACAGGCTGCCATCCTTGTACTTCTGAAGCTGCACGCCCTTGCCGCGGGCCATCACCGGCACCTGCTCCAGGGGGAAGACCAGCAGCAGGCGGTTGTTGCCGATGACGGCCACATGGTCGCCCTCCGCCGGGATGCAGATCTTGGCGTCCTTGTTGTCGTCGGGGTTAAGGACCTGCTTGCCGGAGCGGGTGTGGGCGACGACCTCGTTCTCCTCCACTTGGAAGCCGCGCCCGTCCTCCGACGCGACCAGCAGGCGGCGGTCGGGCTGGTGCTTGAACAGGGTGATGATGTCTGCCTCGTTGCCGAGATCGATCATCAGCCGCACCGGCTCGCCGAAGCCGCGCCCGCGCGGCAGCTTGTCGGCGGACAGCGTGTAGAATTTGCCGTTGGTGCCGAAGACAAGGAGCTTGTCGGTGGTCTCGCAATGGACCCAGAAGCCTTCCTTGTCGCCTTCCTTGTATTTGACGTCGAGGCGCTCGGCGTCGGTCAGATGGCCGCGCACCGCGCGAATCCACCCCTTCTGCGAACACAGTACGGTCAGCGGCTCGCGCTCCACCATGGCGTCGACCGGGATGTCGATGACGGCCGTGGCCTCGGCGACCAGGGTCCGGCGGTCCTCGCCGAAGCGCTTGCGCGTCTCCTCCGTCTCCCTGCCGATGGTCTTCCAGCGCAGGCTCTCGTCCGCCAGCAGCTCGCTCAGGCCGGCCCTCTCCGCGGTCAGCGCGTCGTTCTCGCGCTGGATCTCCATCTCCTCAAGCTTGCGCAGGTTGCGCAGCCGCATGTTGAGGATGGCCTCGGCCTGCACCTCGGTCAGGGAGAAGGCGCGCATCAGCTCCTGCTTGGGCTCGTCCTCCTCGCGGATGATGCGGATGACCTCGTCCAGGTTCAGATAGGCGATCAGGTAGCCGCCCAGGACCTCCAGCCGATGGTCGATCTTGGCCAGCCGGTGGCGGGACCGCCGCTCCAACACCTCCATCCGGTGGTCGAGGAAGGCGTCGAGCACCTCGAACAGGTTCATGACGCGCGGGACGTTGTCCTTGTCCAGCACGTTCATGTTCATGGCGAAGCGGATTTCCAGATCGGTCGTCTGGAACAGAGAGGCCATCAGGACCTCGGGGTCGACGTTGCGGCTCTTCGGCACCAGGACGAGGCGCACATCCTCCGCCGACTCGTCGCGCACATCCTCCAGAAGCAGCAGCTTGCGGTTGGTCAGAAGCTCCGCGATCTTTTCGACCAGCCGGGCCTTCTGCACCTGATAGGGCATCTCGGTGACGACGACCTGCCACGTGCCCTGCCCCAGCTTCTCCACCTCCCACCGGGCGCGCAGGCGGAAGGAGCCGCGGCCGGTGCGGTAGGCCTCGACGACGTTGGCCCGCGGCTCGACCAGCACGCCGCCGGTCGGGAAGTCGGGGCCGGAGATCAGGGTGACAAGATCCTCGATCTTCGTCGGGGCCGGCTTTTCCTTGCCAGCCAGCGCCGCCTTGACGCAGTCCAGCTTGTGCTTCAGCACCAGCCGCAGGGCGGAGCAGAGCTGGGCGGCGTTGTGCGGCGGGATGTTGGTCGCCATGCCGACGGCGATGCCGCTGGAGCCGTTGGCCAGCAGGTTGGGGAAATTGGCCGGCAGAACCGCCGGCTCCTCCCCGTCGCCGTCGTAGGTCGGGCGGAAATCGACCGCGTCCTCGTCGATGCCTTCCAGCAGGGCCTTGGCGACGTCGGTCAGGCGCGCTTCGGTGTAACGCATGGCCGCGGCGTTGTCGCCGTCGATGTTGCCGAAGTTCCCCTGCCCGTCCACCAGCCGGTAGCGCACCGCGAAGTCCTGCGCCAGACGGACCAGCGCGTCGTAGACGGAGGTGTCGCCGTGCGGGTGGAACTTGCCGATCACGTCGCCGACCACGCGCGCCGACTTCTTCGGCGGAGTCGAGGGGTCGAGCCGCAGCTGGCTCATGGCGTAGAGCAGACGCCGGTGCACCGGCTTCAGCCCATCGCGCACGTCGGGCAGCGACCGCGCCATGATGGTGGACAGCGCGTAGCTCAGATACCGCTCGCTCAGCGCGTCGCGGAGCGGCTTCTCCTGGATGTCGAGGACGGGGTCTTGGGACGTCATGGCGTGTGGATACCAGATCTAGCGGCGGTACGCCACCGCGTTCTCGTAACGTTCTCTTAATCGCAGCCTTGCGGCCGGCAGCGGTCCGTTGAGCAGATGGCGCTCCAGGAAATGACCGGTCAGGCGCAGTCCCTCCGCCACCGCCTGCGGCCCGCCGCCGCCCAGACCGATCAGGAATCCGGGCAGCGGCAACAGCCGGTCGCGGTAGGGTTCCCCGGCCGAGGCCGACACCGCGCGCCCGGTGCGCGGGCTGACATAGGCGAGGTAATCGTTGGCTCCGGTGACCGCGCAACGGTCGAGATCCAGCCCGAATCCGAGTTCCGCCAGCAACCCGACCTCCCACCGCACGTAGGACTCGGCCCAGGCGTCGCCGCCCAGCAGGCCGAACAGGGCCAGCAGCCCGTCGAACAGCGCCGGGTGCGGCTGGTGCTCCGGCAGGGCGGCCTCGGCCAGCGCGCAGGCGGCGGTCAGGGTCGCGAGTCGCAACGGATCATCGAGAAAGGCGGCGGAATAGCCCTGCACCACCTCCAGCGTCAGGTTGCCCAGATGCTCCGGCAGGCGTCCGCGCCAGCGCGCCGACACCAGCGTGCCGGGCTGCAGTGCCGCCCGTGTGCGGCTGGACCGCCCGCCCATCACCATGCCGGCGTGCCGCCCGTGGTCACGCGTCAGCAGGGTGACGACCGCCGAGGTCTCGCCATGCGGCCGGGCCGACAGCACGACGCCCTGATCGGACCACTCCATAGGCCTGCTTCCTTACGTTGATGGGTCCTGCGAGGCTCGCCCGCGGCGCCCACGCATACCCCGGAGTGCCCGCAAGGCGGGATCGGTCACGCTTTCCGCCAGCATGGCGCAAATCCTTCGCAACAGGGCTTCATTTCTCATTCACCATTCGGGCACTATGTTGCGAGTGACGGAATGCGGGCGCGCCGCGGCGGTGAGGGGGCTTTGAGCAGCACGATCGAGCGATATCTGCTGGCCGAGAAAGCTGGCTCCGAGGGCGTGTGGGACTGGGACCTTCGCAACGATACGATGTTCCTGTCTCCCCGCTTCAAGGAGTTTCTCGGACTGCCGCCGGGCGAGATCAATCGCCCGGAAGATTGGCTCGACCACGTCCATCCCGACGACATCGACTGGCTCTACGCCTCCTTTGAAGGCCAGATGGTCGGCGTCTCGCTTCCTTTCCAGATCGAACACCGAGTCCGCCGTGCCGGAGCCGGCTTATCGCCGGACGATGGCGACTCCGGCTGGCGCTGGCTGGTCTGCCGCGGCATGGCGGTGCCCGACGAATCGGGCGATCCGGTGCGTCTGGTCGGGTCGGTCGCCGACATCACCGACCGCAAGCACGCCGAAGCCCAGCTCCGCAAGAGCGAGGAGCGCTACGCGCTTGCCGCCGCGGCCAGCAATGACGGCCTGTGGGATTGGGATCTCGACGCCGGAACCGCCTATTATTCGCCGCGCTGGCTGTCGCTCCTCGGGCTTGAGGAAGGCAGCATCGGCAACAGCCCGGACGAATGGATGGAGCGCGTCCATTCCGACGACCGCCGTTCGTTGCGCGAAGCGCTCGACGCCCTGGGCGGCGAGAACACCGTTTTCCAGATCGAGTACCGCGTGCACCACGCCGACGGCGGCATCCGCTGGATGGCCTGCCGCGGCATCGCGGTGCTGGACACGCAGGGCCGCCCGGTGCGGCTGGTCGGTAGCCAGGCCGACGTCACCGACCGCAAGACCGCCGAGCAACGCCTGCTGCAGAGCGAGGAGCGCTACGCGCTGGCCGCCGCGGGCGCCAACGACGGGCTGTGGGACTGGCGGCTGGACACGGACGAGGTCTATTACTCCCCGCGCTGGGCGGCGATGCTTGGCTTCGCCGTGGACAGCCTGTCCAACCGCATCGGTGAATGGTTCGAGCGCGTGCACCCCGACGATCTGGCCGGGCTGCGCACCGCTTTCGACCTGCATCTGACGGGCGAGCGCGAACATCTCCAGCACGTCTTCCGCATCCAGGCCGCCGACGGGGACGAGCTGTGGATGCTGGTCCGCGGGCTCGCCGTGCGGGACGGGTCGGGACGGGCGGTGCGAATCGCCGGCTCGATGACCGACATCACCGCCCAGAAGCGGGCGGAGCAGCAGCTCCTGTTCGACGCCTTCCACGACGGCATGACCGGGCTGCCCAACCGCACCCTGCTGCTGGACCGCATCGGCCAGGCGCTCGACCGCAACCGGCGGGCCGGCGGGAAGGCCTTCGCCGTCATCTTCGTCGACCTCGACCGTTTCAAGTCGATCAACGACGCGCTGGGGTCCAGCGTCGGCGACCGGCTGCTGAAGACCATCGCCGAGCGGCTGGACGAGACCCGCCGCATGGGCGACACGCTGGCCCGCCTGTCGGCGGACGAGTTCGCCGTTCTGCTGGACGGCATCGACGATGTGGGCGACGCCCTGTCCGCAGCGGAGCGCATGGGCGAGGCCGTCGCGCGGCCGCTGGCGCTGGACGGCCACGAGCTGGTGCTGTCCGCCTCCATCGGAATCGCCCTCAGCGTCTCCGGCTACGACCGGGCGGAGGAGATGCTGCGCGACGCCAGCCTCGCCATGTACCGCGCCAAGTCGGGAGGGCGGGCGCGCATCGACGTCTTCGACAGCAACCTGCGCCGTCAGGCTATGGCCCAGATGCGCACGGAAACCGACCTGCGCATGGCTTTGGAGCAGAATCAGCTCGTCCTCCACTACCAGCCGATCGTCGCCCTCTCCTCGGGCCAGATCGCCGGGTTCGAGGCGCTGATGCGCTGGAAGCATCCCGAGCGCGGGCTGGTCCCGCCGGGCGAGTTCATCCCGCTGGCCGAGGAATCAGGGCTGATCGTCCCGATGGGCCGCTGGGCGTTGCGCGAGGCGGCGCGCCAGCTCAGCCAGTGGCAGACCCGCTTCCCGCGCTCCACCCCGCTGTTCATGAGTGTGAACGTTTCCTCCCGCCAGTTCAGCGACGACGACCTGATCGGGCTGGTCAGCGAGGTTCTCCAGGAAAGCCGGGTCCCGCCCTCCAGCCTGAAGCTGGAGATCACGGAAAGCCTGCTGATGAAGGACCCCGCCAAGTGCCGGGTGCTGATGCAGGGCATCCGCGACATGGACGTGCGCCTGTCCATCGACGATTTCGGCACCGGCTATTCGTCGCTGTCCTACCTGCACAAGTTCCCGGCGGACACGCTGAAGATCGACCGCAGCTTCGTCCAGGCCATCTCGTCCGGCGAGGGCAACGCCGCCATCGTGCAGGTGATCGCCACGCTGGCCGCCATCCTGGGCATGGAAGCGGTGGCCGAGGGCGTGGAGACCGAGATGGAGTCGGAGTTCCTGCGCGACATCATGTGCAAGTACGCGCAGGGCTATCTCTACGCACGCCCGGCCCCCCCCGACGCCATCGAGGCGCTGCTGCTCCGCGAGGCGGAGGAACCGCTGGTCCTCCCCAGCCTGGCATAAGGCTCCGCATCCTCACCTCCGCCCCCATCCAACGGACACTTTCCCCGGCACCGTTCTTTGTGCGAGTGTCCGCGCTCTTTCACCGGGACAGATCGGGATTCTGCGTTATGGCCGACCGCAACTGCGGAGAATGCACGCTGTGCTGCAAGCTGATGGGCGTGCCCGAACTGAAGAAGCCTTCGGCCAAGTGGTGCGTGTCCTGCGACCAGGGCAAGGGCTGCACCGTCTATGAGGAGCGTCCGCAATCCTGCCGGAACTTCCAGTGCTTCTGGCTGATGGACGAGAACTTCCCCGACGAGTTCCGGCCCGACCGCATCAACGCCTTGGCCGCCTTCAACGACGTGAAGGACAGCTGCGTCCTCCACGTCGATCCGGCCAAGCCGCGGGCCATGTCCAGCCCGAAGGTCAACGCCCTGATCGACGCGCTTCTCAAGAGCTACGCCAAGGTGTTCGTGCTGTCCGGCAAGGAAAGTGCCCTGATCCAGCGCTGAGCGCCGGCACGGTCATCCCCCGCGGAAGTTGAGCAGGCTCGGCGCCTTGTCGATGATCTCCTCCAGGATCAGGGAGGCGGTCTCCAGATCGCGCTCCAGGTCCTGGCCCAGCTTGCCGGCGTAGTTGGGGCGCTTCAGCTTCTCGTGGGCGTCGTGCAGGCTGCGCAGTTCCGCCACGAAGATCTCGCGGGCGCCCATCGGCAGGATTGGGTTGGCCGACAGCACAAAGAAGAAGCGCATGCTGGCTCGCACCAGAAGGGCCAGCATCACCGTGTCCAGCCGCTCGAACTGGTCGCGCAGGTCGTCGGAGCGGGTGTCCACGAGGTTGCGCAACCGCTGCTCGATCAGGATCACCAGCGCCTGGAACTCGCCCACCTTGTCGCGGAATTCGCGGTAGGCGCCGAAACTGTGCTTGCTCGCCTCATGCTCGGCCAGCTGGGCGAGCTTCGACGCCTCCCGGCACTGGCGCTCCAGCGCGGACAGCAGTTCCTTGACCTCGGCGCGGGTGTATTGGCGCTTGCTCATGACGGTGGAAAGACCCTTCGACGCGACGGCCTGCCCTATAGCACGAAGACAGGCGCCGGTCACCGGGACGCTTCACCGCGACAACGGAGCGGCGAGCCGCGATCAGTGATCCGCCGCGACCGGCTTGCCGCCCGGACGCCGCACCAGCGGCATCAGCAGAAGCCCGGCGAAGAACACGCCGGCCATCAGCAGCAGGCAGTCGTTGAAGGTCAGCACCATCGCCTCGCGCTCGACCATGCGGGCCAGCGTCTTCATAGCGGCGGCCTGCGGATCGGCGACCAGCCCGTCGAACTTGGCGGCCAGCCCGTCCAGCGTTTCCTGCACCAGCGGACGGGCGAGGTTCAGGTTGTCGCCCAGCCGGTTCATGTGCAGGGCCGACCGCTCCAGCAGCACGGTGTTGATCGCCGCCAGACCGATGGCGCCACCCAGGTTGCGCATCAGGTTGTAGAGGCCCGACGCGTTCTTGAGCTGCTCCGGCGGCAGGGTGCCGAGCGCGATGGTGTTCACCGGGATGAAGCACAGCATCAGCGACAGGCCGCGCACCGCCTGCGGCAGGAACAGCTCCCAGAAGCCGGACTGGTTGGTCAGATGGGCGTTCAGCCAGACGCCGGTGCCGAACAGGCACAGCCCCAGCGCCAGCATTACCCGCAGATCCATCTTCTTGGACAGCACGCCGGCGATGGGGGCCGACAGAAACTGGAAGGCGCCGGTCACGAACATGATCGTGCCGATCTGCAAACTGTTCAGCCCGCGCACCCGCGCCAGGAACAGCGGCTGCAGGTAGACCGCCCCATAGAGCCCGATGCCGATGATGAAGCTGTAGAGCGAGCCGATGGCGAAGTTGCGGTCCAGAAAGGCGCGCAGCTCGACGATCGGATTGCCGTAGGTCAGGACCCGCCAGAAGAAGCCGACGGCGGACACCGCGGCGACCACCGCGAAGATCGCCACATACTCGTCCTGGAACCAGTCCTGGCGCGGGCCTTCCTCGACCACGAACTCCAGGCTGCCGAGGAAGGCGGCCATCAGCCCCAGACCGATGAAGTCGAAGCCCTTGCGCAGCGCCGGGTTGGGCTTGTCCACGTCGACCAGCGTCCAGACCAGCGAGGTCACGGCGATGCCCGGCAGCACGTTGGCCAGGAACAGCCAGTGCCAGGAGAAGCTCTGGGTCAGCCAGCCGCCCAGCGTCGGCCCGAGCGTCGGCGCCATGGTGGCGACCAGACCGATCATCACCGACACGCCGGCCCGCTTTTCCGGCGGGAACAGGGAGAAGCTGGTGGCGAAGACAGTCGGGATCATTGCGCCGCCGATGAAGCCCTGCAACGCCCGCCACACGATCATCGATTCGATGCTGGAGGTGAAGGCGCAGGCGACGCTGGTCAGGGTGAAGCCGGCGGCGGCGATGGTGAACAGCACGCGGGTGGAGAGAATCCGCGCCAGCATGCCGGACAGCGGGATCATCACCACCTCGGCGATGAGGTAGGAGGTCTGCACCCACGAGATCTCGTCGGCGCTGGCCGCGAGGCCCGCCTGGATCTCCGACAGGGAGCTGGAGACGATCTGGATGTCCAGGATCGCCATGAACATGCCGACGACCATGGACAGGAAGCCCAGCCAGTCGCGCGTGCTCACCGGGCGCGGCCCGGCGCTGGACCCGGCACTGGAAGGGGAAGGAGCCGCCGCATCCCGGCCCGCAGGGGGCGGGGGAGTTTGGAGCCGGGACGCGGCGGTCTCGCCGCCCGCGTCCGCCGGGGGATTGGCGGTGCGGGCGGTGGGCGTGTCGTCGTTGGTGATGGCGGTCATGGTCGCCCTCTCCAGGACGAAAGAGATTGAAACGAAAAACGGGTGTTGGCGTGGTTACTTCGACGCGACCGTCCGGCCGGGGACCAGCGCGCCCATGACGGTGCCCCTGTCGTGCGGCTGCTCCTCGGCGCCGCGGGTGTCCACCTCGGCGACCACCGACAGGCCGGGACGCAGCAGGCCGGACAGCACGCTGTCGCGCGGCAGGGCGATGCGCACGGGCACGCGCTGGACGATCTTGGTGAAGTTGCCGGTCGCGTTCTCCGGCGGCAGCAGGCTGAACTGCGAGCCCGACGCCGGGGCGAAGCTCTCCACCCGGCCGAGCAGATGCTTGTCCGGATAGGCATCCACCTCCACCGTCACCGGCTGGCCGGGGCGCATGCGGGCGAGCTGCGTCTCCTTGAAATTGGCGACCACATAGACGTCGGGCAGCGGCACCAGCGAGAGAAGCTGCACGCCCGGACGCGCGTACTGGCCGACCTGGACGCCGCGGTTGCCGACCACCCCGTCCACCGGGGCGCGGATGACCGTGTTGTTCAGATCGTTGCGCGCGGTCTGCAGGGCGGCCTCCGCCTGACGCAGACGGGCGTCGGTCTCGCTGCGGCTGGCGTTCAGCACGCCGACCTGATCCTGTTCCGCGACCAGAGCGGCGCGGCTGCGGGCGGTCTCCGCCGTCGCCTTGCGCAGGTCAGCGTCCGCCGTCTCGAACTTCTGGCGGCTGGCCCAGCTGTCGCTGGCCAGGGCGCGGGTGCGGTCGAAATCCTGCTGGGCGCGGCGCTGCTCGGCCTCGGCGCTGGCGACCGAGGCGGCGGCCTGATCGATGATCGCCTTCTGGAGCTGCAGCTTGCTGTCGAGGGTGCCAAGCGCCGCCTTCTGCGCGGCGACGTTGGCCTCGGCCTCCGCGACCTTGGCGCGGAAGTCCTGGTCGTCCAGAACCGCCAGGACATCGCCCGCGGCGACCTGCTGGTTCTCCGCCACCCGGACGTCGCGCACATAAGCGGACACCTTAGGGCTCACCACCGTGATGTCGCTGTGGACATAGGCGTTGTCGGTCGATTCGAAGAAGCGACCTTCGGTCCACCACTCCCAGCCGGCGTAGCCGCCACCGGCCAGCGCCGCCACCGCAACACCCGACAGAACGATCTTCCGCACGGCCTTCATCGTGATCCAACCCACCCGTTTCGGTTCTTTGCCCGGCACGGTCCGGCTTGCCGCCATCCCGCCGAAACTGAACCGTTCAGTTTAGTCTTGCGAAAAGATGATCGCGGGCCTACCTGTTGTCAAGAGTGAACTGAACGGTCTAGTTTTAACGTTTGGGATTGTGGTTGAATGCGGAACGCGTTACGGCAGCGGGGACTCGGCGCACGAAGTCCCGCAAGCACCGCCGGCACCGTGGTAGAACAGGACGCAGGGCCGGTTTCAGGACACCCGGCTTCAGGACATGAGGAACGCATGAGCACGCTGGTCGCCCCCACCCCGGAGGCAGGATCGAAGCCCGCGCAGATCCTGGAGGCCGCCGGAAAGCTGTTCCTGGACCATGGCTACGGCGCCGTCAGCATGGACGCCATCGCCAAGACGGCCAACGTGTCCAAGGCGACGCTCTACGCCCATTTCGGCAGCAAGGACGAGCTGTTCCGCGTCATGGTCGCCCGCGAATGCAAGGGGCAGGCGATGGCCGCCGTCTGCGAGGAGGCGCGCGCGCTCGACATGGCCGACGGGCTGCGCCTGATCGCCCGCCATTTCGTCACGCTGATCCTGTCGCCGCAGGCGCTGGCCGGCTACCGCGTGGTGGTCGGCGAGGCCCACCGCTTCCCCGAGCTGGCGAGCGCCTTCTACGAGGCCGGCCCGGCCCGCACCATGGAGCACATCAGCGCCTTCATGACCGACCTTGACCGCCGCGGCCTGCTGCGCATCCCCGACCCGCAGCTTGCGGCGGAGCAGTTCGTCGGACTCGTCAAGTCGCACACGCATCTGCGCTTCATGCTGTGCCTGTCGGAACGCCCGACGGAGGAGCAGCTGACCCGGATCGTCGACGGCGCGGTCTCCCTGATCATCCGGGGCTACGCGCCATAACCGGCCAGCGCCCGGCACGCGCCTCAGCGACCGCCGTCGAAGGTGATCATGACCTCCAGCACCCCGGCGGCGTCCGCCTGGACATCGCGGAAGGTAGCGATCTCACCGGGAAGGATCTGCGGCGGCATCGGCTCGACGGTCCAGTTCCGCAACGGCTGACGGTCGGCGCCCAGCGCGGTGACCCGCAGCGCCGGCACCGTGCGCAGCGTCTCGGAGACGTTGACGATCTGCCCCTCCACCAGCAAAGCGGCCTTGCCGTCCTCGGCCTTCTGTTCCGAGCGGACGTTCTGAAGCTGGAGGCCGGTGCCCGGCGGTTCCACCGGCAGGCCGACCGTCTCGTAGAACAGCGCGGCCGGAGGCCACAACCGCACCACGGTGGCGCGGCCGAAGTAGCCGGCGGCACCGATGGCCAGCAACACCGCCATGAAGGCCCCCCAACCGACCAGCGCCCGGCGCCCGGCGCCGGGGTCCGCCGGGGTTTTGGCCGGTGCCTTCGTCTTGGAGGACGGCGGCGGGACCGGGTGGAATTCGGTCACCGCGTCGGGATGGAAGACGGGATCGTCCTGCGGCGACTGCCACCACATGTGGCCGCATTGGGCGCAACGCACCTTCCGGCCCTGCGGACCAACCGCCGAATCGGCAAGAGTGTACCGTGTGTCGCAGGCCGGGCAGGTGATGATCATAGATGCCGATCGTTGTCACCGAATTTGCAGACTGTCCTTATAGGTAGTCATGAGGTGTGAAGCAAGGAACGCACGGGCGCAGCGCGCGGCCGCTCCAACCAAGGCAATGGGCGCGGCAAGGCGGACAGCGGTGGACGCGCCGGCCCCTGCCGGTGCATTGTCCATCCGCGCACCCGGCGGGACGCCGCCGGGGCCTTCCGTTGCGCCTTTGGTGGGACCGTGATCCGTTTCGAGAATGTGGGACTGCGCTATGGCACCGGACCGGAGGTGCTGCGCGACATCAGCTTCACCCTGCCGCCCGGCTCGTTCCACTTCATGACGGGGGCGAGCGGGGCCGGCAAGTCGTCGCTGCTGAAGCTGATGTATCTGGCGCTCCGCCCGTCGCGCGGGCTGGTCACCCTGTTCGGCAAGGACATGGCGCGGGTCAAGCGCACCGACCTGCCGGCGCTGCGCCGTCAGATCGGCGTGGTGTTCCAGGACTTCGCCCTGCTCGACCATCTCTCGGCGCTCGACAACGTGGCGCTGCCGCTGCGCATGGGCGGCGCGCGAGAGTCCGACGTGGTGGAGCACTGCACGGAAATCCTGCGCTGGGTGGGGCTGGGCAACCATCTGAACTCCCTGCCCTCCACCCTGTCGGGCGGGCAGCAGCAGCGCGTCGCCATCGCCCGCGCGGTCATCAACCGCCCGCGCCTGCTGCTGGCCGACGAGCCAACCGGCAACGTCGACGACGGCATCGGCATGCGCCTGCTCTACCTGTTCGAGGAGCTTCACAAGCTGGGCACCACCGTGGTCATCGCCTCGCACAACGAGGCGCTGATCCGCCGCTTCGAGCACCCGCGCCTGATGCTGGAGAACGGGCGCCTGCACGTCCTGCCGGCACATGCCTCGCGCTGGGCGTGACGCGGAGGGAAGGAGACACGCCATGGCCCTGCCGCCGCTGACCCGCCGAAACTCCGACCTGCCGCTGGCTAAGGACCCGACCTCGCGCTTCCTGATGTGGCTGACTGCGCTGATGGTCTATCTGGCGGCGCTGGCGCTGGCCGGGGCGCTGCTCGTCTCCGACATGACCCGGCGCTGGGACAGCGGTCTGGCCGGCGGGCTGACGGTGCAGATCATGCCGCTGCCCGACAGCGCCCAGGCCGCCCCGCTGGAGGAGCGGACGGAGGCCGCGCTGACCGTCCTGCGCGCCACCCCCGGCATCGCCACCGCCAGCCTCCTGTCCAGCGGCGACGTCGGCCGGCTTCTGGAGCCGTGGCTGGGCAAGGAGGCCGCCGATCCGCTGCTGCCGATGCCGCGGCTGATCGACGTGATGACCAACGGGCCGGTGGACACGGCGGCGCTGTCCGCGCGCCTGACCTCCGCCGCCCCCGGCGCCACGCTGGACGACCATGCGGTGTGGCTGGCCGACCTGCGCCGCTTCGCCGGGGCGATGCATCTGGCGGCGCTGGGCATCGTGGCGCTGATCGGCGGGGCGGGCGTGATGGCGGTGATCTTCGCCGTGCGCTCCGGCCTCGCCATTCACCGCCATGTGGTGGAGCTGCTGCACCTGATGGGGGCAACCGACCGCTACGTGGCGCGGCAGTTCGAATCGCACGTCATCGGCCTGACCCTGCGCGGCGGGCTGACCGGGCTGCTGCTGGCCGCCGGCACGCTGGGCGGGATCGGCCACGCCGCCGCCGGGCTTCACGCCAGCCTGCTGCCCGACCTCGCCACCTCGCCCTGGTGGGCCGTCGCCGCGCTGGCCGCCGTGCCGCTGGCCGCCTGCCTGCTGGCCGCGCTGACCGCGCGCTGGACGGTGCTGCGCACGCTGGAGTCGATGCCGTGACCGCCCGCCCGCTCCGTCCGTCCGGAGGCTGAGGGATGGCCCACTCGCGGCGCGCCCGGGTCCTGCGGGCTTTGCGACGGCTGCTGCTGCTGGCAATGCTGGGCGGGCTGGCGTGGCTCGGCGGGCTGTTCTGGTTTGCCGCGTCGATCCCCCGCAGCCCGCCGCAACCCGGCAGCGCCGAGGCCACCCGCAACACCGACGCCATCGTGGTGCTGACCGGCGGCAGCGGCCGGCTGAGCACCGGGCTTGAACTGCTGGCCGACGGGCGGGCGCACCGGCTGTTCGTCTCCGGCGTCTACGAGGGGCTGGAGGTGCAGGAGTTGCTGAAGCGCTCCCGCCAGTTCCCCGGCGAGATGGAATGCTGCATCACGCTCGGCTATTCGGCGGACAGCACGATCGGCAACGCCTACGAGACGGCGGACTGGCTGCGCGAGCAGGGCTTCACCTCAATGCGGCTGGTCACCGCCAACTACCACATGATGCGCAGCCTGTTGGAGTTCCGCATGGTGATCCCGCAGGTCGAGGTGGTGCCCCACCCCGTCGCCTCCCCCAACGTGCATCTCAACGACTGGTGGCTGTGGCCGGGCACGGCGAATCTGCTGATGACCGAGTACAACAAGTACATTGTGACGCGCCTTCGCTACACGCTTGAGAAGCTGATCGAATCCTGACAAGTTCCCGGCCATGATCTTCCTGCGTTCCCTCGCCTTCAACGTCGCCTTCTATGTGTGGACGGCGGTCATCTGCGTCGGCATCCTGTGGTCGCTGCTGCTGCCGCGACGCAGCATGATCCGCGTGATCACGTGGTATTTCGGCACCGTCTCGTGGCTGGAGCGCACGCTCGCCGGCATCCGATACGAGGTGCGCGGGCGCGAGCACGTTCCCAAAAGCGGGTCGTTCCTCCTGGCCGCCAAGCACCAATCGGCCTGGGAGACGATGAAGCTGCACTTCCTCGTCAACGACCCGGCGATCATCCTGAAGCGCGAGCTTCTGTGGATTCCCATCTGGGGCTGGTACGCCGCCAAATCCCGGATGATCGCCGTTGACCGCGGCGCCAAGGGGCGCGCCGTCGCCTCCATGGTCCGGAACGCCCGCCCGGTGCGGGACGAGGGGCGTCCCATCGTGATCTTCCCGCAGGGGACGCGGGTCGCCGTCGGCGCCTACCGCCCCTACCGGATCGGCGTCGGCGTGCTCTACGACCATCTCGACATCCCCATCGTGCCGATGGCTCTGAACGCCGGCCTCTACTGGGCGCGCAACAGCTTCATCAAGCGGCCGGGCACCATCACCGTGGAATTCCTGCCCCCCATCCCGCCGGGCCTGGGCCGCGCCAAGGCCATGCAGGAGTTGGAGGAGCGGCTGGAGGCGGCCACCGACCGGCTGGTCGTCGCCGCGGGCGGTCCGGCGACCGTGCGGCCGAAGGCGGCGGAACCGGCCACCGCTGCGGTGAGCGAAACCGCGTCCTGATGCGCCGGGGCGCGGCCTTCGCCATCCTCGCCGGTCCTGTGCTGGCAATGTCGATGGTGGCGGCAACGGACGCCCACGCCCAGTCGCAGCCGAGCGCGGAACGCTTTTCCAACGCCGCGGTGACCGGGGGCGTCACCATCACCCGAAAGGCCTGCGCCGCGCTGGAGGCCCAGGAAACCGCCGCCTGGGTCGAGGTGGACGGGCGCGGGGAGTGCCTGCGCTACTACGCGGCGGGCCTGCGCCCCGACCCCGGCCCCAACCCCATCGCCGCGGCCTGGATGCACGGCGACATCATGGGGACCAAGCCGACCTCCGTCGGCCACCAGGAGGGGCTGGGTGTCGCCGCCATGATCGACCAGGAACGGGCCTTGGCGGAGCGGTTCGGCATCCCTTTCCTGTTCCTCGCCCGGCCCGGCGCCTATGGCAGTTCCGGCCGTTTCTGGACGACGCGCCACACGCCGCGCGAGGCGGTCCTGATGAACGCGCTGCTCGACGTCCTGAAGGCCCGCTACGGCGTGACGGAATGGGCCCTGGGCGGCCACAGCGCCGGCGGCACGCTGACCGCGGAGTTCCTGGCCCGCCGCCACGACCTGCGCTGCGCGGTCATCTCCTCCGGCGCGCCGGCCTACCGAGCCTATCTGGAGGCGCGCGGACTCCAGAAGGTGCTGGCCCGCCCGCAGGGCTGGTTCGACCCCGCCGACTCGCTCGACCGCATCCCGCAAGATCCCAAACGCCGCGTCTTCGTCATCGGCGACCCGCGCGAGACCAACATCCCGTTCCACACCCAGCGCGGCTATTCCAACGCCCTGGTGGAGCGCGGCCACGCGGCGTGGCTGGTGCCGCTGGAGCGGGCGCCAGCCCCGCGTCACCACAGCCTCGTGGACTTCGGCGAAACCGCTCTCGGCCTGTGCGGGTCCGGCGCCGACACTGGGCGGATCCTGGCGACGCTCAAGGCCATGCCGGACCAGCGGGACCGCATCAGCAACTGACGGCCAGAACGCAAGAAGAACGGTCGGGTTGACCCTCGGAAGGGCGGCCCCTACTCTTCGGACACGGTTGTCGGCGGGACGGCGTTTTCGACCGGCCGCCCGCGCAAGGGGAAGACGCATGACGGGGATCGCCACCATTTCCCAGCGGATCTGGGACATGAAGTACCGCTTCAAGTCCGCCGCGGGCGACCCCATCGACCAGACCATCGCCGACACCTGGCGCCGCGTCGCCACGGCGCTCGCCGCGCCCGAGCCCGATCCGGCGGTGTGGGCGCCGCGATTCGAACGGGCGCTGTCCCGTTTCGAGTTCCTTCCCGCCGGGCGCATCCTGGCCGGGGCCGGCACCGGGCGGACGGTGACGCTGTTCAACTGCTTCGTCATGGGACGGATCGAGGACGACCTCGGCGCCATCTTCGCCCATCTGCGCGAAGCGGCGCTGACCATGCAGCAGGGCGGCGGCATCGGCTACGACTTCTCCACCCTGCGGCCCAAGGGTGCCCTCGTGAAGGGGGTGGGCGCCGACGCCTCCGGCCCGCTGTCCTTCATGGACGTGTGGGACAGCATGTGCCGCACCATCATGTCGGCGGGCGCCCGGCGCGGCGCGATGATGGCGACCCTGCGCTGCGACCACCCCGACATCGAGGATTTCATCGACGCCAAGCGCGAGCCCGGCCGGCTGCGCATGTTCAACCTGTCGGTCCTGGTCACCGACGCCTTCATGGACGCCGTGCGCAAGGACCGGCCCTGGCCGCTGGTCTTCGACGGGCAGGTTCACCGCGAGGTGCGGGCCCGCGGCCTGTGGGACCGCATCATGCAGGCCACCTACGCCTATGCGGAGCCGGGCGTCATCTTCATCGACCGGGTGAACGGGCAGAACAACCTGAATTATTGCGAATCCATCTCCGCCACCAACCCATGCGGGGAGCAGCCGCTGCCCCCCTACGGGGCCTGCCTGCTCGGCTCGATCAACCTCGCCGCCCTGGTGATCGACCCGTTCGAGGAGACGGCCCGGCTCGACACCGACCGGCTGAAGGAGCTGACGGCGCTCGCCGTGCGGATGATGGACAATGTGGTCGACGCATCGCGCTTCCCGTTGGAGCCGCAGGCGCGGGAGGCCCACGCCAAACGCCGCATCGGGCTGGGCGTCACCGGGCTGGCCGACGCGCTGATCCTCTGCCGCACGCGCTACGGCGGCGAGGCGGCGGTCGCGCTGACGGAGTCCTGGCTGAGGACCATCCGCAACGAGGCCTACCGCGCCTCCGCCCTGCTCGCCGCGGAGAAGGGCGCGTTTCCGCTCTTCGATCGCGACGCCTATATGGCTGCCCCGATGGTGCGCGGGCTGGACGAGGATGTGCGCGGCCTGATCGCGGAACATGGCATCCGCAACGCGCTTCTGACCTCAATCGCGCCAACCGGGACGATCTCACTGTTCGCCGACAACGTATCGTCGGGGATCGAGCCCGTCTTCTCCTACAGCTACGAGCGCACCGTCCTGATGCCCGACGGCACCCGCCGGACGGAGGAGGTGAGCGACCACGCCTACCGCCTGTTCCGCGCGCGGTTCGGGGACGAGGCCCCCCTGCCCGACTGGTTCGTGGACGCACAGTCGCTGACCCCGGCGGAGCATGTGGTGATGCAGGCGGCCGCCCAGCGCCATGTGGACAGCTCCATCTCCAAGACCATCAACTGCCCGGAGGACCTGCCCTTCGACGCCTTCAAGGACGTCTATTGGCAAGCCTACGAGCTGGGTTGCAAGGGCTGCACAACCTACCGCCCGAACGCGGTCACCGGCTCCGTCCTGTCGGTGAAGAAGGAGGGCGCGACCCCGTCCCCAACCCAGGCCCCCGACCCCGCCGCGGCCTCGGGCGTCATGGCGTCGTCCAAGCCACCCGACCGTCCGGAGACCCTGCCAGGCGAGACTTACAAGGTGCGCTGGCCGGACAGCGACCACGCCATGTACATCACCATCAATGACATCGTGGAGAACGGACGGCGCCGGCCTTTCGAGGTCTTCATCAACTCCAAGAACATGGAGCATTACGCCTGGACCGTGGCGCTGACGCGGATGATCTCCGCGGTGTTCCGCCGCGGCGGCGAAGTCGGCTTCGTGGTGGAGGAGTTGAAAGCGGTCTTCGACCCGCGCGGCGGCGCCTGGATGCAGGGCCGCTACGTCCCGTCCCTTCTGGCGGCCATCGGTGACGTGATCGAACGGCACCTCAAGGCCATCGGCATGCTGCCGGACGACAGGCCCGCCGACGGGACGCCGACCGCTCCGCCGTCCGCCGATGCCGCCCCCGGTGCCGCACCGGTGGTCATCGGAACCGAGCCGGCCAATCTCCGGCAATGCCCGAAATGCGGCCAGCCCGGCCTGATCCGGCAGGAAGGCTGCGACAGCTGCCTGAACTGCGGCTATTCCAAATGCGCCTGAGGGCGGTCAGCACCGCGACGGCTCGCCGGAAATCGGCGGCGCCGGCACGCAGGGCGCGTCGCCTCCGTTCCGGGTGACGGCCGGCGTCGCCGTGGCGCCGGACAGGAGTTCGTCGATGCCGACCCCCTTCGCGATGGCGATGCCGGGCGCCATCATCAAAGGCACCCAGATCACCGCGGACAGCAGGTTGGCGGTCTGGAAGCTGTGGTGAGGCATCGCCATCATCCCGGCGGTGATCGGCACCACCGGCCGCAGCGGCCCGAGGAAACGGGCAAGGAACACGCTCTTGCCGCCGTGGCGCAGGAAGAAGCGGCTGCCCCGCTCCAGAAGCTCCGGCCGCTGACGGAATGGCCAGACAACCGGGACACGGTCACCGAACACCCGGCCGAGCCAGTAGGACACGGCGTCGCCCAGCACCGCGCCCAGCGCGAGGGCGACATAGACCTGCCAGAAGCCGAGAGCGCCGGAGGCGACCAGCGCGCCCCCCGTGGCGATCAGCACCACGCCCGGCACCACGAACCCGACGAAGGCCAGGGACTCCGCGAAGGCGCACAGGAAGAAGATCACCTCCGCCCAGGATGCGTTCGCTTCGATGAAGGCTCCCCAACGCTCCATGCCGTCGATCAGCACATTCCTTGCTGCGTCGTTCATTCAGGTTCCCTGTGAGGCGGCTCGTTGGAGCGGACTGTGCCACAGATCGGCAGCGCCGTGCAGATCGGTGAACACCCCATCCCGCCTCGCCGTACAGGGATCAGGGCGCGGCCTGGAGCCACTCGGCCAGCATCTTCTGCCCGGCCTCGCGCAATTCCGGACCGATCCGCGCCGCTTGACCGCGCAGCACGCGCGGGTCAATGCCGGCCCCCGCCAATTCGGCGGCATGGCCCGTCAGCCATCGCTCGATGCCGGCGGCTACATCGACCTCCGGATGGAATTGCAGGGCCAGCGTGTGGCGGCCAACCGAAAACCCCTGGGTTGCGCAGAGCGGCGTCGACGCTAGGCTCTCCGCCCCGTCGGGGACCTGGAAGGCGTCCCCGTGCCAGTGAAGCACCGGAACGCCCTCCAGATGTCGAAGCGGCCCGGCCCGTCCGGCATCGGTCAGAGTGAGCGGGCCGAATCCGATTTCCTTGTGGCCCATGGGGCGCACCGCCGCACCGAGCGCCTTGGCGATCTGCTGCGCCCCGAGGCAGATGCCGAGCGTCGGGCGCCCCGCGGCCAGCCTTGCGGCCAGGAGCGAGGATTCCTCGGCGAGATACGGATAGGCGTCGCTTTCATAGACCCCGACGGGACCGCCGAGGACGATCAGCAAGTCCGGCTCCAGCGGATCAAGCGTCGCGAAAGGCGCCGCGTCGAGATCATGATAGCGGACCGCATAGCCGGCATCCGACAGAACCGCGCCGAAGATGCCAAGGTCTTCAAAATGGACGTGCCGGATTGCCAGTGCCGTTTTGTGCATGGGTCGCCTCCCGCTCCCGCGCCGGGAACGTCGTGGATTGGTCGGCTCTCGGATACCAGACGAATGGCTCGCTGTGCCCAGCCATTTCCCAGCAATGGCCCAGACCAATTCTCCTTGGTCCGGAGGCCCGCCGAATTTACGGCGTCGTCGCCGTGCGAAGCGCCTTCTCCAGCTTTCTGACCGCGGTCTCGATTTCGAACGGCGTGTAGGCCGCGAAGCCCATCAGGAAACCCGCCTTGCCGTCGCCGGCGGCGTGCAGCGCCGACAGGCCGAGCAGTTCGATCCCGGCCCGCCGCGCCGCATCGACGGCGGTGCGCTCGGCAAGGCCGCCGGTCAGCAGGCAGGGCATCTGCAGACCGCCGATGGGAACCTGCGGTTCGACGAAGTCCGACAGGTGCTTGGCGACGAGACCCGCCAGCGCATCGAGGCGCTCGGCATAGACGCCGCGCATGGCGCGGACATGCGCCCCGAAATGCCCACCCTCCATGAAGCGGGCCAGCGTAAGCTGGGCCATCGGCGCCGTATGGCCATCCAGCAGGGTGCGCGCGACGGTCATCGGCTTCACGAGTTGGGGCGGCAGCACGGCGTAGCCGATCCGCAGCCCGGGAAAGAGCGATTTGGTGAAGGTGCCGATGTAGATGGTGCGGCCATGCGGATCGAGCCCCTGCACGCAGGCCGTCGGCTTGCCCGCGTAGCGGAACTCGCTGTCGTAGTCATCCTCGATGATCCAGGCCTGATGCCGGGCCGCCCACTCAATCAGGGCCAACCGGCGATCCAGCGCCAGCGTCGCGCCGGTCGGGAACTGGTGGGACGGCGTCAGGAACACCGCCCTCGCCCGCTGCGGCTCGGCCAGGATGCAATCGACGACGATGCCCTGCCGATCGACGCGGACCGGAACGCAGTCCAACCCCGCCGCCTCGAACGCCTTGCGTGCGCCGTAATAGGCCGGGTCCTCCAGAAAGATCCCGTCGCCGAGGTCGAACAGCATGGTCGCGCAGAGCGCCATCGCCTGTTGCGAACTGGTCAGCACCAGGACGCGGTCGGCGGTGGCACGCGCGCCGCGTTCGAGGTTGACATAATCGGCGATGGCGCGGCGAAGCGGCTCGGTCCCCTGCGGATCACCGTGAAACAGGCTTTGCGTGCCGACCTCCTTGCGCACCTGCCGTTCCAGACGCTCCCAGAGCGCGAGCGGAAAGCTCCGGGTTTCCGGAACGCCATGGGCGAAGGGCCGCGGCGCCGGCATCTCGCGCACGCCGCCCCCCTCGAACACGGCGGCCCCGCGCCGGCTGAGGGCCGGTGCCGGATCGCTCGGGAGCGTGTCGCGCCGGGGCCGGCGGCGGCCGGGGGTGAACTCGCTGATCTCCGCGACGAAGCTGCCGCTGCCGACGCGCCGGTCGATGAAGCCTTCGGCGTGAAGCTGGGCGTAGGCCGCCTCGATCGTGTCGCGCGACACCCCCAGCGAGGCGGCGAGCGCGCGCGAGGCGGGCAGCGGCTTGCCCGGCCCAAGCGCGCCGTCGACGATGAGCTGTCGGACGGCCCGCTGAATCCGCGCGTGAAGCGGCATGGCCGCATGGGCGGGGTTGGCGATCCACGCCTTCACGGACTCGAGCTGGGAATGCCGGAACAATTGGTCTGGCCTTCTTAGTGAAAGCGGATGGGCACATCAGGCCATTGGTCGGCTAGTTGTCAAGGCCGCTCATCGCCCTTGCGGCTCGAACCGTCCGGAGGTCCCGCGCAACCATGCCACCCAATTCCGCTCCCATCCGCCTCAACGACCTCGCCCACCCCGTCGTGGCGGGCCTGATTTCCGTCATCGTCAATTACGGCGGCACCTTCATCCTGGTCTTCCAGGCGGCGAAGGTCGCGGGGCTTAGCCCCGATCTCACCGCCTCCTGGGTCTGGTCGGTCTCCATCGGCGTCGGGTTGACCGGGCTGTTCCTGAGCTGGCGCCATCGCGAGCCGATCATCACCGCCTGGTCCACCCCGGCCGCGGCGTTCCTCGTCACCGCGCTGGCGACGACGCCCTACGCCGAGGCGGTCGGCGCCTACATGATCTCGGCGGCGGCCTTCGTCGCGCTCGGCCTGTCGGGCTGCTTCGAGAAGGTCATCCGGCTGATCCCGCCCGGCATCGCCTCCGGCCTTCTCGCCGGCATCCTGCTCCCCTTCGGCATCGGGGCGTTCGGCGGGGCCAGCGTCGATCCGCTGCTGGTCGGCCTGCTGATCGTCGCCTATGTCGCGCTGAAGCGGTTCTCCGCCCGCTACGCCGTGGTCGGAATCCTCGTCCTCGGGCTGGCCTTCCTGCTGACGCAGGGCCGCGTCGATCTGTCGGGGCTGTCGCTGGAGTTCGCCGCCCCGGTCTTCACCGCGCCGGAATTCTCGCTGAACGCGCTGCTGTCCGTGGCACTGCCTCTGTTCCTGATCACGCTGTCCGGCCAGTACATGCCGGGGATGCTGGTCCTGCGGAACGACGGCTTCACGACGAGCGCCAACCCCATCGTGACGGTGACCGGCCTCGGCTCGCTGCTCATGGCCCCGTTCGGCTCCCACGCCTTCAACATCGCCGCCATCACCGCCGCCATCGCCACCGGCAAGGAGGCGCACGAGGACCCGTCCAAGCGCTGGATCGCCGGGATCGCCGCGGGCGTCTTCTACGTGCTCGTTGGGGTGTTCGGGGTGACGCTGGCCGCCGTCTTCATGGCGTTTCCCGCGACCTTCATCACAGCGCTCGCCGGTCTGGCGTTGCTCGGCACCATCGGCGGCAGCTTGGCCGGGGCGATGGCCGATCCGGCGTCCCGCGAGGCGGCGCTGATCACCTTCCTGGCGTCCGCCGCGAACATCAAGCTGCTCGGCATCGGCGGGGCGTTCTGGGGCCTGCTGATCGGCCTCGTCGCCCATCTCGTCCTCAACGGGCGCCTGCGCCTGCCGCGCCGCAGCCTGGCGGTAAGAAAGGGGGCGGTGACCGAGGGGGCGGCCCCGTAATCGCCCTATCGGCTATCCCCGGGACGACCGCTCGATGCCGGGGATGGTTGCGACCGTTTCCGCCAGGAACTCCACCAGCAGCCGGACCCGCGCGATGCCGGCCCGCTCCGGCACGATTAGCAGGTTGAGCGGCACGGCAGGCGGCGCGTGGTCGGGCAGAAGAACCTCCAGGCGGCCGTCGGCGAGCAGGTCGTCCACCAGCCAGACATGGGCCGGGCCGATGCCGCGCCCGGCGAGGTAGGCCTCGCGCGCGGCCAACCCATGATCGACCCGCAGCCGTCCCCCCAGGGAAACGGCGTGGAGGGCGCCGTCCGGCCCTTCGAGCGTCAGCCGATCGCTCCCCGCGATGTTCGACATGCGGACGCCCTCGAACCCCGCGAGGTCGCCCGGCGTCGTCGGCCGGCCGTGCCGCTCCAGACAGGCCGGCGCCCCGACGAGAACGCGCCGGCTCGCCCCCAACGCCCGCCGCTTCAGGGAGCTGTCGGTGAGCGGGCCGAGGCGGATGGCGATGTCCACGCCGTCGCGCACGAGGTCGATGCGCTCGTCGGTCAGGCCGAGATCGACGGCGATGTCCGGATGGCGGTCCTGGAAGGCGAAGATCAGCCGGCTGATGTGCCGGACGCCGAGCGCCGCCGTGCAGGACACCCGCACCGTCCCGGCCGAGGCGCGGCCGGTGTCGCGTGCCTCGTCGCCCGCCTGTTCGACGAGGCGCAGGATCTGGACGGCGTTGGCGTAGTAGCGCTCGCCCTCCACGGTCAGCGCGACACGCCGGGTGGTGCGGCTGAGCAGGGCGACACCCAGCGCCTCCTCCAACTCGCGGATGTGCCGGGTGACGCTGGATTGCCCGATGGCCATCTCGCGCGCCACCGCCGACAGGCTCCCCCGTTCGGCGACGCGGACGAAACTGCGCATACGGTCCAGCGTGACGTTCGATTGATCCATTCTACGGCAGAATTCTATCCATTCACCTTGTCTACCGGATCAATCTCCACCGGCATAGCTTGAGGCGCAAGCGTTTCAAGCGAACAGGTGCCTGCGATGAATGTGCTGATTGTCTTCGCCCATCCCGACCCCCGCTCCCTCAACGCCGCCCTGCGCGATGCCGCCGTCGCGGAACTGGAGGCGCAGGGCCACGCGGTGCGGGTCTCCGACCTCTACGCCATGAACTGGAAGACCACGGTGGACCACGCCGACTTCCCCAGCCTCGGCGAGGGGGAGCGCCTGAAGGTGGCCGCCGCCTCCGCCGCCGCCTTCGCCGCCGACGCGCTGACCGACGATGTGAAGGCCGAGCAGGAGAAGCTGCTGTGGGCCGACGCGCTGATCCTGCAATTCCCGCTTTGGTGGTTCACCATGCCGGCGATCCTCAAGGGCTGGGTCGACCGCGTCTACGCCTACGGCCTCGCCTATGGCGTCGGCGAGCACAGCGACCGCCGCTGGGGCGACCGCTACGGCGAGGGCCGCTTCGCCGGCAAGCGCGCCATGCTCGTGGTGACGACGGGCGGCTGGGCCGAGCATTACGCGCCGCGCGGCATCAACGGCCCGATCGACGACCTGCTGTTCCCGATCAACCACGGCATCCTGCATTACCCCGGCTACGACGTGCTGCCGCCCTTCGTCGCCTACCGGGTGGACCGCTTCGACGAGGCCGGCTTCGCGCAGGCGGCGGAAAGCTTGCGGGAGCGGATGCGGACGCTGGAGACGGCGTCGCCGATTCCTTTCCGCCGCCAGAACGGCGGCGACTATGCGATCCCCAGCCTCGAACTCCGCCCGGAGTTGGAAGCCCCCGGCGCGTCCGGCTTCGCCCTGCACCGGAGTCTTTGAGCGCGCTACAGCCGGATCAGGACGACGCCGAGGATCAGGGAGGCGGCGCCGGCCAGCCGGGTCGGGCTCACGGGCTGCTGCGGCAGGCCGAGCAGACCGACATGGTCGAAGGCGAGAGAGCCGAGCATCTGGCCGACCACGATCAGCGCCAGCACCGTCGCCGCCCCCAGGCGGGGCACCATCAGGATCGCGGTGCCGATGAACAGCGCGCCGAACAGCCCGCCGGTCCAGGTGACCCATGACCCCACCCCGCCCACCGCTTCGGCGAGGCGGGGGCCGGGTGCGAAGAGCGCGACCGCCAGCATCGCCAGCATGCCGACGACATAGCTGACGAAGCCCGCCCACCAGGGCGAGCCGAGGTCGGCCCTGAGGTTGGCGTTGAGGACCTGTTGCAACGCGACGCTGACTCCGGCGCCGACCACCAGAAGGTACGAGACGGCGGACACTGCGATGGACATGCCATGCTCCCAAGCTTGCCTGTGGGCGCGCCGCCGGACCCTTGTCCGTGCGGCGCTCTCGGGCGGATGGGTAGCAGGCGGAGCGGCGGCGGTCTGGTACGGATGTGACCTACCCGGCCCGGTAGCGGCCCGGAGTCACGCCGAAGGCGCGGCGGAAGCAGCGGCCCAGATGGCTCTGGTCAGTGAATCCGGTGTCCGCCGCGACCGCGGCGATGGGCTCCCCGGCGCGGAGCAGCAACCGCGCCTCGTTCAGCCGCTCCTGAAGCCCGAAGGCGTGGGGTGGGACGCCGTGGTGCTTGCGGAACCGGCGGGTGTAGCCCTCGCGGCTCATCCCGGCGCGGCGGGCCGCCTCGCCGACGCTGTCCCACGCCTCGCCCCCCGTGAACGCGGATGCGGGCTCCGGCCCGGTCCCGCGGGAGCGACGATGCTCCTCGGCGATCCGCGTCAGGTCGGGCCAGCCCAGCCCGCCCGTCCTCCGCCAGTGCCCGGCCAGCCCGGCGATCGCCTCCGGCGCGGCGTACAGGCCGGGCGGCGTGTAGAGGTTGATGCAGACGACCTCGTCCGCTCCGCACAGCGAGCGGTGCGGCGTTCCCGCCGGGATGTGCACACCCTCGCCGGGACCGGCCTCGCGCAGGTCGCCCGCGATGACGAAGCGCCGCCGCCCCGTCAGGACAAAGGTCAGCTGGTCCTCGCGATGGAAATGCACCGGCAAGGCCACGTCGCGGCCGCGCACCGTCCCCAGCTCGACGATGCCGCTGCCGGTGGGGCGCCAATAGTCCCAAACCTGCGGCGGACGCCCCATGACAGCGATCCTTTCCATCGACCTGTTTCCGGCGACCTGTTTCCGGCGACCTGTTTCCGGGTTGTGATTTTCGCATGGCGCCGATCTGGACTCCATCGCACCGCACATCCTGTGGCATAAGAGCCCCCGCCATGCCATGGGAACAACGCCGCAGGAACGCAGCCGCACATGATCCGCTTCGACAACATCAGCAAGCAGAATGGTCACCGAATCCTCTTCCTCGAAGCATCGGCGGCGTTGAACCGGGGTGAGAAGATCGGGCTGGTCGGTCCCAACGGGGCGGGCAAGACGACGCTGTTCCGCATGATCACCGGCGAGGATTTGCCGGACACCGGTCAGGTGGCGATCGAGAAGCAGGCGACCATCGGCTATTTCAACCAGGACGTCGGCGAGATGTCCGGCCGTTCCGCCGTCGCCGAGGTGATGGACGGCGCCGGCCCGGTCAGCACCGTCGCCGCGGAGCTGGCCGAATTGGAAGCCGCCATGGCCGACCCCGACCGCGCCGACGAGATGGACGCCATCATCGAGCGCTACGGCGAGGTCCAGGCCCGCTTCGACGAGCTGGGCGGCTACGAACTGGAGGGCAAGGCGCGCGAGGTGCTGGCCGGCCTCAGCTTCAGCCAGGAGATGATGGACATGGACGTCGGCATGCTGTCCGGCGGCTGGAAGATGCGCGTGGCGCTGGCCCGCATCCTGCTGATGCGGCCCGAGGTCATGCTGCTCGACGAACCCAGCAACCATCTGGACATCGAAAGCCTGATCTGGCTGGAGGGCTTCCTGAAGGGTTTCGAGGGCGCCCTGCTGATGACCTCGCACGACCGCGAGTTCATGAACCGCATCGTCAACAAGATCATCGAGATCGACAGCGGGTCGCTGACCAGCTACTCCGGCGACTACGGCTTCTACGAGCGCCAGCGGGCGCTGCGCGAGAAGCAGCAGGAGGCGCAGTTCGAACGCCAGCAGGCCATGCTGGCCAAGGAGCTGAAGTTCATTGAGCGCTTCAAGGCCCGCGCCTCGCACGCCAGCCAAGTCCAGAGCCGGGTGAAGAAGCTCGACAAGATCGAGCGCTTCGAACCGCCCAAGCGCCGCCAGATCGTGACCTTCGACTTCCCGCCGGCCCCGCGCTCCGGCGACGACGTCGCGGTGCTGAAGAACGTGCACAAGGGCTACGGCAGCCGGACCATCTACGAGGGGCTGGACCTGACGATCCGCCGCAAGGAGCGCTGGTGCGTCATGGGCGTCAACGGCGCCGGCAAGTCGACCCTGCTGAAGCTGGTGGCCGGCGCGACCGAGCCGGACAGCGGCACCGTCGCGGTCGGCGGCAGCGTGCGCATGGGCTATTTCTCCCAGCACGCCATGGACCTGCTGGACGGCGACAAGACGATCTTCGAATCGCTGGAAGCATCCTTCCCGCAGGCGAGCCAGGGGGCATTGCGCGCGCTGGCCGGCTGTTTCGGCTTCTCCGGCGACGATGTGGAGAAGAAGTGCCGCGTGCTGTCCGGCGGCGAGAAGGCCCGGCTGGTCATGGCGATCATGCTGTTCAACCCGCCCAACTTCCTGGTGCTGGACGAGCCGACCAACCACCTCGACCTCGACACCAAGCAGATGCTGATTTCGGCGCTGGGCGCCTATGAGGGCACCATGCTGTTCGTCTCGCACGACCGGCATTTCCTGGCCGCCCTGTCGAACCGGGTGCTGGAGCTGACGCCGGAGGGCATCCACCAGTATGGCGGCGGCTACACCGAATATGTGGCGAGCACCGGGCAGGAGGCGCCGGGCATCCACTGAGGCCGGCCGGGGCGGGAACGCGTGCGCCGCAACAAGCGGCTTGCGCGGCCTGCCCCCTCCATGGAAACTCGTGCCCGTGTCGTTCGGGCTGAGTTGCGCAACCTTGGAGATTTTGGAATGGCTGGGTACGACAACGCCGACGGCCCCGCAGGGCTGGTCATCCGCCTGATCGACAGCGCGGTGAAGGCTTTGAACGAGATGTCCGATGCCGCGGGCGAGATCGCTCCGGACGTCGGCAATCTGACGGACACGCTGGTGGCCGCCCAGCGCATCGCCGACCGCGCGTCGCAGGATCTGCAACGCCTGTCCCAGAAAGTGGCGGCCCAGTAACGGCCGAAACGGTGCGGCGCCGTGAAGCGCCGCACCGGTTCTCACATCACCGGCGCTGGCCGGCGGTGAAGGTGAAGTTGTCAAAGCTGTTCTCGGCGACGCGGAACCACAGGAATTCCTCGTCGCGGAACTTCTTCCACGGCTCGTAGATCTTGGCGAACTTCGGATTGTTCTTAGCCGTCTCGTCGTACAGCTCGTAGGCCGCCTTGTAGCAGGCCTCCATCACCTCGCGCGGGAAGGGACGGAGCTGGGCGCCGCCGGCCACCAGACGCTTCAGGGCGGCGGGGTTGTCGGCGTCGTACTTGGCGTTCATGATCGCCAGCGCCTCGAAGCAGGCCGCTTCCAGAGCCGCCTGATAGGGCTTCGGCAGCTCTTCCCACTTCTGCTGGTTGACCAGCAGCGACACGTTCAGGCCGCCTTCCCACCAGCCGGGGTAGTAATAGTACTTGGCGACCTTGTTGAAGCCGAGCTTCTCGTCGTCGTAGGGGCCGATCCACTCGGCGGCGTCGATGGTGCCCTTTTCGAGCGACGGATAGATATCGCCGCCGGCGATCTGCTGCGGCACGACCCCCAGCTTGGTCAGCACCTGACCAGCGAAGCCGCCGATGCGGAACTTCAGGCCGCTCAGGTCCTGCACCGTCTTGATCTCCTTGCGGAACCAGCCGCCCATCTGGGTGCCGGTGTTGCCCGCCGGGAAGTTGACGACGTTGTAGCCCTTGAAGAAGTCGCGCAGCAGTTCCATACCGCCGCCCTGGAGAATCCAGGCGTTCTGCTGGCGGGCGTTCAGGCCGAACGGCACCGTCGAATCGAAGGTGAAGGTCGGGTCCTTGCCGACATAGTAATAGCTGGCGGTGTGGCCGCACTCGACCGTGCCGTTCTGCACGGCGTCGAGCACCTGGAGGCCGGGAACGATCTCACCGGCGGCAAAAGGACGGATCGTGAACTTGTTGTCGGTGATGGCGGCGACGCGGCGTGAAATCACGTCGGCGGCGCCGTAAATGGTGTCCAGGCTCTTCGGGAAGCTGGACGCGAGGCGCCAATGCACTTCCGGCGTGCTCTGCGCGATGGCCGGAGCCGCCAGGGTGCTGGCCGCGACGCCGACACCGGCGCTGGCAAGGAACGAACGGCGTTTCATACGGGAAGTCCCCTCCTGTTCTTTTGTTCAGGAACGAACCTATCAGCGTCCTCCGAACCCCCGCAAAAGGTTAGCCGTGCAATGGGCGAATAGCTTCCCCGACGAAATATTTCGTGACAAATGGTTTGCGGTTGAAGCCAACGGTTACGGCACCGCCAATTGGTGGTCGCGGAACCGCCCATAGGTGTAATGGGCGGCACAGCCCCCCTCCGCCGACACCATGCAGGAGCCCATGGGGTTCTCCGGCGTGCAGACGGTGCCGAACAACTTGCAATCGCTGGGTTTCTTCACCCCGCGCAGAATGTCGCCACACTCGCAGCCCTTGTGGTCGGGCACCGCGCGGCCCGGCACGGCGAAGCGCCGCTCCGCGTCGAAGGCGGCGAACGCCTCTTTCAACCGCAGGCCGCTTTCGGGAAGCGAGCCGAGGCCCCGCCATTCGAAGCCGGATCGCACGTCGAAGGTCTCGGCGACGAGCCGCTGGGCCTTCCGGTTGCCCTCCGGGGTCACCGCGCGGGTGAACTGGTTCTCCACCACCGCCCGCCCCTCGTTCACCTGACGGATCAGCATCAGGATGGCCTGGAGCACGTCCAGCGGTTCGAACCCGGCGATCACCACCGGCTTGCCGTAGGTTTCCGCCACGAACTCATAGGGGCGGCTGCCGATGACCACGGAGACGTGCGCCGGCCCGACGATGCCGTCGAGCGGCAGCGTGCCCATCTCCCGAACCTCCGGGCTGTCCATGATGCCCCGGATGGCCGCGGGGGTCAGGACGTGGTTGCAGAAGACGCTGAAGTTCCTGAGGCCCTTGGCCTTGGCGGCGTGGACGGCCACCGCGGTCGGCGGGGTGGTCGTCTCGAAGCCGATGGCGAGGAAGACGACCTCGCGGTCCGGATTCTCCTCGGCGATGCGCAGAGCGTCCATGGTCGACAGGACCATCCGCACGTCCGCACCCTCGGCCTTCGCCTTCAGCAGGCTGACCCGCCCCGATCCTGGAACGCGCAGCACGTCGCCGTAGGTGCACAGGACCACGCCGGGCTGGCGGGCGATGGCGATGGCGTCGTCGATCCGCCCCACCGGCAGAACGCAGACCGGACAGCCCGGCCCGTGGATCATCCGCACATTGTCCGGCAGCAGGTCGGGGATGCCGTAGCGGGACACCGCGTGGGTGTGGCCGCCGCAGAACTCCATCAGATGATAGGTCCGCCCGGTCGCCGCCTCCCGCGCGATGGCGGCGGCGATGCCGCGGGCCAGCGCCGCGTCACGGAACTCATCGACGTACTTCATCGCTCCAGCCCCTTCCGCCTGCCGTCACGGCATTTGGACGGCGGCGGCGAGCGCTGGCGTTGATGCGGATCAAGAATGGGGCGCGGCGCGGCGGCATCACGACCGCCGCGCCGCGAACGCCCTTACTTCGAGGCGCCCATCACGGGCAGCGACAGCTCCGGCCCCCGCCCCGAATCCTCAATGGCGATGGCGGAGGAGCCGGGGGAGCCCAGCGCCACACTGACCGGACGCCCGTTGTTGTGGTTCTTCCACATCTCGTAGAGCGCCAGCGCCGCGTAAATCTTGGCCTCGCGGCTGGTGTTGTAGAGCCATTCCTGGGTCGGGATGACGCGCAACGCGCCATTGCCCGACTGCTCCACCCGCTCCGCGAAGCGGTAGCCGAGCTGGTTGTTGATGCCGGCCAGCAGCCCGTCGAAGCCCGAGGATATGCGCCCGAACCCGGCGTCCGACGCCGCGGAGGACGCGCCGCCCAGCGTGCTGGGCGTCTGCCGCTTCACGAGGTCGCCGAAGACCCAGCCCTCCTCACCGGTGCGCATCGAGCGCACGCCGATCCAGTTGCCCTCCTGCTTCAGCTCGATCACCTCGTCGCCGCGGGTGACCGTGGAGCGGACCGAGGCGTTGTCGGACGGGGCCGCGCGCAGGTTCACCTTCTCACCGGTCACCGTGTGGATATCGCCGGAGGCCGCCGCCACGGGCAGGGCCAACGCCACCGCCACACCGAGGCCGGCCAGGGTTCCGAGAAAAGTCTTCGTCATCCGAGACATGTGCATTCTCCCGCAGAACGCGCGCATCGCGCGCCGTTTCCCCTACAACAGGCAAAGGCGGGGTATGCTCCATGGGCAGAGGACGGGCGGGCGGAACTACTCGAAAGACACACGCAGGGGGCTGTCGCCGGCGGGCCAGACGCCGCGGTCAACGGCGCGGGCACCCTCGAAGACCAGCCAGCTCTGCCGCCCGTAATGGGACAATGGGCGCAGCAGCGCCTGGAGCGCCGCCGCGTCGTCCGCCGCGACGGCCAGCAGCGGGCGGCCGCCCTGCGGCGTTCTTGCGGTCCACACCCGCGCCGTCCCGCGCCCCTTGAGGCTGTCCGGCATCGGCGGCAGGCCGAGCCGGGCCAGCAGCCGTTCGACCTCCCCCGCCGTCCCGATCACGGCGAGCGGGGCGGCGGGATCGGAACGCTCAGCGGCGGCAATGCGCGGTTTGCCATCGGCAAGACGCTCGGCCAGCGCACGGGCGGCCTCGGCGGCCGGGCCGTCAGCGGTGGCGATGACGGTGGTGGCCGCGTGGTCCAGCGTCACGTCGCGCAGGGTCGGCGGCGCCTCCCCCGGCGCCAGACGACGGAACAGGCCGAAGCCAGGATCGACCGCGAGCACCCTCGGCGCTGCGGCGGTCGGGATCGTCACGGTGGCCTCGCGCCCGTCGAGGCGGACATCGTGGCGCTCCGTCCCCGCCGCGGTTTGCACCTCCACCGGCACGGTCAGGCCATAGTCCGGCTCGCCCTGGCGCAGGGTCAGCGCCACCCCGTCACCCTTGCCCTTCGCTTCCACCAGTGCCAGCGTCGGCGCCCCCACGCGGGTCAACCATTGTTCGAAGAAGGGCCCGAGGTCCCGCCCCGACGACGACGCGAAGGCCCGGCGCAGGTCGTCCCACCCCGCGTCCTGAAAGCGCTTCTCCTCCCAGAAACGGCGGATGCCCGCGTCGAAGGCGCCCGCCCCGATCTCGGCGCGCAACATGTGGAACAGCATCGCCGCCTTGCCGTAACCGACGATCTGGGCGGCGTCGTGGACCTTGGCGCGGAAATCGGTCAGGGCCGAATCGCGCTCCGCGGGAAGGGCGGCGTAATCGCGCAGCCAGTCCAGCCGCATGGCCCGCGCCGCGTCCTCCCCGCGCGCCTCCGCCGCCGCGTAGTCGGCCATGAAGGTGGTCAGCCCCTCCGACCAGTTGCCGGGCCACATGCCGCT
Organism: Azospirillum brasilense; assembly: GCF_022023855.1. NCBI lineage: Bacteria > Pseudomonadati > Pseudomonadota > Alphaproteobacteria > Rhodospirillales > Azospirillaceae > Azospirillum > Azospirillum brasilense. Next base: position 1,358,436 of record NZ_CP059450.1, read on the forward strand.
CTCGCCGACACGCACCCCGTTGCCCCACCAGTTGTGCAGGATCTCGTGGGGCAGCGACTGGGCGCGGATGAAGGGCAGCGGCATCACCTGCCGCCCGATGTAGGTCAGGCCCGGAAAGCCCAGCCCGACCGGCAGCGGCGCCGACAGGATGGCGAAGCCGGCGAAGGGATAGGCGCCGATCCGCGCCGCCTGCGCGTCGATGGTCCGGGCGCTGAGGTCCAGATACTCGTCGGCCAACGGGGCCTGCTCCGGATGGAAGTAGCTGCGGAGACGAAGACCATTGTGCATCCGTTCCGTCACCTGCCACGCCCCGGCGAAGAGCGACGGCTCCTCGACGCTGCGCTCCTCCGCGAAAGTCGCGGTGTAGCCGGCACCATCGCGCGTCTCCTCGACCAGACGGCCCGTCGCCACCGCGACGAAGGGCGCCGGCACGCGCACCGACAGGCGCCAGGAGGGCGGCTCCGCCGCGCCGCTTTCGGGAGTCGGAATCCAGCCGGTACCGGCGGGCAGATAGGCGCCCTCCGCTCCACCTCCCCCACCACGCGACTCCGGCGTCAAGGGCGGCAGGGTCCCGTCGTAGCGCAGGCGAAGCTCGCCACCACCCTCCGGAACGGTGACCGGCAGGGCGTTGCCGCGCACCGCCACCGGCTTGCCGTCGAGCCGGGCTTCGCCGACCACCAGGCCCGGCGCCAGCCGCAGCCGGTGCGTTCCGGCGGACAGGCGCAGCCGGTCCTCCACCTCCAGCCGCCGCGCGGCGGGGTCCAGCGTGACGGTCAGGTCATGGTGCAGGCCGGCGGCCCAGCCGGGCGCGGCGGCGAGGATGCCGCAAAGGGCGAGGAGGAGGGTGCGCATGGCCCTGCAATATAAGGCTTGGGCTGCGCCGCGCCAGCGGAGGCACGCCAAGCCGTCAATGATCGCGCTCCGCCCCATGGCAGCATTCTCCACCCTCCTCCAGATCGCGCAGGATCGGGCAATCCGGACGCTCGTCGCCGTGGCAGGCGTGGGCCAGATGCTTGAGCGTGTCGCTCATCGCGCGCAACTCGGCGATCTTGGCCTCCAGCTCCGCCACATGGTCGAGCGCCACGCGCTTCACCTCGGCGCTGGAGCGGCTGCGGTCCTGCCACAGCCCGACCAGGATCTGGATGCGCTCGATGCTGAAGCCCAGCGTCCGCGCCCGCTTGACGAAGCGCAGGACGTTCACGTCGCTGGACGAATAGACGCGGTAGCCCGCCGCCGTCCGCCCGGCCTCGGGGATCAGGCCGATGGATTCGTAGTAGCGGATCAGCTTGGCGTTGACGCCGGAGGCCTTCGCCGCGTCCCCGATGGTCATGCCGCTCACGCTCATGGCTTCCACCCCCGCAGCGACAGGGCGTTCAGGACGACGCTGACCGAACTCAGCGCCATCGCGGCCCCGGCCAGCACCGGGCTGAGCAGACCCGACGCCGCCAGCGGGATGCCCACCAGATTGTAGATGAAGGCCCAGAACAGCCCCTGGCGGATCTTGGAATAGGTGCGGCGCGACACGTCGATGGCGCCGGCGACCAACGCTGGATCGCCACGCATGAGCGTGACCCCGGCGGTGTGCATCGCCACGTCGGTGCCGGTCGCCATGGCGATGCCGACATCGGCGGCGGCCAGGGCGGGCGCGTCGTTGATGCCGTCGCCGACCATGCCGACGACCTTGCCCTCCGCCTTGAGCGTCGCCACCACGTCCGCCTTGCCGTCCGGAAGCACCTCCGCGAAGACGCGGTCGATGCCCAGGTCGGCGGCCACCGCGCGGGCGGCCCCGGCGCCGTCGCCGGTGACCATCACCGTCTCCACACCCTGCGCCTTCAGGGAGCGCACGGCGGCGCGGGCGCTCTCCTTCACCGTGTCGCCGAAGGCGACGAGGCCCAGAACGCGCCGCTCCGGCGCCGTTTCGGCCAGCCACGACACGGTACGCCCGGCGGATTCCAGCGCCGCCGCCCGCGCTTCCAGCGCCACGTCGGACAGGCCGTTTTCCGCGACCAGCCGCTTGCTGCCCAGCAGAAGGGCGCGGCCCTCCACGGTGGCCGACACGCCGCGCCCGGCCAGCGCCTTGAAGCCCTCCGGAGCCGTCGCCGGCACGCCCTGTTCCGCCGCGCGGTCGCGGACGGCGCGGGCGAGCGGGTGCTCGCTGCCGGATTGGAGTGCCGCGGCCAGCCGCAGCAACTCCGCGTCGTCGAAGCCATCCGCGGACACCAGATCGGTGACGCGGGGCTTGCCCTCGGTCAATGTGCCGGTCTTGTCGAAGGCGACGGCGGTGATGGCGTGGGCGTGCTCCAGCGCCTCCGCGTCCTTGATCAGGATGCCGTGGCGGGCCGCCGCGCCGGTGCCGACCATGATCGCGGTCGGCGTGGCGAGGCCCAACGCGCAGGGGCAGGCGATGACCAAGACCGACACCGCCGTGATGATCGCCGTCTCGACGTTCCCAGTGCCGATCCACCAGCCGGCGAGCGTCACCGCGGCGATGACCAGCACCACCGGCACGAAGACCGCCGCCACCTTGTCGACCAGCCGCTGGATCGGCGCCTTGGACGCCTGGGCACCCTCGACCATGCGGACGATTTTGGCGAGCATCGTCTCGGCGCCCACCGCCACCGTCTCGACCAGCAGCAGCCCATCCACGTTGATCGACCCGCCGGTGACGCGGGAGCCCGGCGCCTTCTCCACCGGCAGGCTCTCGCCGGTCAGCATGGATTCGTCCACGCTGCCCGCCCCCTCCACGACACGCCCGTCGACGGGGATGCGCTCGCCGGGGCGCACCGCCACACGGTCGCCGACGCGCACCTGGGCGATGGGCAGGTCCACCTCCACGCCGTCGCGGCGGACGCGGGCGGTGTCGGGGCGAAGCTGCATCAGCGCGCGGATCGCCGCGGCCGTCCGGCCCTTGGCGCGGGCCTCCAGCCACTTGCCCAGCAGCACGAAGGTGATGAGCACCGCCGACGCCTCGAAATAGAGATGCGGCGTGTGGCCCGGATGCGCCGTCAGCATCATGTAGACGCTGAGACCCCAGGCCGCCGAGGTGCCGAGCGCCACCAGCAGGTCCATGTTGCCGGACCCGGCGCGCGCCGCCATCCAGCCGGCCCGGTAGAAGCGCCAGCCCAGCCAGAACTGCACCGGGGTCGCCAGCAGGAATTGCGCCCAGGGCGGCAGCATCAGGTTCAGCCCCAGCAGGTCCCCCGCCATGCCGAGAACCAGCGGCGCCGACAGCGCGGCGGCGATCAGCACATGGTGGAGGTCCCGCCGGTTGCGGTCCTGCGCCGGGTCCGCCGCCGCCTCGGTGGAATCGGGCTCGGCGACCGGGGCGGCGGTGAAGCCGGTCATCTCCACTGCTTCGGCCAGCCGGGAGGCGTCCACCGTCCCGGCATAGGCGGTGACGTGCGCCCGCTCCGTCGCGAGGTTCACGGCGGCGGACTCCACCCCCGGCACGCGCAGCAGCGCCTTCTCGACACGGGCGACGCAGGAGGCGCAGGTCATCCCGCCGACGGTCAGATCGAACTCCTGCCTCTGCGGTTCGAAACCGACGTTCTCGATGGCCTCCGCCACCGCCCGCGGATCAGGATCGCCCGCAAAGGCGACCCGCGCCCGCTCGGTGGCGAGGTTGACCGACACGTTGGTGACGCCCGGCAGGCGCGACAGTGCCTTTTCCACCCGCCCCACACAGGAGGCGCAGGTCATGCCGGAAATGCCGATGTCAAGGCCGGTGGTGTTCATTGCAGGCGTCCTCATGAACCCCCTCCCCTCTGGGGAGAGGGTGGCCCGGAGGGCGGGTGAGGGGGTTGAGCGTGGCGGTGCGTTCGGGACAAGCGCAACCCCCTCACCCTAACCCTCTCCCCAGAGAGGAGAGGGGACAGAGCCGACATCGACTGTACAGTGGCGGACATGATCGTCCCTTTTTCTTCGCCAACCGGCACCCTCAGATAAGGCTTCCAATGGCTGGAAGGCCAAGGGTGCCGGAAACCATTATGCGACAGGCAGCCCTTCGGCCTCGAAACCGGCCTTCTCCAAGGCTGCCCGCAGGGCGTCGGCGCTGGGCGTCCCGTCGACACGGACGTCCTTCGAATCCAGGTCGATCCGCACATCCTCGACCCCGGCGACGGCGCCGAGCGCGCGGCGGACGGAGGCGGAACAGCCGCCGCAGGTCATGCCGGGAACCTTGAACGCAACCATGACGAACTCCTTCCCACAAGATGGTGATGCCGCCAGCTTCCACCTTCCAACGATTGGAAGGTCAAGAGGAAATTCGCCGCTCTGATCATGGTTCCGATCATGGACCCACCCACTGCCGTGGTACCGCCGGAACCAACCGCTCCGCTTGCGCATTCATGGGTCATGGACATCACCCGCCAGCGCAGCTTTCTCCATGACGAAACTCAATTCGCCCACGCGCTGGCCCGCGCGGCGGCGGGGGCGATCATCTTCGCCCTGCCCCTGCTGATGACCATGGAGATGTGGGAGCTGGGCTTCTACATGGACCGCTTCCGGCTGGCCCTGTTCATCCTGGTGACCCTGCCGGTGCTGTTCGGCCTGTCCTACTTCGCCGGGTTCGAGGAGACATTCTGCTGGCAGGACGATCTGATCGACGCGCTGTCGGCCTTCGCCGTCGGCTTCCTGATGTCGGCGGTGCTGCTGACCGTCTTCGCCATCGTGCGTCTGGACCAGCCATTGCCGGAGATCATCGGCAAGATCGCGCTCCAGTCCGTTCCGGCCAGCATCGGCGCCATGCTGGCGCGCAAGCAGCTCGGCCAGCAGGACGACAGCGACAAGGAGCGACGCATCCGCTCCAGCTATCCGGGGGAACTGTTCCTGATGGGGGCGGGGGCGCTGTTCGTCGGCTTCAACGTCGCCCCGACCGAGGAGATGATCCTGATCTCCTACAAAATGTCGCCCTGGCACGCGGTGGCGCTGGCGGTGCTGTCGCTGGGGCTCCTGCACATCTTCGTCTACACGGTCGGCTTCGCCGGGCAGGAGAGCGCCGGGGACGACGGGTTCCTGTCCGTCTTCCTGCGCTTCTCGGTCGCCGGCTACGGCATCGCCCTGCTCATCAGCCTCTATCTGCTGTGGACCTTCGAGCGGATCGCCGGCCTGTCGATGATGGAGCTGGTGACCGCCACGGTGGTGCTGGGCTTCCCCAGCGCGCTGGGCGCCGCCACCGCCCGCCTGATCGTGTGACGGGAGGGACACCGATGGCCGACATCCGGGAAAACGACATCGAATCCAGGGACGAGGACGGCAGCGCGTCGGTGTCGCGGCTGGCCTGGATCTCGTCGGGGCTGGGGCTCTTGCTGTTCCTGGGCTCGGTGGGGGTGCTGGGTTACGAAGGCATCACCCGCGGCAACGGCCCCCCGGTGATCACCGCCGTGGTGGTGGAGGTGGTTCCCGCGGGCCCGCGCTGGCTCGCCCACATCCGGGTCACCAACGACGGCGGCAAGACCGGCGCGAAGGTCCAGGTGGAGGGGCAACTGATGGCGGGCGACGAGGCGCTCGAAACCTCGGTAGCCGAGTTCGACTATGTGCCCGCCGGCTCCGAACAGAAGGGCGGCCTGTTCTTCGACCGCGACCCGCGGGCACGCGATCTGCGCCTGCGCGTGCTGGGCTACGTGGAGCCCTGAACCAAGCGGGCTCCGGCCTGTTGTCCTGGCACCGGAAACAGAGGACACCGACCCCGCGATGACCCGCCTGACCATCGACGAGGCGCAGCAGCGCATCCGCCTTTTCCTGACCGGCGACATGGTGGAGGCGCTGCGCGCCGTGGACTATGAATCGCCGCCGCTGGCCGACCAGCCTTCCGGCTTGACGCTGGAAGCCGCAAGGCGGGCCGCGGTGCGCTTCAGCCACGTCGAGGGGGCGTCCGACTGCCTGTACCGCGTGGACGCCTTCGAGGAATCGCTGGTGATGCGGCTGCAACTGAACGTCCGCCGCTTCGTGGCGATCTATCAGGTGCCGGTCGCCGATCCGGTGGCCAGCGCCACCATCTCCCCGCATTTCGAGCGCTGGGCCATCGGCGCCGGCCACGCCGGCTGGACCATCGGCTGGCGCGACGGCGCCGACCCCTGGCAACCCGACCGACGCGTGGTGGAAACCTACTGCTACGCCATGCTGCCGGAGGACTTCCTCGACAACCCGCTGGAGCAGCTCTACTGGCGGACGGACCTCGTGCAGATGACCCGCGCCTTCATGCTGGAGGCCCGCCGCATGGGCATCCGCCTGGCTGTCCCGGAGGGGATGTGAAGGTCCCCACGCCCTGCGGGGACCTTCCTCACCTCAGGCCAGATCGAACAGCAGCACCTCGGCGCTGACCACGCCGTCCAGCGTCAGCGATTCCTCCTTGCTGATCGCGGCGCCGTCGCCTTCCTTCAGGATCTCGCCGTTCAGCCGGACCTGACCGCGGGCGACCTGCACCCAGGCGTGGCGGCCCGGACGCAGCTCGTGGGTCACGCTGTCACCCTCATCCAGAAGCGTGGCGTAGAGGTCCACGTCCTGGTGGATGATCACGCTGCCGTCGCGCCCGTCCTGGGAGCCGACGAGGCGCAGGCGACCCTGCTTCTCCTCCCGCTCGAAGGCCTTCTGCTCATAGCCGGGGACCATGCCCTCCTCGTTGGGCAGGATCCAGATCTGCAGGAAGTGCACCGGGTCCTTCTTGGACGCGTTGTACTCGCTGTGCCGGATGCCCGACCCGGCGCTCATCCGTTGCACGTCGCCAGGCCGGATGACCGAGCTGGTGCCCAGCGTGTCCTTGTGCTCCAGCGCGCCGTCCAGGACGTAGGACACGATCTCCATGTCGGCGTGCCCATGGGTGGGGAAGCCGGCGCCGGGAATCACGCGGTCGTCATTGATGACGCGCAGCGCGCGGAAGCCCATGTGGGCCGGGTCGTAGTAGTGGCCGAACGAGAAGCTGTGCTTGCTGTTCAGCCAGCCCATGTTGACGGCGCCCCGTTCGTCGCGGTTGCGGATCGTGATCATCTCTGCTCCTCCTCGTCCTGTGCGAGGCCCTGTGGCCCCTCGTCTGGAGAGGAATGTGCTCCCGTTTCCGCAAAACAACAATTGCCGGAGTTGCGGCTTATCTGTTCCATGAGACGCAACAAACGGCTATGATGGCGGCTCCCCTCAACCTGCGTCGCCGACCACCATCATGCCCGCCATCATACCCGATGTTTCGCCCCTCCTCCTCGCCATGGACCTGACCGGAATCTTCATCTTCGGGCTGACGGGAGGGACGCTGGCCGTGCGGCACCGTCTGGACATCTTCGGCGTGATGGTGCTGGCGCTGGTAACGGCGCTGGCCGGCGGCGTGCTGCGCGACCTGCTGATCGGGGCGATCCCGCCGGCCACCATGCAGGACGAGCGGTACCTGATCACGGCACTGGCCTCGGGCCTGTTTGCCTTCTTCTTCCACCCCTTCATCAACCGGCTGGTCAAGCCGGTGATGGTGCTGGACGCGGCCGGCCTGGGCATCTTCGCGGTGGCCGGCTGCGGCAAGGCGCTGGCCTATGGGCTGGGTCCGCTGCCGGCGGTTCTGCTGGGCGTGCTGACCGCCTGCGGCGGCGGGCTGGTGCGCGACGTGCTGGTGGCCGAGGTGCCGCGGGTGCTGCGCGAGGAGATCTACGCGGTGGCCGCCCTGCTGGGCGCGGCGATCGTCATCGCCGGGGCCATGCTGGACCTGCCGAAGGCGCCGGTCGCCATCGCCGGGGCGGCGGCGGCCTTCCTGCTGCGGGTGGTCAGCGTGCTGCGCGGCTGGAGCGCGCCGCGGGCCCCCGGTTCATGACATTTGCAGTGAACAACCAAAGGCTTCGGCTGTTGGAGTGGGCATGAGCGACACCGTGACCGACAACCCGGCCATGAGCCGATTCGAACTGGACGTGAACGGCCAGACGGTCTTCGCGACCTACCGCCGCCGCGGCTCCATCCTGCACATCCCCTATGTGGAGGCGCCGCCGTCCCTGCGCGGCACCGGGGCCGCCGGGCGGCTGCTGGAGGGGGTGATGGCCATCGCCCGCGCCGAAGGGCTGACCATCGTCCCGATCTGCGGCTACGCCGCCAACTGGATGCACCGCCACCGCGAGCATCACGACCTTCTGGCGCGGTAGGTCTCACAGCGCTCCCTGCGGCCGTTGCCCGTCCTTCGCCGCGAAGACCTCCTTGGCCGCGAACAGACCGTTGAGGGCCGCCGGGAACCCCGCGTAGACCGCCATCTGGATGAGGACCTCGACGATCTCGTCGCGGGTCAGCCCGACGTTCAATCCAGCCTCGATGTGCACCTTGAGCTGGGGTGCTGCGTTGCCCATGGCGGCGAGCGCCGCGATGGTGGCGATTTCGCGCGAGCGCAGATCGAGCCCGGGCCGCGAATAGATGTCGCCGAAGGGAAATTCAAACAGATAGGTCGCGAAGTCCGGCGCGATGTCGGCAAGCGCCGCCACCACCTTATGGCCGGCCTCGCCGTCGATTTCGGCAAGCGCCCGTTGCCCGCGCTCAAGCCGTCTTTCTTCGATCCCGGATTCGATTTTGGACAGGTGCATCATCGTCAGTCTTCCTCTGTTCCGTTTCGACGTAACCGTCGATCTTGGTATCGAGGACGAGAAGACAGGCGTTCAGGTCATCGACCTGGGCACGCACGCGCTCGCGGTGTTGCTCCAGCAAGGCCCGCCGTTCCGCTTCGGTCCCGGCGCCCTCCTCGCGCAGCGCCGCGTAGCGGAGCATGTCGCGGATGGGCATGCCGGTCGTCTTCAGACGGCCGAGAAACTCGATCCAGGTCAGGATCGAAGCGTCGTAATCGCGGTGGCGGGACTGGTTCCGGTCGGCGTAGGGCAGCAGCCCGATCCGCTCATAGTAGCGGATGGTGTGGGCCGTCAGTCCCGAGCGTTTCGCGAGGTCTCCGATCTTCATGCGCGTCTGCTTCTCATCACGATGCACAGGACGCTACGGGTTCGAGCGCGCTCTAAGTCAAGAGGGTTTCGGTCACCTCGGCCGCCAAGGCGTCACAGGCCGAGATAGGCCTGCTTCACCGCGGGGTCGGCCAGAAGCTCCTCGCCCGTGCCGGCCAGAACGACGCGCCCGTTCTCCAGCACATAGGCGCGCTGCGCCAGCTTCAGCGAGGCGGCGACGTTCTGCTCCACCAGGATGATCGTCATGCCCTCGGCGGCGAGCGCGCGGATGGTGCGGAACAACTCCTGCACCATGGTCGGGGACAGGCCGAGCGACGGTTCGTCGAACATGATCAGGTCGGGCTTGCCCATCAGGCAGCGCCCGATGGCCAGCATCTGCTGCTCACCGCCCGACAGCGTGCCGGCGGCCTGCTCCAACCGCTCGTTCAGGCGGGGGAAGAGGGTCAGCACGCGCTCGAACGTGTCCTTCGCCCCGGCGCGGGCACGCGGGATGACGGCGCCCATTTCGAGATTCTCGCGGATGCTGAGCGTCGGGAAGATCTGCCGCCCCTCCGCCACCTGCCCGATGCCGAGATCGCAGACGACGTGGCTGGGCAGGCCGGCGATGTCCTTGCCGCGGAAGCGGATGGTGCCGCGCGCCGGCTTCAGGATGCCGGAGATGGTACGGATCAGCGAGGTCTTGCCCGCCCCGTTGGCGCCGACGATGGCGGTCGTCGTGCCCTCCGCCACCGCGATGGACACGCCGTCGAGCGCCTGGGCGTCGCCGTAGAAGAGGTCGAGGTCGGATACGGTCAGCATGCGGGGTCTTGCGTCGTGGCGGCCTTGGGAGAAGGGCCGCCACCTTAGCGCAGGCGCCGCCGGAACCGAACGGCTTTTACTTCAGGAAAAACAGGACGCTCATCGCCAAGCCCACGGCGATGATGCCCGCGCGCAGGATGCGCGACGGGATCTTGCGCCCGACCCGCGCCCCGACATAGCCGCCGGCCACCGCCGCCACGGTCATCAGCGCGGCGTAGGACCACTCCACCGCCCCGCCGACCGCGTAGGCGGCGACCGCGATGGCGGTCAGCACGGCGGAGAACAGGTTCTTGAGCGCGTTCATGGCGTTCAGGTTGGTCATCCCGAACAGGCTCAGCTGCGCCAGCAGCAGGATGCCGAGGCCGCCGTTGAAATAGCCGCCATAGACCGACACCGCGAACAGCGTGGCGAGCATGGCCCCCGTCCCGTGCAGCCCCACCGCCCGCAGGCGGGCCGCCAGCATGCCGCCGAAAGCGAACAGCGCGGTGGCGACCAGCAGCAACCAGGGCACAATGCTGCGGAACACCGAATCCGGGGTCACCAGCAGCAGCGCCGCCCCGATCAACCCGCCGGTCAGGCTGACCACCGACAGCGTGACCAGCCCGACCCCGCCCACAGGCTCCAGGTCGTGGCGGTAGCCGTAGACGCCGCTGGCATAGCCGGGCAGCAGCGCCACCGTGCCGGTGGCGTTCGCCGCCACCGGCGGCACCCCGGCGTAGATCAGCGCAGGAAGGGTCAGGAAACTGCCGCCACCGGCGACCGCGTTCATCGCCCCGGCCAGGAAGGCCGCGGCGAGCAGAAGAAGGGATGTCGTCACCATCGTTCGGGTCGTTTTCGTTTCTTGTTGTTTGTTTATCCCCTCGCCCCTCTGGGGAGAGGGTTAGGGTGAGGGGGCGCCCGTAGGGCGTCCAAGCACTGCAATGAGGGAGCGTTGTCGGCCTGCGGCCGCCCCCTCATCCCATACCCTTCTCCCCGCTCTCGGCGGCCAAAGGTCGCCTGTCGCCGACAGCGCCCGCAAGCGGGCGCGAAAGGGAGGGGAGAAGGGCTCAACAACCTACCCCCGCCCCCGCAGCTCACGCCGGATGATCTTGCCCGTGGTCGTCATCGGCAGGCTGTCCACGAACTCCACGGCGCGCGGGTATTCATGGGCGGCCAGCCGTGTCTTCACATGGGCCTGGATTTCCGCCGCCAGTTCGTCGCTGGGACGCACGCCGTCCTGAAGGACGATGAAGGCCTTCACGATCTCCGTGCGCAGGGGGTCGGGCACGCCGACCACGGCGGCCATGCGGACAGCGGGATGGCCGATCAGGCAATCCTCGATCTCGCCGGGGCCGATGCGGTAGCCCGCCGACGTGATCACATCGTCGTCCCGCCCGACGAAGCGGATGTAGCCGTCCGCGTCAAGCTCGCCCTGGTCGCCGGTGACCAGCCAGTCGCCGACAAACTTCGCGGCGGTGGCCTCCGGGTTGTTCCAGTATTGCAGGAACATCACCGGGTCCGGACGGTGCACGGCGATCAGGCCGATCTCACCGGGAGGACGGCGGTTGCCCTGCCCGTCGATCACCGCCACGTCGTGGCCGGGGGCCGGCCGGCCCATGACGCCGGGCTTGGGCGGCATGACCGTGGCGCAGGAGGACACGATCATGTTGCACTCGGTCTGGCCATAGAACTCGTTGATGGTCAGCCCGAAGGTCTGGCGGCCCCAGTCGAGAAGCTCCGCCCCCAACGTCTCGCCGCCGCTGGCGACGGAGCGCATGCTGTAGGTCCAGCGCGTCTGCGGGTCCTTCACTGCACGCATCATCTTCAGCGCGGTCGGCGGCAGGAAGGCGTTGCGCACCTGGAAGTCGGCGATCAGGCGGAAGGCCTCCTCCGCGTCGAACTTCTCGAAGCGGTGGGAGACCACGGTCACGCCGTGGTGCCAGGCGGGCATCAGCACGTCGAGCAGGCCGCCGATCCACGCCCAGTCCGCCGGGGTCCAGATGCGGTCGCCCGGCTGCGGGAACAGGTCGTGGGAAATCTCCACCCCCGGCAGATGGCCGAGCAGCACCCGGTGCGCGTGCAGCGCGCCCTTGGGCTGGCCGGTGGTGCCGGAGGTGTAGATGATCACCGCCGGGTCGTCCGCCGCGGTGTCCACCGGCGTGAAGTCCTCCGACGCCGCATTGACCAGCGCGTGCCAGTCCAACTCGCCCTCCCCGGCCTTGTCGATGCGCAGGACGAGTTTCAGTTCGGGCAGGCGATCACGGATCTGGGCGATCTTGGCCGCACCCACGGCGTCGGTCACCACCGCCCGCGCCCCGCAATTGCCGAGCCGGTATTCCAGCGCCTCCACCCCGAACAGCGAGAAGAGGGGAACGGCGACCCCGCCCATCTTGTAGACGGCGACGTGGCTGACCGCGGTCTCCGGCGCCTGGGGCAGCAGGATGCCCACCCGGTCGCCGCGCGCCACCCCATGGGCGGCCAGCGCGTTGGCGAGGCGGTTCGACAGGCGGCGGATGTCTGCGAAGCTGTAGGTTTCCACCGCGCCGTCGCGGCGCTTGTGGATCAGGGCGGTGCGGTCCGGATCGCGCTCCGCCCACTTGTCGCAGACGTCCACGCCGATGTTGTAACGCTCCGGCACCGACCAGACGAAACGGTCGCGCAGTCCCTCGTAGCTGTCCGCTTCCGGCAGCATGCTTTTCCTCCCGTCAGGTTCTTGCCGGCCGCTTGGACGCGGCCATTTGGTTTCATCATAGGGGCAACGGCGGCGGTCCGTCACGCGGACGGAATAGTTTGCGGGGCTGCCATGTTCATGGACAGAGGGTTCATGAACACAGGTTCCGTTCCGTGGGGTTCGAGATGAAGGCCAAGGGGATCGTTGCGGTTGTGTTGTCCGTGGGCCTGCTGGCCGGCTGCGCCAGCCCCTATGGCTATGGGTATGGCGCCGGGTATGGTGGTGGCGGGTACGGGGCCAACTATGGAGGCGGCTACGCCCCCGGTTACGGCAACAAGGCGACGGCGGGCACGCTGCTCGGCGGTGTGGCCGGCGGCCTCGCCGGGTCGCGCTTCGGCGGCGGCACGGGCAAGCTGGTGGCGGTCGGCATCGGCACGTTGCTCGGCGCCGCGCTGGGCAACGCCGCCGGCCAGTCGATGGACCGCGCCGACCTGATGTACGCGCAGCAGGCGGCGGGGCAGGCCTACATGGCGCCGACCGGTGCGACCGTGCAGTGGAACAACCCGCAGACCGGCAACTGGGGAAGCTACACCCCGACCCGCGACGGCACCGGCCCCTATGGCGAGCCCTGCCGGGAGTTCCAGACCAGCATCGTCGTCGGCGGGCAGCTTCAGCAGGGCTACGGCACCGCCTGCCGCCAGTCGGACGGAAGCTGGCGCATGGTGAGCTGAGGCGGCTCCTTCGACCATGCCTCTTCAACCAAGCGGAGAAATGCTCTAGACAGTCGGGCATGGCGACGATCAAGGACGTGCTGGCCGCGGCGCTGGCCCATCATCAGGCCGGCCGGCTGGCGCAGGCCGCCGCCGGCTATCAAGCCGTCCTCGACACCCTGCCCGACCACCCCGACGCGCTGCATCTGCTCGGCGTCGTCTATCTCCAAGCCGGGCACCCGGCAGCGGCCGAGCCGCGCATCCGCGCCGCCCTCCGCGCCGACGCGACCGTCGCCGATTACCACGACAACCTCGGCAGCGCCCTGCGCGCCCTGGACCGGGCCGCCGAGGCGGCCGACGCCCACCGCGCGGCGATCCACCTGCGCCCGGCCTTCGCGCAGGCCCATTACAACCTCGGCAACGCGCTGGACCGGCTGGGACGGCTGGAGGAGGCCGCGGACGCCTACCGGCAGGCCGCCACGCTGCGCCCCGGCTACGCGCGGGCGCATTTCAACCTCGGCAACACGCTGACGGCGCTCGGTCGGCTGGCCGAGGCTGACGATGCCTTCCGCGCCGCCCTGGCCGACGATCCCGGATTTGGAGAGGCGCACGCCAACCGCGCCTCGCTGATGTTGCAACGCGGCCGGGCGGCGGAGGCGGAGCGGGCCTTGCGCCGCACGCTGGCGCTGCGCCCCGACCACACCACCGCGCTCGCCAACCTGTCCGCCGCCTTGCTGGCCCTCGACGCCCCTGCCGACGCCGAGCGGGCGGCGCGGCGCGCCGAATCCGCGCGCCCGGACTTCGCGGAGGCCGCGCTGCGCCGGGGCGACGCGCTGCAAAAGCGCAACCGTCTGGCCGAGGCCGCCCGCGCCTACGCCCGGGCCGCCGCCCTGTGCCCCGATCTGGCCGAGGCTTACGCGAACCTCGCGCTGGTGCGCCAGACGCAGGGCGACCTGGATGCTGCTGAGGCCGGCTACCGCCGCGCGCTGACCCTGCGGCCCGATCTGGCCGAGGTGCGCTCCAACCTCGCCTATCTGGAACTGTTCAGGCCCGGCGTGACGCTGGCCCGCGTGCTGGAGGCGCACCGCGGCTGGGACGCCGTGCACGGCGCACCGTTGCGGCCCGAATGGGCGCCGCGCGCCCCCGCGGTGAGGGACGGCACCCGGCCTCTGCGCGTCGGCATCCTGTCCGGCGACTTCCGCCGCCACCCGGCGGGCCAGTTCGCGGTGCGGGCGGTCGAAGCGCTGCCGGACTTCGGCGTCGACCTGACCCTCTACGCCAACCAGTTGGAAGCGGACGACCTCACCGACCGCTTCCGCGCCGCGGCGGCGCGCTGGGTGCCGGTCGCCGACCGGACCGACGCTGAACTTGCAACAGTGATCCGCAACGACCGGCTGGACGCGCTGATCGACCTCGCCGGGCACAACGCCCGCGGGCGGCTGGGCGTCTTCGCGCGCAAGCCGGCGCCGGTGCAGGTCGCGTGGTCGGGCTACATGGCGACCACCGGGCTCGCCGCCATGGACGCGCTGGTCGCCGACGCCCACCATGTACCGGAGGGGGCGGAGCGCTTCTACAGCGAGCGCATCCTGCGCATGCCCGGCGCCTTCATTGCCTACGACCCGCCGCCGAACGCGCCGGAGCCCGGCCCGCCTCCCTGCCTGACCGGCCAGCCCATCACCTTCGGCGTCTTCAATATCCTGACCAAGCTGACCGACGAGGTCCTCGCCACCTGGGCCGCCCTGCTCGCCCGTGTCCCCGAGTCGCGTCTGCTGCTGAAGACCAAGGCGCTGTCCTGCCCGGAAACCGCCGCCCAGTGGCGCGGGCGGCTGGCCGCGGCGGGCATCGCGCCGGAGCGGCTGATCCTGGCCGGGGCCACCGGCAGCCGGGAGCATATGGGCTGGTGCGCCCGCGTGGACGTGGCGCTGGACCCCTTCCCCTTCGCCGGCAGCACGACGACGCTGGAAACGCTGTGGATGGGCGTGCCGGTCGTCACCCTGCCCGGCGAAACCTTCTCCAGCCGCCATTCCCTGGCTTTTCTGAGCGTGGCGGGGGTCGAAGGCTGCGTCGCCCGCGACCCGGCGCATTATGTGGACCTCGCCGCCGGCTGGGCCGCCGATCCGGCGCGGCTGGCGGACTTGCGCCGGACCCTGCGCCCGCGCATGGCGGCCGGACCGCTCTGCGACGGGCGGCGCCTTGCCGAAGCCCTGGCAAAGGCGCTGCGGGACCTGCCGCAACGCACCTAGCCTTTCTGGATAGGACGCCCCCAACTCCTAAATTAGGGGTTGTTTGGTCTCCGAATTTTCGTCACATGTTGTATATCAGATTCATCAAGGGTCGTGACGCCCAGGGGGTCCTGGATGCTGAACCTTTCGGCTGTCCGCACGGCCATCGAGGACGTGGAGCAAGCCATCGCCGCGATGCTGGCGCCGGAAACGCTGGCCGCCAAGACGGTCGCCACCAACCGGCGGGCGCTGGCGCGCCTCTACACCGCCTATGCCCAGGGCGTTCTCAAGCGGCACGGCATCGCCGTGGATCTGGACGACATCTGCGGTCAATGCTGCCGCGACTGCCCGGATGGACGCTGCGCCCGGCTTCCCTGCTGACTCACTTGTCCCCGATGAAGCGGACCCAGGGGAAATCCAGAACGTCGAACCAGCGCACCCTTGGCCCTTCCTCCCGCCGCTCCAGCGCGTCGAGCACGGCGAAGGGCGCGGCCTGATCCAGCATCCAGAACCCGCGCCCGTCCCGCAGAAAGGCCCCGATGTAGGCTGCGGTCGACGCAAGGAAGGCACGCCCCCGCGGAGTCGGCTGGAACGCCGCGAAGCAGACGGTAATCTCCCGCGTCGGGCCGCGCCAGCGGGCATCACGCAGCAGCCCGACGTCGGCTCCGTCCAGCAGCGGCGCCAGCGCATCGAGCCCGCCGGCCAGCGTGCAATCGGCGTCCAGATGCAACAGGGGCCGCCCCCAAAGCGTCATCAACTGGTGCCAGCGCAGGAAACGGACGCAGGCGTAGTAGGTGGTCCGCCGGTGATCGTCCCAGCCCGTGAAGTCCACCTGTTCCCGGCTGCAGCTTAGACGCAAGCGCTCCCGCCGTCGGGCGAGGTCGGCCAGGGTTTCCGGCGAAGGGTTCACGACATGGACATGGACCGCCACACCGCCGCCCGCCAGCTCCACCGAATCGAGCAGGCCGGTGGCGAAGCGCCGGTAGTAGCCGTCGTCGCAGGACACTGCCAGCAACGGCCCGCTCCCCGCGGGCGGATCGGCCAGCAGTTCCAGCGGGGGGAAGGCGCCGAGCAGAGTGTCGGCGTCGGGAAGCCCGTCCAGCGCCCGCCGCCCCGCCCGCACCATCGACCACAGGCGCAACTCGAAATCCGCCGCCATCTCCGCCGTGGTGAATCTCCGGGCAAAGCGCCGCATGAAGCGGCTGGCGAGATCCGTCCGCCCCCGCCGGTAGAAGCGGTAGGCGACCGCCGCCGCCGCCCGCGTGTCGCGGGGGTTGCGGCGCAGGACCGTCAGGGCGGTGCGGGCGGCACGGTCCAACAGCCATTCCGGCGCCTGCCCGGCCTGGACGAGCGAAAGCGCCGTCCCGAGCAGCGCGTCCGCCGCCGCCCCATGCCGCGGATCGACGACAAGCGCGTGGGTCAGGGCACGCCCCGCGCGCTCCACCCGTTCCGGTTCGAGGCGCCGGGCATGCGACAGCGGGCGGTCCAGCCCGGCGTCGGCGAGCGCGCTCACCGCAGCGTTGTGCAGCGCGTCGGGATGGGCCGGCGCCAGGGCCACCGCCTGCCGGCGCAGCCGTGCCGCGTCCTCCGTCCGGCCCAGCGCGGCCAGGGCATTGGCGCGGTTGATGCGCGCCTCCGCGAAGTCCGGGCGCCGGGCCAGCGCCTGGGCGAAGGCCGCCGCTGCACCCGCCGCGTCCCCGCGCTCCAGCCGCAGCGAGCCCAGCGTGAAGGTGACCTGGACGTCCGCCGGGTCGAGCGCCGCCGTGCGGGCGAAGGCGCGCTCCGCCTCCTCGGGCTGCCCCGCCGCGCGCAGGGTCCGCGCCAGATTGCCGAGAAAATCCGCGTCGCCGGGCAGCAGCGCCACGGCGCGGCGCAGCAGCGGCAGCGCCACGCCCGGCCGCCCGCCCTGGCTTTCCAGCACACCCAAAAGATGAAGCGCGTCGGGATGGCCCGGCTGGCTGCGCAGGATGCTATGATAGAGCGGCCGGGCCGCGTCCAGCCGGCCCGCCTGATGGTGGCCGACCGCGGCGGCCAGGGCATCCCGAAGTGTCACCATGCCGCCTGTCTACACGCGCCGCCGCGCCGGAGTCCATGCGGTGCCGCAATCGGGGGCGCTGCTTTGTTGCGAAGGAGAGACCATGGCCGACCGGCCGCTCGTCAGCGTCATCACGCCAAGCTGGGGACGGGAAGCCTTCCTGCCGCTGTGCCACGCCCGCGTGCTGTCGCAGACCGTCCCCGACATCGAGTGGCTGGTGTTCGACGACAGCCCGCGCCCGTCCGCCTATCTCCAGCCGCTCGCCGGGCCGCGGCTGAAGTATTTCTACGCGCCGCGCCGCTACGCCGTCGGGGAGAAGCGCAACATCCTGGCCGATCACGCGCGCGGCGAGGTCATCGTCCATTTCGACGACGACGACTTCTACGCGCCCCACTATGTGGAGCGGCTGCTCGGCTGGCTGGACGCGGGCCACGACGCGGTGACCCTGTCCGGCTGGTTCCTGCACAGCGCGGTGCATGGAACCTTCGGCTATTGGGACACGGCGCACGGCGGCTCGCATCACCGCTGGGGGCGGACGACCCGGTCCTATGTGGAGGCCCCGGAGACACCGCCGTCCGACGACAATGTGCTGGGCTACGGCTTCTCCTACGCCTACCGGCGGTCGGTGTGGGAGGGGGTGCGCTTCCCGCCGGTCAATGCCTGCGAGGACGCGCCTTTCATGAAGGCGGCGCGGGAGCGCTTCCGCGTAGCCGCCTTTCCGGACGCCGAGGGGCTGTGCCTGCACACCCTGCACGCCCGCAGCACCAGCCTGTGCCTGCCCCAATACGAATTGCCGCCCCTGCTGCTGGAGCGTTTGTTCGGACCGGAGATCACGGCTTACATGGGGGTTGGGGTGGGTCAGACCTGAACGTCGAGATACATGCCGCGGCGGTAATTGCGCGGCAGCGTCAGGATCCCGTTCACCAGCAGGCTGGCCAGTTCGCGGACGCTGGGGATGCGCTGGCGCCCGCCGCCGACCTGCTCCGCCCGGTTGCGGACGCCGACCGAAGCGGGCGACGCGACGCGCCCGCCCCCAACCTCGGAGCGGATCGGTTCGTTGGAGCGGTCACCGGTGCGTCGCGTTTCAACCATGGCCGAAATGGTACCGCAAAGGCCGCCCCACCGGCAAGGCGGAGGCGGCGCGGTCCATCCGTTGTCGCGCGGAAGCGCTGATATCCACTCTCCCCTCCGGGGAGAGGGTTATTAAGAGCCGGATAAGACCATCCCGATTCCCAACCGCCCCATCGCTTGACAAACTGTTATATCAGCGGTAACCGATACGTCTCTAAACCTTACGGTTTGGATGGGTATAGGTGGTTCGGGGCGTCGGAGGGAAGTCCATAACAATAAGCGCCCCGACCCGCCTTCCCCCATCCTGGGCGAATCCTTACCGCAACCACGCGGTCAGCGCCGTCAGCGCGCTCAGCACCAGCACATAGAGCGCCAGATCGAACAGCGGCGGGTGCCAGACCCAGCCGTAGAACCCCACCGCCCGCAGGCCGCGCCGCAGCAGGCCCGAGACGAACCAGGCCGCGATGGCCAGGATCAGCAGCGGCGGGATGAACAGCCCATAGATGTCGATTTCGCCGATCATGCGGTCACCGGTTCGCGGAGCGATTCGCTGGAGGGGTCGGGGGCGGCGAAGGTCAGGTGCGGAAACAGCGCGCGGCGCAGCCCGGCCAGCGCGATCACCGCGCGGTCGCGCTCCGCCGACCACGGCTCGGCCGACAGGTTGGACAGGGCGGCGTCCATCATCGGCAGGACCTCCGCCGGGGGCGTGCCGAGGCGGCGGCTGGACAGGCCGCGGAAATGCTGCCCCACCGCGCCTAGCAGCCGCGCCACATGGGGCGCCGCCGGGCCGCCCAGCGCGCGGCGGGCGCGCTGCAGCTCCGCCACGTTCAGCCCGACGCGCAGGTCGTTCACCGCGTCCGCCGCCGCCAGATCCTGCTGCGGACCGGCCAGCGCCAGACGGGAGGAGAGCAGCCCCACCCGGTCGAGCATCCGGTTCTCGAAACTGCCCACCGGAATGCCGGAACGGGCGGCGGTCATCGCCGCGATCTCGCTCCAGCCGGCGCGGAGCAGGCGCCGGGCGCTCCACGCCGCGCCGACCGAGCGGCAGAGCTGGGTGACCAGCAGCGCCGTGGCGATGCCCACCACCTGCGCGACGGTGCTGTTGAGGAAGGAGGCGAAATCCCCTGTTCCGAGGTCGAGCAGGCTGAGCGAACCGACCACCCCCATCAGCAGGGCCATTGCCTTGCCCATGGTCGCCGGCCGCGCCACGAAGACGCCCAACACCAGGAAGGTCGGGGCGAGGCCCAGCACCAGCATGGGGAAGCTGTCGAAGGACGGCAGCACGACCAGCAGGTAGAAGGCCGCCAGCGGCACCGACAGCAGGGTGAAGACCAGGAACAGGCGGATGCCGGGTGCGGGATCGTCCAGCGAGGCGAAGAAGCAGCAGAAGACCGCGGTCATCATCGCCGCCGCCGATCCCGACGACCAGCCCGTGCCGATCCAGAAGGCGCAGACCACCGTGATCCCGAGCAGCGCCGCGAAGCCCGACCACAGCGCCATGCCGGCGTCCAGATGGAAGACGTCGCGCGAGCGGCGGCGGGTCAGCGGGTCGAGGCGCTCCGGCAGGCCGCTCTTGCCGTCGCGGATGTGCGCCCGCAGGTCGCGGCAGTCCTGGTGGATGTCCACCAGCGAGCGCAGCCGGGTCAGCAGATTGAGAAGCGTCGCCTCCTTCCAACCGGTGTCTGCGCCGATGGCCGGGGACAGCCGGGCGATCTCCGCGCGCAGGCGGTCGGCGCCGCCCTCCTCATTGTCACCACCCACCCAACGGTCGAGATCGGCCAGCAGGACGGAAACCTCGGCGGGCAACTGGCCACGCAGGGCGTCCAGCCGGTCCTCGATGCCCGCGGTTAGCGGCAGCAGATAGGCCATGCGGTCCTGCATCGCCCGCACCGCGCGCGTCATCCAGCGCACCTCCGACGTGTCGTAGGGCAGATGGGTCGCCATGACGCGCAGTTCGGTGATGTCGCGGGCGAGCTTCTGGCGCTCCTGCGCATTGGCCGCCCCTTCCGGCGCCCGCTCGCGCGACAGGGCCTCGCGGGTCCAGCGCTCGGCGTCGCGCAGCGTGGCGTCCAGCCGGCCGAGCAGCGCCGGCCCGACGCTCTGCGGGAAGACGACGCTGTGCACCACGGTGGCGCAGAGGATGCCGATCAGGATCTCCTCGACGCGGGCCAGACCGGTGTCGAAGATGGTCGACGGGTCGGTCACCGCGGGAAAGCCGATCAGGCCGATGGTGTAGCCGGCCAGCATGAACAGATAGCTGCGCGGCGTGCGGTCGAGCAGCGAGATGAACAGGCAGACCGCCACCCACAGCCCCAGGGCCAGGGTCAGCAGCTCCGGCGAATCGGCGAGCGCCGGAACCAGGGCGATGGCCCCGGCGCAGCCCAGCGCCGTTCCGGCGACGCGGAAGACCGCCTTCGACCGCACCGCGCCTGACAGCGGGCCGGAGACGATATAGGCGGTCGCCATCGCCCAGAAGGGCCGCGGCAGCCCCATGGAGAAGGCGATGTAGAGCGCCGCCATGGCCGCCGCGAAGGCCTTGACCGAGAACAGCGCCTCGCTCAGCGAAACCAGTTTCAGGGCGGGCGTCTTCATTGCTTGGCCACCCGCTCGGCGGGCGCCCCCTGCTCCGTCTCCCGCACCACCTCGACGGTCACGGTGCGCCCGGCGACGAGGTCGCGGGGATCGGGCACCTGCTCCAGAGCGACGCGCACGGGGATGCGCTGGGCCAGACGGACCCAGTTGAAGGTCGGGTTGACGTTGGGCAGCAGGCCCGTGCCATCGGTGCGGTCGCGGTCGACGATGGCGTGGGTCACGCTGTCGACCCGTCCGGTCAGCCGCTCCGGCTCGCCCATGATGGTGACGCGGACCGGATCGCCAATGCGGATGCGCGGCAGCTTGGTCTCTTCGAAATAGCCGACGACGTAGAAGGAATGGCGGTCGATCACCGCGACCACCGGCTGGCCCGCCGTCACGTAGTTGCCGGCCTTGAGCTGGAGATTGGTGACGAAGCCGTCCACCGTCGCCCGCACCTCCGTCCGCTCCAGGTTGAAGCGGGCGAGGTCGAGCGCCGCCTCCATCTGGCGCGCGGCGGCGGCGGCCTTCGCCTGGGCGGCAGCGACCTCCTGCCGCTGGGCGGTGGAGACGACGTTGTTGCCGAGTTGCGCGTAGCGGTCGGCCTCGGCCTTGCGGAAGGACAGCTCGGCGCGCGCGCTTTCCAGGTTGGCCTCGGCCTGATCAACGGCGAGGCGGTAGCGGCTGGGGTCGACGACGAACAGGACGTCGCCCTTGCGGACCGCCTGATTGTCGATGACCTGCACCTCGGTCACCAGACCGGCGACGTCGGAGGACACCTGCACCACGTCGGCCCGCACCCGCCCGTCGCGGGTCCAGGGCTCGTTCATGTAGTAGTCCCACAGCCACCAGCCGCCGCCGACGGCGCCCAGCGTGACGACCAGCGTGACCGTGATCCGAATGAGGAGGGGGAAGATTTTCACCGTGGTTCGTCCTTGCGCTCGACCGGCGCGGCCGGGAGCGATCATTCCGTATCCCGCCGCTGCGGAACGCGCTGCTGTGTAGAACCGCCGTCAGCCCTTCATGGCTCGGGCGTTCGACTCGATCGCCGCCATGACGCGCACCGCGCCGGCGATCTCCGGGCCGGAGGCGCCTTGGAGCAGGCGGCGGCGCACGTCGTTCAGCGCGGCGTTCACCCGGGCCAGCAGGTCGCGGCCCTGGTCCGTCAGGTGCAGCGTCTTGGCCCGCCGGTCGTCCGGGGCCTCCCGGCGCTCGACCAGCTTCGCGGCCTCCAGGCTGTCGAGCAGCCGGACCAGCGACGGCCCCTCCACCCCCATCTCCTCGGCCAGCTCGCGCTGGCGCATCCCGTCGCCGAGTTCGTTCAGAAGCATCAGCGGCGAGATGACGGAGGAGGAAAAGCCGCTCTCCGCCAGCACCTTGTTCGCTTCGCGCCGCCACAGATGGGCGGCGCGGAACAGGTGGATGCCGAAGTTGGACGGAAAGTCCGGGGCGGGGGCGGACGGGTTATTCGATTTCATGCCTATTTAATAGCTTTGCTATCTATTTTCAGCAAGACGCCCCACCCCGCCGCTCGGTCATTGCAGGCATGCGCGCATCCGCGGCGTCATGTGATCGAGGAAGGCGCGGACCCGGTGCGGCACCCGTTCCCGCCCGGTGTAGACGGCGTGGATCTCCTCGCGATCCACCAGCACATCGTCGAGGACGCTGACCAGCCGCCCGGCGGCAAGGTCGTTGCGGATGTGGTACTCGGCCAGCCGGGCCAGCCCAAGGCCGAGCAGGGCCATGTGGCGCACCGTCTCGCCGTTGTTGGCGACGATGCGCGTGTCGATCTCGCGGTCGATTAGCCGCCCGCCGGACTTCAACGGCCAGACCGCGGCGGCGCGGCGGAAGTTGAAGCCCAGGCAGTCGTGGCGCTCCAGGTCGGCGGCGCTCTCCGGCCGGCCCATGCGCTCCAGATAGTCCGGCGACGCCACGATGCGCCGCCGCACGTCGCCCAGCCGCACCGCCAGCAACGCCGAGTCGGACAGCCGCCCGGCGCGGAAAGCCACGTCGGTCCGCGCCGCGTAGAGGTCCACCACCTCGTCGGTCAGGGTCAGGTCCAGGCGGATGCCGGGATAGACCCGCGTGAAGTCGGGCAGCAGCGGCAGCAGGCAATGCCGCCCGAAGGGCACCGACACGCTGATGCGGATCAGGCCGGTGGGCGAACGGGCGCCGCCCGCCACCTCCGCCTCCATGGCGTCGAGGTCGCCCAGCAGGCTCTCGGCCCGCTCGCGGTACAACTCCCCCTCCGCGGTCAGGCGCAGCCGACGGGTGGAGCGTTCGACCAGCCGCACGCCGAGCCGCTCCTCCAACCGGGTCACCAGCTTGGCGGTGGAGGACGGGGTCATGCCGACCTCGCGCCCGGCGGCGCTGAAGCTGCCCAGCGCCGCGACGCGCAGGAAGACCCTCATGTCCCAGGCGCGGCTGTCGCTCATCGGGTGTGCCCTTTCGCCGATCTTGTCATTGAATGACACGATCATGCGAAAACGGACGGCATTCCGCATCCCGTCCTTTTGGCTCATCTGATGCGTCCTGCACAGCTCGCATGGATGGAGCATTCAGTCATGCCACTCGCACTGCTGGCGCTGGCGATCAGCGCCTACGCCATCGGGACGACCGAGTTCGTCGTCGTCGGCCTGCTTCCGACCGTCGCCACCGACCTGAACGTCAGCCTGCCGATGGCTGGCATGGTGGTCAGCGTCTACGCCCTGGGAGTCACCGTCGGCGCCCCGGTCCTGACCGCGCTGACCGGCCGGCTGCGGCGCAAGCCGCTGCTGCTCGGCCTGATGGGCCTCTTCATCGCCGGCAACCTGCTGGCCGGGGTCAGCCCCAATTACGAGACGCTGCTGGCCGCCCGCGTGCTCAGCGCCTTCGCCCACGGCGTCTTCTTCTCGGTCGGCGCGACCATCGCCGCCGATCTGGTGCCGGAGGACAAGCGGGCCTCGGCCATCGCCATGATGTTCTCCGGCCTGACCATTGCCATCGTCACCGGCGTGCCGATGGGCACCTGGATCGGCCAGAATTTCGGCTGGCGCGCCACCTTCCTGGCGGTCTCCGCTCTGGGCGTGATCGGCGCGCTGGGCGTCGCGGCGCTCGTCCCGGCGAAGCTCAGCCAGCCGCCGGCCGCCGGCCTCGGCACGCAGGTCCGCGTGCTGGCCAAGCCGCGCCTGCTGCTGGCCTTCGCCATCACGGCACTGGGCTATGGCGGCACTTTCGTCGCCTTCACCTATCTGGCGCCGATCCTGGAGACGATCACCGGCTTTTCCAACGGCACGGTCAGCCTCGTCCTGGTGCTCTACGGGGCGGCCATCGCGGTCGGCAACATGGTGGGCGGCAAGCTCGCCAACCGCAACCCGGTCCGCGCGCTGGCCTGGCTGTTCGCCCTTCAGGCGGTGGTGCTGATCGTCTTCACCTTCACCGCCTCCAGCCCGGTCCCGGCGCTGGTCACCCTGGCCGGCATGGGCGCGCTGGCCTTCGCCAATGTGCCGGGGCTCCAGCTCTACGTCGTGCAGCTGGCGCAGCGCCACGCGCCCGGCGCGGTGGACGTGGCCTCGGCCCTGAACATCGCCGCTTTCAACCTGGGCATCGCCGCCGGCGCCTTCTTCGGCGGGCAGGT
Source organism: Azospirillum brasilense (assembly GCF_022023855.1). NCBI lineage: Bacteria > Pseudomonadati > Pseudomonadota > Alphaproteobacteria > Rhodospirillales > Azospirillaceae > Azospirillum > Azospirillum brasilense. The sequence goes on from NZ_CP059450.1 coordinate 1,383,012, forward strand.
GGTGGACAGCGCGCTCGGCCTCGCGGCAACACCGTGGGTGGGTGGGCTGTTCGTGCTGGGTGGGCTGGCGCTGACCCTGCTCAGCGGCGCGCTCGACCGTAAGGACGGGCGCCGCAGCGAGGCTGTCGCCCAGCCTGCGTGATACCCGGTCGGCCTGATACACTGACAAAAACTCGGCATTCGAGAGGATCGAGACCAATGCACGACGTCACCGCCAACGGCGCCTCCATTCCCGCCCTCGGCTTCGGCACCTTCCGCATGAGCGGCCCCGACGTGCTGCGCATGGTACCGGAGGTCCTGAAGCTCGGCTTCCGCCACATCGACACCGCGCAGATCTACGGCAACGAGAGCGAGGTCGGCGAGGCCATCAAGACGTCCGGCCTGCCGCGCGGCGAGGTCTTCCTGACCACCAAGGTCTGGGTCAGCAACTACAAGGCCGACGATTTCCGCCGCTCGGTGGACGAAAGTCTGGCGAAGCTGCGGACCGACTACGTCGACCTGCTGCTGCTCCACTGGCCGAACGAGGCCGTTGCGCTCGCCGAGCAGATCGAGTCGCTGAACGCCGTCCGGGCCGCCGGCAAGACCCGTCACATTGGCGTCAGCAACTTCAATCGGGCCCTGCTGGACGAATCCGTGCGCCTCAGCAAGGCGCCCATCGTGACCAACCAGATCGAATACCACCCCTACATCGACCAGTCGGTGATGCTGGAGGCGGCGCGCCGCCACGGCCAGTCCGTCACTGCCTATTATGCCATGGCCGACGGCAAGGTCTTCAAGGACCCGGTGCTGACCGACATCGCCGCCCGGCTGGGCAAGAGCCCCGCCCAGGTGGTCCTGCGCTGGCTGGTCCAGCAGGAGGGGGTGATCGCCCTGTCGAAGACGGTCGGCGATAAGCGCGCCGCCGAGAACCTCGCCATCTTCGACTTCGCGCTGTCGGATGCGGACATGGCGGCCATCCGTGGCCTCGCCCGCCCCGACGGGCGGATCGTCAGCCCGGACGGTCTGGCGCCGGTCTGGGACTGACGTCCGGGGCTAATGCGGCATCAGGGGCCAGAACAGCGCAATCGCTGTCGTGCCCAGCACGATGACGATCAGCGACAGCGGCAAACCAAGCCGCGCGTAGTCGCTGAAACGGTAGCCGCCCGGCCCCATGACCAGCGTGTTGCACTGGTGCCCGATGGGGGTGAGGAAGTCGCAGCCCGCCCCCACGGCGACCGCCATCAGGAAGGCGTCGGGTCGCAAGCCCAGATGGTTGGCGAGGCTGGCCGCGATGGGGGCCATCACCAGGACGGTGGCCGCGTTGTTCAGGAAGGGCGTCACCGCCATCGCCGCCATCAACATCAGGGCCAACGCCCCGACGGGCGGCAGCCCCTGCGCGGCGACGGACAGCCAGCCGGCGATCAGCTCCGTCCCGCCGGTGGTGCGCAACGCCTCGCTGACCGGGATAAGGGCGCCCAGCAGCACCAGGATCGGCAACTCGATCGACTCGTAAGCCTCCTTCAGCGTGATCACCCGCAGCGCCGTCATGGCGACCGCGGCGCCGAAGAAGGCCAGCGTCACCGGGACGAGGCTGGTCGCCACCAGCCCGATGGTCACCGCCATCACGGCCAGCGCGATCCGCCGCTTGCGCCGCCGCCCGATGGACAGGTTGCGCTCCGCCAGCGGCAGGCAGCCGAGTTCGTTCAGCGTGTCCGACAACCCCGCCGCCCGCGCCTGGAGCACCACCAGATCGCCCGGCTGGAAGCGGACGCGGCGCAGTCTCTGGCGGATCGGCCGCCCACGCCGGCTGAGCGCCAGAAGGTTGGCGCCGTAGCGCTCCCGCAGTTCCACATCCTCCACGTTGCTGCCGATGAGGGGAGAGCGCGGCTCCACCACCGCTTCGAGGACCGCAAGATCCTCGTCGCTCTGCACCCCTTCCAGTTCCTTCTCGTGCATCAGCTCCAGGCCGGCGTGCTTCACGAGGTCGCCCAGCGCCTGGGTGTCGGCCTCCAGCACCAGCACATCCCCCGCCAGCAGCACCCAATGGCCGGACGGGATGAAGCGGCGATGCCGCTCGCGGATGATCGCCGCGACCGTCACGTCGCCCTCGCCGTAGGCCTCCAGGTCGGCGACCGTCTTGCCGACGAAGGGCGACTTCTCCGGCAGCAGCGCCTCCGCCGTGTAGTCGTCGATGGAGAAGCCCCCGGCGCTGCCCGACGCCGCCTGACGACCGGTGGGCAGCAGGCGGTAACCGACCGTCAGGAAGGCCACCCCCGCCACCGCGATGGTCAGCCCGACCGGCGTGAAGTCGAACATGCCGAAGGGCTCGCCGACCATCTCGTTGCGCAGGCGGCTGACGATGATGTTGGGGGAGGTGCCGACCAGCGTCATCAGCCCGCCCAGCAGCGAGCCGAAGGCCATGGGCATCAGCAGCAACGACACCTTCGTCCCGTTGCGCCGCGCCACCTGCATGGCGATGGGCATGAAGATGGCGAGCGCCCCGATGTTCTTGACCACCGCGGACAGCAGCGTCACCGCCCCGGTCAGCACGATGATCTGCGCCGGCACGGTCTTCATGCGGGCGCCGAGGGGGCGCATCACCTCCTCGATGATCCCGGAGCGGCCGACCGCGGCGCTGACCACCAGCGCCGAGCCGACGATGATGACGATGTCGTCGGAGAAGCCGCTGAAGGCGTCCTTTGGTTTGACGATCCCGACGGCCACCGCCGCCAGCAGCGCCAGCATGGCGACGAGATCGTAGCGCAGCTTGTCCCAGATCAGCAGCGCGATCACCGCGCCGATGATGCCGAAGGCGAGTCCCTGGTCGAGCGTCATGCAGCCCTTTTTTGGGGAATTGTTGGTGCGTCGTTACTGGGATTTGCCGGAGGATGAGCCCGATGGCGCCGCGTCGCGCCCCTTGCCGGCCCCGCTGGAGCCGGTGTTGGCGTTCGACGGCGACCGGGCGTTCCGGACAAGTTCGCCGCAGTGTGGCTGCTCGTCGCTGCCTGGGTCAAGAAAAGGCAGAACGCTGGCCAGCGGGGTCAGCAGGACGCCCAGCGCCACCGCCGCGGCGCCGCGCGCCGCCGACTCCGCGGCGTTCACCCCGATGTCCGGCGACCCCAGGGTGCCGCGGACATGGACCGGAACATGGGTGGCGAAGATCTGGGGGCTCTTGGCGCGTCCCAGCACGGTCATGTCCATCGCCTCGCTGCGCAGGTTGATCGTGCCGTCCGCCGTCACCAGCGTTTCCGGCGTGTCGAGCACCAGCGCGCGGCTTTCCACCAACCCGTCCTTCACCGTCACGTCGGCGACCAGACAGTTGAAGGGCAAGGGCTTGTCGCCGGACAGGACGACGCCCAGCGTTTCCAGGATGTTGGTCTTCAGCCCCTTGACCGCGTAGCTGGTGATCCGCCCGCCGTCCACGGCGACTCCCAGCTTGCCGTCGGAGGAACCCAGGATGTTGGCGACCGTGGTGCCCTGCCCCTTGAGCTGGATGCGCCCGCTGGCCGTGCCGCCCATCTCCTGCGCGAAGGCCGTCTCGCGGAACAGGCGGGCCAGCTTGATCTGCCGGACGTCCAGATTCACGTCGAGCGCCGGGGTCTTGCGCCCGCCGTCCAGAACCGCCGTCCCGGCGACCCGCCCGCCGCCGACGCCGAGCGACAGCGGGTCAAGCACCAGCCGCCCGTTCTCCAGCTTCGCCCGCGCGTCGAGGGCATCCAGCGTGGAGAAGGGCGCCTCCACATGCTCGCCGCGGAACTTCACGTCCATGTCGGCGGTGCGCAGCTTCTCCAGTGGAATCTCGGTAGCCGGGATGACCCGCTCCCGCCCCTTGGTCGGGTAGTCGTCGCGGCCTTTCGGCGAGGCACCGATGAAGCCCGCAAGATCGATCGCCGCCAGCTTGCGCGAGGTCAGGTCGCCGGTGATCCGCGGCCGCTCGCCGCCCAAGTCCACCGCCACCTGCCCGGACAGGTCGCTCTCGCCGACCTTGCCGTTCATCCCCTCGAACCGCCAGACATCGCCCTCGCGCCCGAGATGGCCGGAGATGGCGTAAGGCCGCGTCGTCGGCACGGGAATGCCCAGGATCGGGAAGACGTCGGCCAGATCGTCGCCGCGCAGTTCCACCGACAGGTCGACGCCCTGGAGCAGCACCGGCTCGGCGATGGAGCCCTCGATCTTGCCGCGAGTCTTGCCGATGGCGGTCTCGACCCGCAGGGGATAGGGTTTGGGATCGTCGCGCAGATACTCCAGCGAGCCGCCGGCCGCCGTCAGGGTGAAGGGCTTGCCGGCGAAATCGCCCTTGCCCTCCAGCCGGACCTCCTGGTCGCCGTTGCCGCCGACCGCCGTGTTGACGCCGCTGTCGATGTCGATCTTGCGGATGGGGTCGCGGAAGCGCAGCCGCCCCTCCTCGACCACGAGCGTCTCGATGATCGGCAGGTCGGTGCGGTCTTCCGGCTTGACCGTCTCCTTCGCCGCCTCCTTGCGCGGGTCCGGCCCGCCAAAGGCCCAGTTGGCGGCCCCCTCCCGGTTCTTCTCCAGAAGCAGCTTGGGACCGGTAAGGCGGATCTCCCGAAACTCGAAGTCGCCGCGCAGCAGCGGCCAGGGGCGGAGTTGAAGGTCCAGCACCCGCAGCTCCGCCATTGTCTTGTCGTCGCTCCATTCCGCGTTGGCGACCCGGAGTCCCTCGACACGGATGCGCAGCGGGTCCCCCAACCGGACGTTGAGATTGCCGTCGATGGCGACCTCGCGGTTCAGCGCCTTGGACGCCTGCCGGGCGATGAAGCCGCGGGCGTCGTTCCAGTCGAAGACGGCGAGAGCGATGCCGACGCCCGCCGCCACGGTCACCACCAGCCCCAACAGGCCGTAGCCGATCCATTTCACCACGGCCATTCGCCGCGCCCCCCCTGCCTGTCTGCGCCGCACCCTCTGGCTGAATAACGGGCAAAGGACCGGCGGTGTGACGCCCTACCTCCAAAGGGCAGAGGAAAAGACGATCTTGTGCGGATTTAACGAAAAATTGAGCGAATCAGGCTACGGGTGGTACCGCGCCGATGTCCACTTCCCTCCCGACCCGAGAACTATGCGTTCACTTACGAATTTTGCTCCCTCCACCTTCGAGGAGCGCGGCGCCGCCGTGGCCTTCACCACCCCGGTTCTGGCGCAGACACGGGTGCGCAAGGATGATCGGGACAAGCTGGAGGTTCTGATCCCCAACTTGTCGGAAGGGCACGGCGTCTATGTGGTGCCGTGGAAGGGCCTGCCGCTCGCCTTCCCGATGACCGTCCACGACCGCATGTTGCAGGACCTGATCCGCAAGGCCGACGGCTGCTCGCCGGACGACATCCGCAAGGCGGTGCTCCAGGCCGCGCGCTGCGGCCTTGCCGGGCCGCTGGCCGTGGAGGCGGCGGAGGCCGCGCTCCGCGACGAGGACGAGCAGCGGCTGCTCATCAACTACCAGCTCATCGTCGAGGTGCTGAAGGCGGTCGGGCTGGAATCCACGGACATCCTGCGCGCCGGCCTCGGCTCCGAGAAGGGCGAGCAGCTGACCCGCAGCTACATGACCAAGGCGGCGCAGAGCCTCGCTTTGGAGCCGACCGAGCTGTACGCGCGCGTGGCCGAGCTGGCGACCTTCATGGAGCCGGTGGGCATAGCCACCTCGCCGAGGCCGGCCCGGCTGCGCCGTCTGGCGCGCGACCTGCTGCAGTTCCGCGACAGCATGACCGAATGGTCGACCGGCAACGTGTCGGAGGCCGCCCCCATCGGCACCTTCTGCGCGGAGGTGGCGGAGCACACGCTCAATCAGGTCCGCAACGTGGTGAACCAGCTCGACCAGTCCGTCGCGGCCTTCGAACTGCTGCTGCGCCAGTGGGACACCAAGCGCACGCTGGTGCGGAGGTCGACCACCCGGCTGTCCTGGCTGCTCGACGGCTGGGACTTCATCATCACGAGCTGGGCGGAGGCCCAGACCCGGAGCAAGCATGAGCAGGACATGGCCGTGCACGAGCTGTTCCGCGTCCTGCCCCTGCTGCCCAGGGACGAGGAGAAGTCCGACCACGCGCTGCTGGCCGACGGGCTGATGGCCGCGAACCGCCGCACGGTGCGCGCCTATGTGGACTGGCGCAGCGGCCAGCTCGACACGGACCTCGTGATGCGGATCGAGGCGATCAAGGGGAAGGCGGCCTGACCATGACCACGGACCCCAAGGCCCTTCTCAGCCTCGGCAGCAAGCTGCTGGACATCGACGAGGCCCGGTTCCGGCAGGTGGTCGACCTGTTGCAGCAGATCGGCGACCATCCGGAGGTCCGGCACACCTTCTCGCTGATCCGCCCCCGTCTGGCGGAAGTGCGGCCCCGGCGGCGCGCGACCTTCAAGCGGCTGTTCTGCGAACCGTTCGAGGACCTGTTCCAGCTTCCCACCGGCAACCAGCCGGCTCCGCTGAACAAGGTGGACCGCGACGCCGTCAACGCACTGTGGCCGCTGGTGGAAGGACGAATCGGCAAGGAGCGGCTGCGCGGCGTCGCCGGCGCGCTGGGCGACGGCGCATCGCGGGCGGAGCCGGCCCGCGCCTTCTGGTCCATGGCCTCCGCCGCCGTGGCCGACATTCTGGAGCAGACGGAAACGGGGCGCTTCGCGGACGAACTGGGGCTGCGGCTGAATCCCGACCGCCTCCGCACCATCGAGGACATCGCCCGCATCCTGACCATCGCCCAGCCGGTGGCCGAACTGAAGTCCGTCCTGTCGCCCAAGCCGATCCAGAAGCTGCACAAGGACCATCTGGACGGCATCCAGGCCATCGGGCGGCTGGTCGCGCGCGGGCGGCCGGAAGCGCTGAAGCTGTTCATCCTGCTGGCCGCGGCCCGCCTGTCCGACCCGTCGATCCTGCTGGGCAACCTGTGGGACATGGATCTGGGCCAGAAGACCAGCGACCGCGCCGCCCTGTTCCTGGATCTCAGCGGCACGGTGGTGGCGCAGATCGAGGAACGGTCGCGCGGCGCATCCGCTGCGGCCGGCGGCACGGTGGACCGCATGGCCGCCGCCAACCTCGCCGTCGATCTGGTGGCCAGTCTGGAGGCCACGCGCAACGCCATGGAGCACAGCCGCAACAAGGACTTCGACCAGCGGCTGAAGATCATCCGGAACTCCGTGCACGAGCTGGTGCGCACCCAGGTGCTTGATGGGGCGGAAACCGAAATCCTCGCCGCAGTGGAGACCGTGGCTCCCGGCACCGACACGGCGCGGATGGCGCAGGCGGAGAACCAGGCCCGCGCCCTGCGCAAATGCTCGACCATCGCCGACACGCTGGGCCTGCGCGGCGAGCTGAAGAGCGTGACCCAGCAGGCCACCGCCTCGCTGACCGGCACGGCGCGGCAGTCGCTGGCCGACGGGGTCGGCGACATGCGGACCGGCTACACCGCCATCCGCATGATCGAGCTGATTGCCGGACCGGCGGAGGCTAACCAGATCATGGACGACATCCTGAGAGGTGGACGCCGCTGAGCGGCGCCGGGGAGAGCGCATGAAGCGTCGCGGAGGGTACGTCGGCTGGGCGCTGCCGGAAGCGGATCGCGCCCGTCTGCTGGCCCTGTTCCCGCCGCGCTACGCTCGCACCGTCGCCCATCACGTCACGCTGGCCCATGGCGTCGGGGCGGGCCATCCGCTGCCCACGGAGCGTGAGGGAATGGTCCTGGGACTGGCAGACGATGGGGAGGGCGTGCAGGCGCTGGTCGTGTCCATCGCCGGGACGACCGACCGGCCCGGCGGCGGGACCTACCACGTCACATGGTCGCTGGAACCGGGCCGCCGGGCGGTGGAAGCGAACGCAGTGATCGCCCGCCTCGGCTGGAGTCCGGTGGAGCCGGTTGCCGTCCGGCTGGAGCCGCGCTTCTTCCCGCTTTAAGCGCCGGGGCCGCCGCTGGCGTTGGCCTCCGCCGCCGCGCCGCGATTCAGCGCCTGCTCGCGGTGGAAGACGAACAGGCCGCTGCCGATGATGAGCAACGCGCCCACGATGATGCGCAGGGTCGGCGCCGTGCCCCAGACCAGCAGGTCCAGCACCACCGCCCAGATGATCGACACATACTGGAACGGCACCACGACCGCCGCCGGGCTGAGCTGGAGCGAGCGGTTCATCGCCGCGTGCCCGGCCAGCGCCGTGACGCCCAGCGCCCCCAGCAGCAGGAAGTCCAGCCCCGGCGGCGGCACCCAGACCAGCGGCAGCGCCGCACTGCCGAGCAGGCCGGTGCCGAAGGTCTGGAAACTGACCAGCGACAGGTTGCTCGAATCGCGCAGCAGCCGGGTGGAGATCAGGCCGGTGGAGAAGACCAGCGTGCCGAACAGGGCGACCAGCGACGGCACCGCGTCGAACTGGCCCGTCGGGTTCAGCACGATCACCACCCCGGCGAAGCCGACCACCACCGCGGCCCAGCGGCGCCAGCCCACCTTCTCGCCGAGCAGCGGCACCGACAGCGCGGTGACGATCAGCGGGGCGGCCATGTAGATGGTCATGACGTTGGCAAGCGGCAGCGACCGCACCGCCCAGTAGAAGCAGGCGACCTCCCCCGCCACGCAGCCGACGCGCAGAAGATGCAACGGCAGCCGCTTCACCGCGAAGACGGACCGCACCCCCTCGCGCAGGATCAGCGGGGCCAGCAGCATCGCGCCGAACAGGCTGCGGATGGCCAGCAGCATCGCCACCGGATAGTCGGCGACCAGCCATTTGCCGAGCGCGTCGTTGACGGTGAACAGCGACATGCCCAGCAGCATCAGCAGGATGCCCAGGCGGGTGTCGGTGGCGGCGGAGGACGGGGTGCTGGAGGCGATCATCTCGGTTCACGCAAAAAATCCCTCCCTCCGCAAGCGGCGGGGGGAGGGATGGGATCGGGGCGGCAAAATGACGGGTGCGCGTGGTTCAGACCACGCCCTTCTCCCGCAGGGCCGCGATGTCCGCCGCGCATAGGCCCAGCGCCTCCTCCAGCACGGCGTCGGTGTGCTGGCCGAGCGTCGGCGGGGCCACCGTGTGCTCGATGGGGGTCGCGGAGTAGCGGATCGGGCTCGCCACCGTCGGCACGGTCCCGGCGGTGGGGTGCGGCAGGTCCTGGTGAATGTGGCGGGCCCGGACGTGGGGGTCGGCGAAGACCTGCGACACGTTGTTGATCGGCCCACAGGGCACGCCCACCGCCTCCAGCGCCGACAGCCAGTCGCGGCTGGTCCGCTGCTCCAGCAGAAGTTCCAGGATCGGCACCAGCTCCTTGCGGTTGGCGACGCGGGCCGGGTTGGTGGCGTAGCGCGGGTCCTGCGCCAGTTCCGGACGCCCGGCGACCTGACAGAACTTGGCGAACTGCCCGTCGTTGCCGACCGCCAGGATGATGTGGCCGTCCAGCGTGGCGAAGGCCTGATAGGGCACGATGTTCGGGTGCGCGTTGCCCAGCCGCTGCGGCGCCTTGCCGCCGACCAGATAGTTCATGGCCTGGTTCGCCAGCACCGCCACCTGCACGTCGAGCAGGGCGAGGTTCACCCACTGCCCCTCCCCCGTCCGGTCGCGGTGGGACAGCGCGCCGAGCACACCGATGGTGGCGTAGAGGCCGGTGAAGACGTCGGTGACCGCGACGCCGACCTTGACCGGACCGCCGCCCGCCTCGGCATCGGGCTGGCCGGTGATGCTCATCAGCCCGCCCATGCCCTGGATCATGAAGTCGTAGCCGGCGCGCTTGGCGTAGGGGCCGTCCTGACCGAAGCCGGTGATCGAGCAGTAGACGAGGGCCGGATTGATCGCCTTCAGGCTGTCATAGTCCAGCCCGTACTTGACCAGCCCGCCGACCTTGAAGTTCTCGATCACGACATCGGCCTGGGCGGCCAGCTTGCGGACGAGTTCCTGCCCTTCCGGGCGTTCGAAGTCGATGGTGATCGACCGCTTGCCGCGGTTGGTGGAGAGGAAATAAGCCGACTCCTCCCCGGCCCAGGGGGGACCCCAGGCGCGGGTGTCGTCCCCGGCGCCGGGCCGTTCGACCTTGATGACGTCGGCGCCGAGATCGGCCAGCGTCTGCGCCGCCCACGGCCCGGCGAGCACGCGGGAGAGTTCCAGGACACGGACATGGGAAAGCGGGCCGGGCATGCTCTACATCCCTATAAATTCGACCATTTTCCCCTCTCCCCCTCTGGGGAGAGGGTCAGGGTGAGGGGGCGCCCGCCAGGGCGTCCACGCACTGCAATGAGCCCGCGTCGTCGGCCTTCGGCCGCCCCCTCATCCAACCTTCTCCCCAGAGGGGAGAAGGCTTAACAATCACCTCACGCGAAGGCCTGGATGCCGGTGATGGCGCGGCCCAGGATCAGGGCATGGATGTCGTGCGTGCCCTCATAGGTGTTCACCGCCTCCAGGTTCATCACGTGGCGGATGACGTGGAACTCGTCGGCGATGCCGTTGCCGCCGTGCATGTCACGGGCGACGCGGGCGATTTCCAGAGCCTTGCCGCAGTTGTTGCGCTTGATGAGCGAGATCATCTCCGGCGCCGCCTTGCCCTCGTCGAGCAGGCGGCCGACCTGCAGCGCGGCCTGGAGGCCGAGCGCGATCTCCGTCTGCATGTTGGCGAACTTGAGCTGCGGGATCTGGTTCGCGGCCAGCGGGCGGCCGAACTGCTTGCGGTCGATCTGGTACTGGCGGGCGGCGTGGAAGCAGAACTCCGCCGCACCCATGGCGCCCCAGGCGATGCCGTAGCGGGCGCGGTTCAGGCAGCCGAAGGGACCGACGATGCCCTCGATGTTCGGCAGGCGGTTCTCCTCCGGCACGAAGACCTCGTCCATGACGATCTCGCCGGTGGCCGAGGCGCGGAGCGAGAACTTGCCCTCGATCTTCGGCGCCGACAGACCCTTCATGCCCTTTTCGAGCACGAAACCGTTGATCTTGCCCTCGTCGTTCTTCGCCCAGACGACGAAGACGTCGGCGACCGGCGAGTTGGTGATCCACATCTTCGCGCCGCTGACGATGTAGCCGTCCGCGACCTTCTTCGCGCGGGTCTTCATGCCCGCGGGGTCGGAGCCGGCGTCCGGCTCGGTCAGGCCGAAGCAGCCGATCCACTCGCCGGTGGCGAGCTTGGGCAGGTATTTCTCGCGCTGGGCATCGCTACCGTAGGCGTAGATCGGGTGCATGACCAGCGAGGACTGCACCGACATGGCGGAGCGGTAGCCGCTGTCCACCCGCTCGACCTCGCGGGCGACCAGACCGTAGGAGACGTAATTGACCCCGGCGCAGCCGTAGCCGTCGATCGTCGAGCCGAGGAAGCCCAGCTCGCCCATCTCGTTCATGATCTCGCGGTGGAAGATCTCGTGCCGGTTGGCCTCGGTCACTCGCGGCAGCAGCTTGTCCTGGCAATAGCTGCGCGCGGCGTCGCGGATCATCCGCTCGTCCTCGGTCAACTGCTCGTCGAGAAGCAGCGGGTCTTCCCAGGCGAAGGAAGCGAGCTTGGCGGAGGCGGCTCCGGTCTTGGCGGCCATAATTGATGTCTCCCTAGGTCCGATGCGCCCCAACATGGCGCGGTCGCTTTCATGGTTCAAATACATTTATCAGGGGACTTTAATATGATTCTCATATAAGACACTGGCATGGACCTGCGCCATCTCCGCCATTTCGTCGCCGTCGCCGAAGAGCTTCATTTCAGCCGCGCCGCCGCCCGGCTGGGCATCGGCCAGCCGCCGCTCAGCCAGTCGATCCAAGCACTCGAGGCCGAGCTGGGCGCCCGCCTGTTCGAGCGTACCAAACGCCGGGTCGAGCTGACCGAGCCGGGGCAACTCCTTCTCGGCGAGGCGCGGGAGATCCTGGCGCGGGCGGAGCGCGCAGCCGTGCTGACCCGCCGCGCCGCCAAGGGCGAGGTCGGCGAACTGCGCGTCGGCTTCACCGCGGCGGCCCCCTTCCTGCCGATGGTGCCGCGGATCATCGACGCCTACCGCCGCGCCCACCCCGACGTGCATCTGACACTGGTCGAACTGCCGTCCAAGCAGCAGTTGACGGCGCTGGCCGACCGCCGGCTCGACGTCGGCTTCATCCGGGAGCCGCGCTTCGTCCCTGAGCCCGAGTCCTTCCGCTTCCACGACGTGGTGCGGGAGCCGCTGCTGGCGGTGATGCGCGCCGACCATCCGCTGGCCGGGCGGGAGGTCGTGCCGCTGGCCGCGCTGCGCGACGAGCCCTTCGTCTTCTACCCCGCCGATTTCGGCACCAGCACGCACGAGCAGGTCTTCGCGCTGTGCGCCGCCGCCGGATTCCGCCCCAACGTGACCCAGGACGCGCGGGAAGCCTTCACCATCATCGGGCTGATCGCCGCCGGGCTGGGCGTGTCGATTCTGCCCGGCCAGCTTCGGCAGGTGGCACTGGAAGGTGTGGTGTACCGGCCGCTCGACACGCCGGACGCCGTCACCACCCTGCAACTGGCCCAACGCAGCAACGAAAGTTCGCCCCTGGTGAAAAAATTCACCGGCCTCGTGGAGCGGATCGTTCCTTTTGTTCCGCCCATCCCCGGCGCATGAGCGGCGACTCGGGAAAAATCGCCGTTCCGGACCCCAAACCTCCCAAAGTCTGGGTTTTCAAGAGGTCAAGGAAGGAGCAAACTCCCGTCCAAACCGCGTGCACGGCCTTCGCAGATGCACAAAATTTCGTCAGACCGATGCCGAACCGTTGAATTGATCACAATGCGAGCATCGGGCTTGTCGAATTTATTAAACGGGTATACCGTCTGGCCCATTGCATAGGTCCTGTGTCGGGAACGCAACCCTGACCTGGGACCTCGCTCGGGACACCTCGGACGGGGGGAGGATGATGGACGGCGGCATGGTCACGACCGCACAGGCACTGGTGCGCTTCGTCGGGGTCCAGAAGACCTATGACGGCGAACACCTCGTGGTGAAGAACCTCGACCTCGACATCAAGAAGGGCGAGTTCGTCACCCTGCTCGGCCCTTCGGGCTCGGGCAAGACGACCACGCTGATGATGCTGGCCGGCTTCGAGGTCCCCACCCACGGCGAGATTTATCTCGCTGACCGGCCGATCAAGAACATGCCGCCGCACAAGCGCGACATCGGCATGGTCTTCCAGAACTACGCGCTGTTCCCCCACCTGACGATCGAGGAGAACGTCGCCTTCCCGCTGACCGTGCGCAAGATGCCGCGGTCCGAGGTGAAGGAGCGGGTGCGCTCGGCGCTGCGCATGATCAAGCTGGAGAACTTGGCGCACCGCCATCCCGGCCAGCTGTCGGGCGGCCAGCAGCAGCGCGTGGCGTTGGCCCGCGCGCTGGTCTTCAACCCGCAGCTCGTCCTCATGGACGAACCGCTGGGCGCGCTGGACAAGCGGCTGCGCGAGCACATGCAGCTCGAGATCAAGCAGCTGCACGAGACGATGGGCATCACCGTCGTCTACGTCACGCACGACCAGAGCGAGGCGCTGACCATGTCGGACCGCATCGCGGTGTTCAACGACGGCATCGTGCAGCAGATCGACAAGCCGGACGCGCTGTACGAACGCCCGGTCAACAGCTTCGTCGCCAACTTCATCGGCGAGAACAACGTGCTGAGCGGCACCGTCGAGAATATCGAACAGGGCTTCTGCCGCGTGGCGCTGGCGTCGGGCGGCTCGGTCGTGGCCCAGGCGATCAACGTCGCCGGTGCCGGAGCTGCCACCGCGCTGTCGGTCCGGCCGGAGCGCATCAGCATCCTGACCGACGGGCAGGCCCCGGACGGCATGAACGCCCTGCCCGCCCATGTCCAGGACACCATCTATCTCGGCGACCACGCGCTGGCCGTGCTGAAGGTCGCCGGCAACGGGGAATTCATGGTCAAGCTGCCGCCGGGCGCCCACGCGGGCCTCAGCCACGGCCAGAGCGTGTCCATCGGCTTCCGCCCCGAGGACTGCCGGGCGCTCGATCCCGTGTGATCGGCCGCACCCGTCCGTCCGGTCTCTCCGGGAGGGGGGGCCGGGGGCGCGCAACACCTCCTGACGCAACCACACATAATGAAGGAACGGGGACGATGTCGAAGCTTAAGGTGGCAGTTGGGTTCCTTGCGACGTTCACCGCAGGTGTGGCGCTGGCCACCGCCGCGCAGGCCCGCGACCTGACGGTCGTGTCCTGGGGCGGCGCCTATCAGGAAGCCCAGAAGAAGGTCTATTTCGAGCCGTTCAAGAAGGCCGGCACCCCGATGAACGACGAGTCCTGGGACGGCGGCATCGGCGTGCTGCGCGCCAAGGTCCAGGGCGGTGCGGCGACCTGGGACGTCGTCCAGGTGGAGAGCGAGGAACTGGCCGTCGGTTGCGAAGAGGGCCTGTTCGAGACGATGGAGTTCAACCGGATCGGCGGCGAGCAGGCCTATTTGCCGCAGACCGTCGATGCCTGCGGCGTCGGCGCGATCGTGTACGACTTCGTGCTCGGCTACGACAAGGACAAGCTGAAGGACGCGCCGAAGAGCTGGGCCGACTTCTTCGACACCACCAAGTATCCGGGCAAGCGCGGCCTGCGCCAGGGCGCCAAGACCACGCTGGAAATCGCCCTGATGGCCGACGGCGTCGCGCCGAAGGACGTCTACAAGGTTCTGGGCACCGAAGAGGGCCTGGAGCGCGCCTTCAAGAAGCTGGACACCATCAAGAACGACATCGTCTGGTGGAAGGCCGGCGCGCAGCCGCCGCAGTTGCTGGCCTCGGGCGAGGTGGCGATGACGTCCGTCTACAACGGCCGCATCGACGCCGCAAACAAGGCCGAGAAGAAGAACTTCGGCATGGTCTGGAACGGCGCGCTCTACACCATCGACAGCTGGGTGATCCTGAAGGGCAGCCCGAACAAGGAAGCCGCCTACAAGTTCCTCGACTTCGTCGGCAAGGCGGAGAACCAGGCCAAGCTGTCCGAGAACATCGCCTACGGCACCTCCAACAAGGACGCCCCGTCCAAGCTGGCGCCCGCCGTCCTGAAGGACCTGCCGACCGCTCCGGACAACATGAAGAACGCGGTCGAGATCAGCGTCCCCTTCTGGCTGGAGAACATCGACCGCCTGACCGAGCGCTTCAACAAGTGGGCGGCGAAGTAAGCCGCTTCAGTCTCTGAGTGGTTGCGACGGGCCCCCACCCCGGCCCTCCCCCGCTTCGCAGGGGAGGGAGATTGGTCCCCTCCCCTGCGTCAGCGGGGGAGGGTTAGGGTGGGGGCCCACCTCGACCACCGCACACGTCTCTACCGCATTTTCGAAGTAGGCCGCCCATGACAGCCGCGTTCGTCGCCGGCGCCGATGCGTCGTCCGAGGTGCCTCTCAAGCGCCGTCTGAAACGGGCGGAGCGGACGCGCCGGCTCAAGGCCCTGGCGCTGATCCTGCCGCTCCTCCTCTTCCTGCTCTTCACCTTCCTCGGTCCCATCGCCGGCATGCTCTGGCGGTCGGTCGACGACTGGGAGGTGCGTCAGGTCATGCCCCACACCGTCGCGGCCCTGGCCGACTGGGACGGCAAGGACGTTCCGGGCGAGCCGGCCTTCGCCGCGCTGGCGGGCGACATCCGCACGGCGCGCGACGCCGGCACCGTCGCCATCGCGTCCAAGCGGCTGAACTACGCGCTGAACGGCTTCCGCACCATCATGTCGGGCACCGCGCGCAACCTGAAGACCCTGCCGGAGCCGGGCACCGCCAAGGACACGCTGATCGGCATCAACCCGGCCTGGGGCGAACGCGCCACCTGGGCGGCGATCAAGGGCGCCAGCGGGCCGCTCACCAGCTTCTACCTGCTGGGCGCGCTGGACCTGACGCGCAACCTGGACGGCGCCATCGTCGCCGCCCCCGAGGAGCAGGCGATCTACCGCGACGTCTTCGGGCGCACCTTCACCATCAGCTTGGGCGTGACGGTCCTCTGCCTGATCCTGGGCTTCCCGGTCGCCTACATGCTGGCGACGCTGCCCACGGGCCAGTCGAACGTCCTGATGATCTTCGTGCTGCTGCCCTTCTGGACCTCGCTTCTGGTGCGCACCTGCGCCTGGATCGTCGTGTTGCAGAGCGAGGGCATCGTCAACGACAGCCTGCGCTGGATCGGCCTGATCGACGAGCCGCTGCGGCTGATCTACAACCGCTTCGGCGTCTACGTGGCGATGACGCACGTCCTGCTGCCCTTCATGATCCTGCCGCTCTACAGCAGCATGCGGTCGATCTCCCCGGCCTACATGCGGGCCGCGGCGTCGCTGGGCGCCTCGCCGGTTACCGCCTTCCTGCGCATCTACCTGCCGCAGACCGTGCCCGGCATCGGGGCGGGCAGCCTGCTCGTCTTCATCCTGGCCATCGGCTACTACATCACGCCGGCCCTGGTGGGCGGCGCCGCCGACCAGATGATCAGCTACTTCATCGCCTTCTACACGACGGAAACCGTCAACTGGGGTCTGGCCTCGGCGCTGGGTGCCGTGCTTCTGCTGGCCACGCTGCTGCTGGCCGTCGTCTACGGAAAGCTGGTCCACGGCCAGCAGGTCACGGGAGGGATGAAGAATTGAGCGACAACCACGCCCCCCGCACCGCCAGCCAGCGCGTCGCCTGGATCACCACCGTGGTCGTCGCCTCGCTGGTGCTGGTCTTCCTGATGGCGCCGATCCTCGCGATCATGCCGCTGTCCTTCAGCTCCGGCTCCTACCTGACCTACCCGCTGCCCGGCTTCTCGCTGCGCTGGTACGAGGATTTCCTGAACTCCCCGCGCTGGGTGTCGTCGCTGAAGAACAGCGTCATCATCGGGGTGGCCTCGACCATCCTGTCGATGGTGCTGGGCACGCTCGCCTCGCTCGGCCTCGCCCAGTGGAAGAGCAAGTTCAAGCCGCTGGTGCTGGCCATCGTGCTGTCGCCGGTGGTGGTGCCAGGCGTCATCACCGCGGTCGGCCTGTACTTCTTCTTCGCGCCGCTGGGCCTGACCGGCAGCTACGCCGGCCTGATCCTGGCGCATACCGCGCTGTCCACGCCCTTCGTGGTCATCACGGTCAGCGCGACGCTGCAGAGCTTCGACATGAATCTGGCGCGGGCCGCGGCCTCGCTCGGCGCCTCGCCGATCTACGCCTTCCGCCGGGTGATCCTGCCGCTGATCCTGCCGGGTCTGGCCTCGGGCGCCCTGTTCGCCTTCGCCACCAGCTTCGACGAGGTGGTGGTGGTGCTGTTCATGGCGGGTCCGGAGCAGCGCACCCTGCCGCGCGAGATGTTCAGCGGCATCCGCGAGAACATCAGCCCGACCATCACGGCGGCGGCGGTGATCCTGACGACCATCTCGGTCATCCTGCTCGCCACGCTGGAGGCACTGCGCCGCCGCAACGAGCGGCTCAAGGGCAACCTGCGCTGAGCCTCATTCTGGGGAATTCAACCCTCTCCCCTCTGGGGAGAGGGTGGCCCGAAGGGCCGGTGAGGGGGTTGCGCGTCGCGGTACGTCCGGCAACAGCGCAACCCCTTCACCCTACCCCTCTCCCCAGAGGGGAGAGGGAACGGACTATGAAGAGGGAATTACAGGTACGGCGGGGTGCAGGCGCTGATGATTTCGCATTCCTCGTCGCCGAGGTTGCGGAAGCGGTGCGGGATGCGGCTGTCGAACAGATAGGCGTCGCCGGGGCCGAGGATTTCCTTGCGGTCGCCGACCGTCAGCTCGATCCGGCCCTTGATGACGATGCCGCCCTCCTCCGATTCGTGCTGGAGCATGGTGCGGCCACCGGTGTCGGCGCCGGGGGCGTATTTCTCATGCAGCACCTGGAGGTTGCGGCCGCGCAGGTCGCCCACCTGCCGGAAGGAGATGGAGCCGACCCGGCTCTTCACCAGCCCGGTCAGCTCGACCAGATCGCCGCCCTTGAAGAAGATCTGCTCGCGCGGCGGCAGGTCGTCGGAGGAGAAGAACTCCGCCAGGGTCATCGGAATGCCCTGGAGCACCTTGCGCAGCGAGGAGACGGACGGGCTGCACCGATTCTGTTCGATGAGCGAGATGGTGCCGTTGGTCACGCCCGCCCGTTGCGCCAACTGGCGCTGGGACAGGGCGTGCGCTTCGCGAACCTGCTTCAGGCGCGCGCCCACGTTGAAATCGACAGCGTCCACATCCATGGATCGGTTCCTCGCTCCTGACCGGAAGGCATACCGGATTCGCGTGTGTGCGTCATCAAAAACTCAACACCCGATTAGGGTTGTTTAATTTATTAAACATGGGTACGCTCCCGTCACATCGCAAATCGAGGCTGATTCCCATGCTGTCGCTGAACGACCAGAGCCTTCTTCGGACACAAGCCTATGTGAACGGCGCGTGGCGCGACGCCTTCTCCGGCAAGACCTTCGCGGTGACCAACCCGGCGACGGGCGAGGAACTGGCCCAGGTCGCCGACGTCGGCGCGGAAGAGACGCGGCAGGCCATCAACGCCGCCGACGCCGCCCTGCCCGCTTGGCGCGCCAAGACCGCGAAGGAGCGCGCGGCCATCCTGCGCCGCTGGTTCGAGCTGATCATGGCGGCGCAGGAGGATCTGGCCGTCCTGATGACCTTGGAGCAGGGCAAGCCGCTGGCCGAGGCCCGTGGCGAGGTCGCCTACGGCGCCAGCTTCATCGAGTGGTTCGCCGAGGAGGGCAAGCGGGTCTACGGCGACGTGATCCCCAGCTTCGCCGGCAACAAGCGCATCGTCGTCCTGAAGGAGCCGATCGGCGTCGTCGCGGCGATCACCCCGTGGAACTTCCCCAACGCGATGATCACCCGCAAGGTCGGCCCGGCGCTGGCCGCCGGCTGCACCATCGTGGTCAAGCCGGCGGAGGACACCCCGCTGTCCGCCCTGGCGCTGGCCGAACTGGCCGAGCGCGCGGGCGTTCCGGCCGGGGTGTTTAACATCGTCACCGGGTCCGACCCGGTCGCCATCGGCGGCGAGCTGACCGCCAGCCCGATCGTGCGCAAGCTGTCCTTCACCGGCTCGACCGAGGTCGGTAAAATCCTGATGCGCCAGTCCGCCGACACGGTGAAGAAGGTCTCGCTGGAGCTGGGCGGCAACGCGCCCTTCATCGTGTTCGACGACGCCGACCTGGACGAGGCGGTCAAGGGTGCCTTGGCGTCCAAGTACCGCAACTCCGGCCAGACCTGCGTCTGCGCGAACCGCCTGCTGGTCCAGGCCGGCGTCTACGACGCCTTCGCCGCCAAGCTGGCTGAGGCGGTGAAGCAGATCCGCGTCGGCAACGGCATGGAGGCCGGGGTCACCCAGGGCCCGATGATCAACGGCCAGGCCGTCGAGAAGGTCGAGGAGCTGATGGGCGACGCGCTGGCCAAGGGCGCCAAGGTCGCGCTCGGCGGCAAGCGGCACGCGATGGGCGGCACCTTCTTCGAGCCGACGATCCTGACCGGCGTCACCACCGACATGCGCGTGGCCCGCGAGGAAATCTTCGGCCCGGTGGCCCCGCTGTTCAAGTTCGAGACGGAGGCCGACGCCATCCGCATGGCGAACGACACCGAGTTCGGTTTGGCCGCCTATTTCTACAGCCGGGACATCGGCCGGGTGTGGCGCGTGGCCGAGCAGCTCGAATACGGGATGGTCGGCATCAACGAAGGCATCCTGTCGACCGAGGTCGCGCCGTTCGGCGGCATCAAGCAGTCGGGCATCGGGCGGGAAGGCTCCAAGTACGGTGTGGAGGACTTCCTGGAGATCAAGTACCTGTGCGTCGGCCTGGGCGCCTGACGCCATCTTTCCAATCGGGGGTTTGAGATGAGCAACCAGTCCTTCCAGGATCGTCGCAACGCCGCCGTTCCGCGCGGCCTCGCCAACGCCATGCCGGTCTATGTCGACCGCGCCGAGAACGCCGAGCTGTGGGACGTCGAGGGCAACCGCTTCATCGACTTCGCGGGCGGCATCGCGGTGCTGAACACCGGCCACCGCCATCCGAAGATCATCGAGGCGGTGAAGGCCCAGCTCGACCGCTTCACGCACACCTGCGCGATGGTCACGCCCTACGAATCCTTCGTGACCCTGGCGGAGCGGCTGAACGCGCTGGTTCCGGGCTCCACGCCGAAGAAGACCGCCTTCTTCACCACGGGTGCCGAAGCCGTCGAGAACGCCGTGAAGATCGCCCGCGCCCACACGGGCCGTCCGGGCGTGATCGCCTTCTCCGGCGCCTTCCACGGCCGCACGCTGCTGGCGATGGCGCTGACCGGCAAGGTCGTGCCCTACAAGGTCGGCTTCGGCCCCTTCCCGGCCGAGGTCTACCACGCGCCCTTCCCCAACGCCTACCGCGGGGTCAGCGTCAAGGACAGCCTGACGGCGCTGGAGCAGCTGTTCAAGTCGGACGTGGACGCCACCCGCGTCGCCGCGATCATCGTGGAGCCGGTGCAGGGTGAAGGGGGCTTCAACATCGCCCCGCCGGAGTTCCTCCAGGCCCTGCGCAATATCTGCGACGACAACGGCATCCTGCTGATCATCGACGAGATCCAGACCGGCTTCGCCCGCACCGGCAAGATGTTCGCCATCGAGCATTCCGGCGTCGAGCCCGACCTGATGACCATGGCGAAGAGCCTGGCCGGCGGCTTCCCGCTGTCGGCGGTCACCGGCAAGGCGGAGATCATGGACGCCCCGATCCCCGGCGGCATCGGCGGCACCTACGCCGGCAGCCCGCTGGCGACCACCGCGGCGCTGGCCGTGCTGGACGTCATCGAGGAGGAGAAGCTGATCCAGCGCTCCAACGACCTGGGCGAGCGCATCGCCGGCCGCTTCCGCAGCATGGCCCAGCGCAACACGCTGTCGGTGATCGGCGACGTGCGCAACCTGGGCGGCATGATCGCCATGGAGCTGGTGAAGGACCGCGGCACCAAGGAGCCGGCGCCGGAGCTGACCAAGGCGCTGGTCGCCAAGGCGGCGGAAAAGGGCCTCGTCCTGCTGTCCTGCGGCACCTACGGCAACGTGATCCGCATCCTGGTCCCGCTGACCGCGTCGGACGCGCTGGTGGACGAGGGTCTGGACATCATCGAGCGCTCCCTGGAGGAGCTGGTTTCGGCCTGATCCGTCCGTCCCGATTTTTCAGCGAAGTCCCCTGACTGCACGCCCTCCTTCCCGCAAGGGGAGGAGGGTTTCTTTTTGTGCGCCCGCCCGCCCACGCTTTAGGATGAGGGCGCGGAGCGGAGGGACGGGCGCATGGCCGGCGGGATCGACATCGTCATCATCAAGAAAAACGGGCTGGGCGATGCCGGGGCCAGCGTCTTCGCCGAGGTCGCGGAAACCCTGCGCTTCGCGCTGCGCCGCCTGGGCGTCGACGCGGAGATCGTGTGGAACCGCGTCGGCCGCCGGCGCCGCGCCATCGTCCTGGGCGGGCACGACCTGACGCCGGAGGAAGGCGACCGGCTGCCCAGCGGCACCATCCTCTACAATCTGGAGCAGATCGCCACGCTGCATCCGCGCAACGCCCATTACCTGGACCTGCTGCGCCGTTGCCGGGTGTGGGACTACAGCCCGCGCAACATCGCCGATCTGGCCGGCCAGGGCATCCGGGCGCGCCACGTCCCCATCGGGCATGTGGACGAGATGACCCGCATCCCAAACAACTCCGCCCCCGGCATCGACGTGCTGTTCTACGGCGCCGTGAATCCGCGCCGCCGCGCCATCCTCGACGCGCTGGGCGCGCGCGGCCTGACGGTGGTCAGCCTCCAGCATCATTACGGATATCTCCGCGACCGCTTCGTCGCCGACGCCAAGCTGGTGCTGAACCTGCATTACTACGAGGCGGGCATCTTCGAGATCGTCCGCGTCTCGCACCTGCTGTCGAACCGCAAGGCGGTGCTGGCCGAGCGCCACCCCGACACCGAAATCGACCCCGACCTGCTGGACGCCATGGCCTTCGCCCCCTACGACGGGCTGGTCGAGGCCGCCTGCGCGCTGGTCGCCGACGGTGCGCGGCGGGCGGCGCTGGCAGAGGCCGGATACCGGCGCATGAGGGACCGGGACGCGGTGGCGCTGATGCGCGGCGCCGCCGCGGACCTCGGTCATTCACATGGTGAGGCCGGCGCGCTTACCGGCTCCTGAAGCGCCCGCTCACAGCTCGACGACCGGAGCGAACCCGCCGAAGATCAGCCGCTTCCCATCGAAGGGCATCGGATTTTTCTCCGCGCTGAACCGCTCGTCGGCCTTCATCAGCTCTTCCATCCGCTTCATGGCGGCGTCCCGCGTCGCCTTGTCCGGCCATTCGATCCAGGAGAAGACGACCGTCTCGTCGTCCGTCGCCTGCACGGCCCGACGGAAATCGGTGAGCTTGCCGTTGGGCACATCGTCGCCCCAGCATTCGAGGACGCGCGTCGCGCCAAGCTCCATGAACACGCTGTCCGCTTTGTTGGCGTGGTCAATGAAGGCCTGCCTGTTGGCCGTCGGAACCGCGATGACGAACCCGTCGATGTAAGCCATGTCTTTCCTCCCTTTCTGCTTGAAGCTTCGGCCCAGCCCGTCAGGAGGCCGCCGCGTCCGGGCATTTCGCGCCGGTGTGGTTCAGCATCCAGGGCGTGCCGAAGCGGTCGGTAAACATGGCGAAGCGCTCGGCCCAGAAGGTCTCGCCCGGCGGCATCTCCACGGTGCGGGCATCCTTCGCCAGCACGGCGAAGATGCGGTCGAACTCGGCGAGCGACGACGGGGCGATTTGCACCCGGAATCCCTGCGGCGTGCTGTACATGCTGTCCGGCGAGTCGGACGCCATCACCGTGGTCGCCCCCAGCTTCACCATCATGTTCATCACGAGGTGATCGCCGCCGGGCATCCGGCTGTCCGCATCCGGGGCGTCGCCGTTGCGGAACACATAGACGACCTCGCCGCCGAGGGTCTCGGCGTAGTGGGTCATCGCCTCCAGGCAGGTCCCGTTGAAGAACAGGTAGATCGTCGGTTCCATGGTGTCGTTTCCTCCCGGTCAGACTGTTTTTTAGGTCAGAGCGTCTTGGGTCAGAGCGTCCGGGCGAGGGCTTCGAGCTGGTCGGTCGCTTTGCCCCAGCCTTCGTGGAAGCCCATCTTTTCGTGCTCGTCGCGCGCCTCGGCGCTCCAGTGCATGGCGCGCGCGGTGTAGAGGGTCCGGCCGGCGCCCGCGTCCTCGAACCGCACATCGGCGGTCATGAAGGCCCGGCCCGACGGCCGCCAGCCGGGGCGGAAGGCGTCGGTGAAGACCAGACGCCGCCCCTCCTCCACGTCGAGGAAGACGCCGGGCTCGCCGAAGGATTCGCCGTTCGGGCCGTTCATCCGCGTGAAGAACTCGCCGCCCGGCCGCAGCTCCATCCGGGCCTCGGACACGAACCAGGGCTTGGGGCAGAACCACTGTTTCAGCAGCTTGGGTTCGGTCCAGCAGCGCCATAGCGCGCCGCGCGGCGCGTCGAGGCTGCGGGTCAGAACGAGGTCGCGCTCACCTTCCGTCATGGGGTGTCCCTTTCAAACGGGTCTGTGAAAAGAGCAGCGTGAGGTAGCGTTTCAGGTGATCGACGCTCTCCAGCGCGTCCTCGCGCCCGCCCGTCGCCTTGGCGAGGATGAAGGCGCCCTGGAGCACGGCCTGGGTGTGCCGCGCGAGGCTCGCCGGGGTCCAGTCAGCCTCGATGCCGCGCGCCGCCATGGCCGCCGCGATGTCCGGTTCCAGCGTCGCCGCGTGGCCGAAAATGCTGGCGGCGCAGGCGTCGCGGATCGCCGGATGCGACCCGTATACCTCCTGCGTCATGGTCCCGACGAGGCAGGTGAATTCGGCGGGATCGCCGTCGATGATCGCCTTGCGGAACTCGACATAGCCGAACAGGCGGTCGAGCGGGTCGTCGAGCCGGTGGTACGGCGCGTTCGCGAAGAAGGCCGAGGTGGTTTCCGCCCAATAGGCGGCGGCGGCGACGCCGAGCGCTTCCTTGGTCTCGAAATGGTGGAAGAACGCGCCCTTGGTGACCCCCGCCGCCTTGCAGAGATCATCGACGGAGGTCGCCGCGAAGCCCTTGGACCGGATGACGTCCCGCGCCGCTTCGAGAAGCCGGGTGCGGGCGTCGCCGCGTTCAGGGTGATGTTTGGCGGGTCTCGGCATGGCTCATATACATACCGAACGGTTGGTATGTGCGTCAAGCGCGGAGAGACGCTACCCCCTCTTCAGCAACGTGAAGCGGGCCGAGAATGTCGGCGATCATGCTCCGCCCAGAAGCAATCAACGTCGCAGCCATCGTGATTGACGACTATGTGCCCATCTGTCTGGGCAATCTTCTGATTTCAGAGAACCCAAGGGACCAGACCAGCACAAGAGAGTATGAAAAACAAACCAGCCATGAGATGATCATACTCATTCCAATACTGAATATAAATTTGAAATTTGAGACATGGATGTTGTAACGCTTACCGGATCGACGATCCCAATCTATGTCTATCCACATACTCCAATCCATATACACAATAACAATAATAATAATGAAAAGCGGAACAGAACACAGGAGCTTCCAAAGCCGACTCCGTGTCCGCAGCCTCTCCTCAGCCACAAGGACGTGAGCCAAATGCCAGGAGCCGCTCATCAGAAAGAACAGCACCCAAGCGATGCAAGTCAGGAAATGCACGGTGTGCATATGAACCACCACGGGCACACGCGCCGCGTAACCATGCGCCGCAAGGTCTCCAGCAAGGCGGGGGATAGCTCCGAGCACCATCCCTACGGCGTCGTGAACGGGCAGGAATGCGCCTAGATACGCTTTAGCAATGCTGCCATCCGACGGAACAACCATCCAGATCACAGTGTAGAGAATAGTTCCCCAAAAAATTAACTGGCCTCCTTTGCGAGATCTCGACCGGTGAAAAGCCAGCGCTTGCTCCGGCTCTGCGATACTTTCCCTAAGCGCCTGGGCGATCTCACTCTCAAGGAGTTGAAGATCCGGCGCCCGGACATTCCGCACAACATCGAACGCGATGCCAATGGCCACGACAATCATCGCTGCCGCTGCCGAATCCGCCCCGAGCGACGCAACCATGACCGCGAACAGAGTGACGGTGCCACGACGGAATATGGTACGGGAAAGAGCGAGCACAGTCGCCGGAAGATATGTTGTGGTCGCCGAAATGATATCGCCTTTGCCGCGATCCTTCAACGAAAACCACAACCCATCCCTGCAACAGGGCGCCCGCCGCAGAGCGACCTTCAGTGAGCGGTCATGCGCTCAACAACGGCCCCGTCCGCCGCAGCGTCGTCCCCGCCACCTTGGCGATCCGCTTGCCCGCCAGGGTGAAGCGGGTCGCGCTGTGGGCGTAGAGCACGCCCGCCGATTCGCTGCGCACCGGGGTCACCTCGCCGGTCAGCGGGTCGAGGATATCGGCGACCACGGCGCCGGCCTCCACCCGGTCGCCCGCCTTGTGGTGGAAGACCACCACGCCGCCCACCGGGGCGGTCAGCGGTTCGGAAGATTCCAGCGGGGTCGGGGCGCACAGCGGTTCCGGCAGGGCCGGAGGCTCGCCGGACAGGACGCCGACGTGGGTGAGGAAGCCGGCGATGGCCTGGGCGTCCGCTTCGCCCTGGGCGTGCTCCACGTCGGCCTGCCCGCGCAGCTCCACGGTCACGGAATGGCAGCCGAAGGGGATCGGGCGGTCGGGCCAGCGCTTGGCAAGCTCGTTCCAGGGGCGGCTGACCGCCTCGTCAAAGGGGTCGCCGCCGGATTCCTCGGCCAGGAAGACCGCCCGCGCGCCCAGCAGCCGCTGCAACGGGGCGAAGGCCTCCGCCGAGGGCGTCAGGGTGTAGAGGTGCATCACCGCTTCCAGGTCGCAATGCAGGTCCAGCACCCAATCGGCCTGAAGCGCCAGTTCCAGAAGACGGTGCTTCATGTGCTCCGTCTCGGTGCGCGGGCGGCGCTCGGACAGCGCTTCGGCCAAGGCGGCGCGGATGGCGGCCTTGTTGGCCTCGCCGTCGTCGGTCAGCCGGTCGGCCACGCGCTCGGCCACCGCCTCGGTCAGGTGGGGGTAGTCGCGGTTGAAGTTCTTGCCGTCGTCCTGGTCGAACCGGCCGAGGTGATGGTCCATCAGCGACTGGCCCAGACCCACCGGGTTGGCGACCGGGACGAGGATCACCTCGCCAGCGATCCGCCCCTCGGCCTCCAGCGCGGTCAGGATGCGGCGCAGCTTGTCGGCCACCAGCATCGCCGGGATCTCGTCGGCGTGCAGCGACGCCTGGATGTAGGCGCAGGGCCGCGCGCCCGCCGTGCCGAAGCGCTGGACGGTCAGGGTCCGCCGGGTGCCGGGGGTGGCGGACGGAAGGTCGATGATGGCGCTGTGCATGGCGGATCGCTGCTGGATGGATGGGAAGCCCGCCCCACCGTGGCGAAGGCCGGGGCGGGCCGCAAGCGCCTTTTGCGCCAGGCTGTTCGTTAAAATCCCCTCTCCCCGGAGGGGAGAGGGTTAAAAGGGGCGAATGCGATGACCCAGGCCCTTTACGCAAGGGCGGTTCCCGTCAGGACGGCGTCGAACTGCTCCAGCGCCCAATCGACCTGCTCGCGGGTGATGACCAGCGGCGGGGCGATGCGGATGGTGTGGTCGTGGGTGTCCTTCGCCAGGACGCCGCGCGCCCGCAGCGCCTCGCAATAGCGGCGCGCCCCGCCCGCCTCCGGGTGAAGCTCCACCGCCAGCATCAGGCCGCGCCCGCGCACCTCGCGAATCACGTTGCTGCGGATGGCGCCGAGCTGCTCCAGGAAATAGGCGCCCTGGGCGGCGGCGTTGTCGATCATGCCCTCCTCCACCAGCACCCGCATGGCGGCGCGGGCGACGGCGCAGGCCAACGGGTTGCCGCCGAAGGTGCTGCCGTGCTGGCCGGGCTTCAGCACGCCCAGCACCTCGGAGTTCGACAGCACCGCCGACACCGGGTAGAAGCCGCCGGACAGCGCCTTGCCGATCAGGGTGACGTCGGCCTCCACCCCCTCATGCTCCTCGGCCAGCAGCTTGCCGGTGCGGCCCAGCCCGGTCTGGATCTCGTCCAGGATCATCACGACGTTGCGCTCCGTGCACAGGTCGCGCACCCGGCGCAGATAGCCGGCGGGCGGGATGACCACCCCGGCCTCGCCCTGGATCGGCTCCAGCAGGACGGCCACCGTGTTGGGGGTCAGCGCCGCCTCCAGCGCCGCCGCGTCGCCGAATGGCACGGTGCGGAAGCCCGGCGTGAAGGGGCCGAAGCCGCCGCGGGCGTCCGGGTCGGTGCTGAAGCTGACGATGGTGATGGTGCGGCCGTGAAAATTGTCGGAGCAGACGATGATCTCCGCCTGGTTCTCCGGCACGCCACGCACCTCGTAGCCCCACTTGCGCACCGTCTTGATCGCCGATTCCACCGCCTCCGCCCCGCTGTTCATCGGCAGGATCTTGTGGGAGCCGGTCAGCGCCGCCAGCTCCTCGTAGAACGGCGCCAGCTGGTCGTTGCGGAAGGCGCGGGAGGTCAGCGTCAGCTTCGACGCCTGTTGCACCATCGCTTCCAGAATCTTCGGGTGGCAATGGCCCTGGTTGACGGCGGAATAGGCCGACAGGCAGTCGAGATAGCGGTTGCCCTCGATGTCCCAGACATAGACGCCCTCGCCGCGCGCCAGCACGACGTCCAGCGGCTTGTAATTGTGGGCGCCCAGGCGGTGTTCGGTCCCGATCAGGTCGGCGGCGTGCTGAAGCATGGCGTTCTCTCCGGGTCTGTTTCTTCTTCAGACGGCTTGGCCGCCGATCTGCGACTGGGTGACGGCGGGGTCGATAATGCGGCGGCCGAACAGGCTCGCCACCAGATCGACCAGCAAAAGCGCGCTCTTGCCCCGCTCGTCGAGGAAGGGGTTCAGCTCCACCACGTCCAGCGAGCCGACGACGCCCGCGTCGTGCAGCATCTCCATGATCAGGTGCGCTTCGCGGTAGGTCGCGCCGCCCAGCACCGCCGTGCCCACCGCCGGGGCGATGGCGGGGTCGAGGAAATCCACGTCCAGGCTGACGTGCAGATGGCCGCCGGCCTGCCGCACCCGCTCGATGATGCGGCGCATGTGGACGCCGACGCCGTGCTCGTCGATCAGCCGCATGTCCACCACATCCACCCCGCGGGCGCGCAGCAGGCGCCGCTCTCCGGGATCGAGGGAGCGGATGCCGAACAGATGCACATGCGCCGGGTTCACGGTGGCGCGCTGCTCCGGCGGGAAGACGTCGTCGAAGCCGTCCTCCCCGCACAGCAGGGCCACCGGCATCCCGTGCATGTTGCCCGACGGCGAGGTGTGGGGGGTGTTGAAGTCGCCGTGGGCGTCCAGCCACAGCACGAACAGCGGCTTGCTCGTCTCCCGGCAATGGCGGGCCACCCCAGTGACCGAGCCCATGGACAGGCTGTGGTCGCCGCCCAGGAACACCGGCACGCCGCCGCCCTGCATCATGGAATAGGAGCGGTCGGCCAGCGCCCGCGACCAAGCGGTGATCTCCGCCAGACGGGCGGTGGCGGCGTCGCCCTCGCCCCAGGGGTCGGGCGTCAAATCACCAAGGTCGCGGACCTCGTGCCCCAGCTCGCGCAGGGCGCGGACCAGCCCGGCCGTGCGCAGCGCCGCCGGCCCCATCAGGGCGCCGGGATGGCCGGCCCCCGCCTCGATGGGAACGCCGATGATCTCCAAGAAACGCTGATCGTCCCGATCCCCCGACGCCATGCCATTCCTCTCCCTGTGCGATCCTGCCTCCCATGACTATCGGGGACGGCACCGGCGGCAGAAAGACGGAAAAATGCCAACGAACGGCAGCATTTTTGACAGTCTGACAAGCCCGATTTATCATTCTGGCATGGACGACCTGGACCACCGCCTTTTGGGCCTGCTGCGCGCCGACGCGCGCCAGCCCGTCGCCGGCCTCGCCGCCGCGCTGAAGGTGTCGCGCGCGACCGTGCGCGCCCGCATCGACCGTCTGGTCGAAAGCGGGGTGATCGCCGGCTTCACGGTGCTGCTGCGCAAGGATCTGCGGCCCGCCATGGTCCGGGCCATCACGATGATCGAGGTGGAGGGCCGCGCCGCCGAGACGGTCATTGCCCGCCTGCACGGCTTTCCGGAGGTGCGGACGGTCTACACCACCAACGGGCGCTGGGACGTCGTCGCTGAAATCGAAACGGAGTCGCTGGAGGCCTTCGACGACACGCTGCGCCGCGTCCGGCAGATCGCCGGCATCGCCTCCACCGAGACCAGCATCCTGCTCTCCGCCCGCAAGGCGGTGCTGTAGCCTACCCACCGAGACCGGCTAAGACGCCGCCCAGAAGCGGCTGGCCGAACAGCGCGCCCAAGGCGAATCCGACGATCAGCCCGACCGCCGCGGCGACCAACGCCCGGCCGCCGCCACCCTTGGACGCCTCAACACCCGCACTGCGCCCGTTGCCGCCGCCCGTGGAGTCGTCGCCCTCATCGGGCGCCGCCGCGCGGCGGGCGCTGTAGGAGGAGTCGGTGTCGGCGTGCCACGCGCGGATGCGGTCCTGCGCCGGCTTCAACTGCTCGTCGGTCGGGGAGGAGCCGCGGCCGTGGACGATCTCCCAGCCCAGCGCCAGGAAGCGCGTGGTTGTCCGCCCCTCCGGGCTGAAGATCGCGGCGGGCATCCGGCGGTAGGTCGCCTTCACCACGTCCACGTCGTAGGGGATCGCCGTGCGGAACATCAGTTCCGGGAATTCGGAGCGCAGCAGGGTCAGCGATTCGCGCCCGACCTCGTCGTTGGTGATCGACAGCATCAGGATGCCGGCCACCGACAGGTTGGGGTTCATGCCCTTCTGGATGTGCTCGACCACCGACAGGGTGCGCTTCAGCCCGTCCAGCGCGTAGCGCCCTGGAAAGACCGGAAGCACCAGCCGGTCCGACGCCGCCAGCGCGCCCGCCGCCAGATGGCCGAGCGCCGGCGGGCAGTCGATCACCACGTAATCCGGCGGGTTGCGCGAGAAGTGCAGCGCCTTGCGCAGGCCGCGCTGCGACCCGCCGCGGGCGTCCAGCGCGTGTTCCAGCGAATAGAGCTTCCGCGCCCCGACGATCATCGACAGCCCGTCGAAGCTGGTCGGGGTGATGGCGTCCTCGACGAAGGTGTCCTGGCTCAGCAGGTCGTTGATGCCGACACGCGCCTTCTCCCGCAGCAGGAAATTGCTGGTGGCGCTGCTCTGCGGATCGAAGTCGATCAGGACGACGCTCTTGCCCAGCGCGGCCAGCGCCAGGGCGAGGTTCACCGAGGTAGTCGTCTTGCCGACGCCGCCCTTCTGATTGTACACCGCCAGGATGGTCGGCTGCCGCGTCTCCGGCGCGTCGAAGACGTCTTCGTGGCTGGTCATGTCCATTCCGCTTCGTCGTTTCGCGGGTGTTCGTCCTGCGGGCCAAGAGCCGCCGAAAGCGGCGCACTATACGCATTGGAACGCGCCGGTGTCTTCCCGCAGATGCGCGGGTGTCCCGAAAGGTAACAGGTTCAGCGCGCCTTGAAGGCCGCCAGCTGGCCGGGCAGCGGCGCCATGGTCAGGCGGACGCGCACGATCTCCCACCGTCCAGCAGCGCCGGGATCGACGCCGTCGCAGGGGCGGCGGTCGAGGATGTCGAAGGTCAGGCTGGACAGCCCGTCCTGCTCCGGGATCGTGCCGCCCGCCCAGTTCGCCTGGAACACCCGCTTGTTGACCCGCGAGATGGGCGAGGCCGAAGCGTCGGGGTTGAAGCCCTCGTTGTCGTGGTCCAGCGGCTCGAACCGGCCGGGCCGCCGCGCGGTCGGGATGCGGCGGGAGCGGATGCGCAGCGACAGGTCGAAATCCTCATAGCCCCAGCCCCAATAGGCGTTGGAATAGCCGTCGATCCGCCGGAACACGTCGTTGGGCATCAGCAGGACGCCGCCCATCGTGCTCTCCAGGTCGGTGGTCACCGTCTGGTCCGAGCGCCCCGGCGCCACCGGCCGCTGCTCCGCCCCGAAGGACAGGATGGGGGTCGGCCGGTCGACCCAGGAGTAATCGGCGTCGACGGGCAGATAGTCGATGTCGTGCAGGCAGGTATAGCCGCTCTCCGCCTCGCCCAGCAGGAAGCCGACATTCTTGACGGCGCCCCGGTTGAAGGGCAGCCCGGCCTCCTGCTCGACGATGGTGACTCGGTAGTCGATCGGTTCGGCGAGCGTTGCGAAGTAAGCGCCGACCCGCGGCACGAAGTCCCGCAGATGCGCCGTGCGGTCGCGGTAGGGCACGACGATGTGAAGGCGCCGGTCCATAGTCGTCATCGCGGGTCTCCTGCCGGTGCGAAGCGTTGCCAGATCGCCCGATAGGCGTCCTCCAGATCACGGGCGAAGCGGTCGCCGTCGAACAGCGGGCTGGCCACCCGCGCCGCCGTCAGCCGTGCCCTCAGCCCGACCAGCCGCTCCGGATCGCAGGCGAGGCCCAGGGCCAGCGCCTCGTAGGACTCCAGCGAGTCGGTCACCAGCTCTGGCAGCCCCACCGTGTCGAGCAGGCTGGCCGCCACCCGCCCGGCGAAGGTCCCGCCGCGGCAGGTCACCACCGGAAGCCCGGTCCAAAGCGCGTCGCTGGCCGTGGTGTGGGCGTTGTAGGGCAGCGTGTCGAGGAACAGGTCGGCCAGCCGGTGCCGCGCCAGATGCTCCGCCAGCGGGCGCGGCGGGGCGAAGACCAGGCGCTCCGGCGCCACCCCGCGGGCCGCCGCCTCGCGCCGCAGGTTGCCGGCCACCAGCGGGTTGCCGGCGTAGAGCCACAGGACGCTCCCCGGCACGGCGCGCAGCAGCCGCGCCCAGACGTCGAACACAGCGAGCGTCAGCTTGTAGGGGCTGTTGAAGCAGCAGAAGACGAATCCGTCCTCCGGCAACCCGCAATCGGCGCGCGACGGGGTGCGCTCGGCGATGGCGCGGTGGCGGTCATTGGGCTGGTAGCAATGGGGGAGCCGCACCACCGCCTCGCTGTAGAACGCCTCCTCGCCCGGCGGGATGGTCACCGCGTCGGCCAGGATCACGTCGATGAAGTCCGCACCTATGGTGCCGGGATAGCCGAGCCAATTGACCTGAACCGGGGCGGGCCGAGCCGCCAGGATCGGTGTGCGGGCGAAGGCCGTGTAGCCCTTCAGGTCAACCAGGATGTCGATGCCGTCGGCGGCGATGGTTTGCGCGGCGTCGCGGTCGGAGCGGTCGCGCAGGTCCACGAAGCGCTCGACCGCCGCGGTCAGGCGCCGGCGCATCGGGCTGCCGTCGTCGATGCCGGTGGAATAGGCGGTGACGGCGAAGCGCGTGCGGTCGTGCCGCTCCAGAAGTTCCGCCATCAGATAGGCGGTGGCGTGCTCGTGGAAGTCGGCGGAGAGGTAGCCGACGCGCAGGCGACCGTCTCCGGCAACGACGGGCCGCGCCACGGCCGGCACGCCATGCGCCTTCTGCCGCGCCCAGCGCTCCGCCGCCGCCCGCTGGTCTGCCGGGGTCGTGTCCACCGCCAGGAGACCGAAGGGCGGCACGCCCAGCGCCCCGGCGCGGATCCGCCCGATCAGGTCGCGCTCCAGCGCCGGCAGGTCGCGCCAGTCGCAGGCGTGCCGCTGCTGCTGCACCAGCTGCGCCAGCGCCGGGTTGTAGGCGGGAGAGAGCCGGCGGACGCGGCGGAGGGCCTCGATGGACGGCGCGACCCGGTCGGCCAGAGTCGCGGCGGCGGCGAAATCCTCCCACCCCGCCGGGTCGCCGGGGTCGAGGGCCACCGCCCGGCGCAGCGCGTCGAGCCCGGCGTCCGGCCGCAAGGCGCCGGTCAGCGTCTGCCCGAGAATCCGCCACGCCGCGGCATGCTCAGGATGCCGCCCGATCGCACCGCGCAGCAGCGCCAGGGCGCCGGCCATGTCGTGCAAGCCAAGCAGTTCCATCGCCAGATCGACGGCCGCCGTGGGGGAGTCGGGCCGAAGGCTGAGCACGGCTTGGTACTCCGCCACCGCCTCCTCCCGCCGGCCGGCGGCGGACAGCGCGTTGGCGAGGTTGCGGCGCAACGCGGGATCGTCCGGCGCCAGCCGCACCGCCACCGCGTTCACCCGCACAGCCTCGCCCCAACGGCCGGCCGCATGGGCGGCGTTGCCCAGCAGCATCCAACCGTGCCGGTCCGCCGGGTTCAGCGCCGCCATGCGCCGGCCGACCCGCGACGCCTCGTCCCGGCGCCCGGCGGCCAGGACGAGAACGCCGAGATTGTTGAGGGACACCGCGTGTTCCGGGTTGCGCGACAGAGCCGCGCGGTAGGCGGTTTCGGCCTCGCCGGTCCGGCCCAGAGCGTCCAGCGCGACCGCCAGATTCTTCCAGGTGCCGGCGTCCTCCGGCCGACGACGCAGGGCCTCGCGGTAGGCCGCCTCCGCCGCTTCGGGTCGGTTCTGATCCTGAAGCGCCACGCCCAGATTGTTCCACACCTCGCCCAGCCCAGGGCAGGAGGCCAGAACGGCGCGGTAGTGCGGCTCGGCCTCCGCCGGGCGGCCCTGGGCGTGAAGGGACAGCGCCACCCCGTAATGGGCGTCCAGAGAGTCGGGCGCCAGCTTCAGCGCCGCGGCGTAGACCGCCCCCGCCGGCCCCCATTGCGACAGCCCCGCCAGCAGGCCGCCGAAATCCAGATAGATGTCCACGTCCTTGCGCATCGCGAGCGCCTGCTGGAACAGCGCCACGGCCTCGCGGACGCGGCCCTCGCGCTGGGCGGCGACGGCCTGCCGGTGCAGCGCGGCGGCCCGTTCGGCGGTCTCGGGATGGTCCATGCGCCCTCTCAATCCCGCTGGCGCGTGTGCAGCAGGATGCGCGGGATCTCCGGCGGGCGGCGGTCGTCGCCCCATTGCGAGATGTCGGGGATCGTGCTCACCCCGCGGCGGCGGGCCAGCAGGCTGAGAATGCTCTGGTCGTGGCGGTGGTCGCGGAATTCCGGGTAGTTCGGCTTGCCGCACTCGTTCGGCGCGTCGGTGAGGATGCGCTCGTCCTGGGCGAAACGCAGCCATTCGGAGACGAAGGCGATGGTCTCCGGAGTCCGCTCGCAGACGATGAAGCTCGCCAGGATCTGGGTGGCGTCGGTGTAGTCGGGGCGGTCCAGCCGCATGAAATGAAAGCAGTCGCGCTTGGTCCAGCCGCGGTTCTTGAATTTGTCCTCCAGCGTGAACAGCAGGATGGGCAGGTCGCGCCGCTCCCGGCAGAGGTCGATCACCGGGTCGGCGCGGTGCACGAAATGGGCGCCGCTGTCGCAGTAGAACAGCACGTCGCCGTCCTTCAGATGGTCGCGCAGCAGGGTCCAGATGGCCCAGGGCTTCCACAGCCAAAAACCCGCCCCGCGCGGTTGGTCGAGGATGAAGCGGTTGCGCTCGACGAAGGCCGGGTCGATGTGGCTTCGCCCCAGCATCGCGACGGAGTCGAAACCGCCGACCTACATCCCGCTGCGGGCGTTGCGCTTCTGCGCCGCCAGGAAGGCCCCGTCCGCGTAATTCAGCAAAACCCGCGCCATCGCTTCCCCTCTCCGACCGTCACAGCCGGCTTTCGATCCAGTCGGCGAGGCGGTAGGCGTCGAAATGAAACTCCTCCGTCCCCAGGAAGGGCGCCACGGTGCGGTGGGCGCAATAGGCGTCGTAATCACCGTCCACCGCCAGGATGTGCTCCACCGCCTCCTCGTCCGTGGCGAAGCGCGACACGTCGATGAAGCTGCCGGCCGCCACCTCCTGCTCCAGGTCGGGATCGCCCCAATAGAGCGGCACCGCCCCGGCCTGGAAGACGTCCAAAATCTTCTCCGTCAGATAGCCGGGGTGGCTGGTGTTCTCGAAGGCGAAGGCGAAGCGGTAGCGTTCGAAGACGCGGATCTTGGCCAGCCAGCCCATCTTGACGACGCTGCCGGTGTTGTTCAGGTGCCAGCCCACCGAATCGACGCGCCGCCGCCCGTCCAGCGCCGGGAAGAAGCGGTTGCGGCGCTCCCCGTTCGGGTTCTTGTAGAGGAAGGCGCAGAAGCCGCGCTCCGCGAAGGCCGCCCGCGTCGGCGGCACCGGCGGCAGGACCGGCGAGCAGAAATGCGGCACCGCCCCCTCCCGCATGTGCTCGTAGGCGTGCATGACGTAGAGCGGCAGGCGGTAATGGCGCGGGTCGTCGAGGCGGTCGAAGGACACCGCCATGTCGAAGCCATCCAGCGGCGGACGGACGTTCTCCCCGGTGAAGAACAGGGTGCGCCGGCTGCGCGCCGCGCGGTGCCGCCCGCCGAAGACCGACACGATGGCGAGGTCGCTGTCGTCCTCGACCACCGACAGGTCGAAGCGGCTGGACAGGATCTCGATGAAGAAATTCGTGCCCGTGTCGAACTCCGGCCAGAAGTCGTGGAAGGCCAGCTTCAGCCGGGGCCGACCGCCGCGCCGCCCGCGGTACGGGCCATGCAGCAGGAAACGGTCGAGCCGCTCCGGATCGCCGCCGGGCTTCGCCAGGAAGTCCTCAAGAAACGCGCTGGTCCGCTGATCGAGCATCCCGCCATCCGTGCCGGATCGTTGCGAGACGCACGATACGGTCGCCGCAACGCGAACGCCACCCCTTCCGCGCGCCGGCGGGGCCGAGTGACGCGGCGCGGACAACAAAAAACGCCCCGCGGATGACGGAGCGTTCGAAACACCACAACCCCACGAAGGGAAGAAGTGGTGCCCAGGGACGGAGTCGAACCGCCGACACGGGGATTTTCAGTCCCCTGCTCTACCAACTGAGCTACCTGGGCACCGACGCCGCGGTGGAGACCGCGGCGCGTCGAGGCGCGCTTTGTAGGCAAATTCACCGGGCCTGTCCAGCCCTAAAATGCAGAAATCCGCCGCCCCGTCACTCCCGCTCGTCGGCCTCCTCGGCGTCCGGGCGGTCGGGGCTTTCGATGCGGTAGACGCCGCCCAGCCAGCGCGACAAATCCACGTCGGCGCAGCGCTTGGAGCAGAAGGGCTTGGTCTCCTCCACCGCCGGGCGGCCGCAGATCGGGCAGGCTTTTTCAACAGGCTTTTGGTTGTCGTTCATCGCTCAATCCTCCGCCGCGCCGGTGCGGTTGGAGTTCAGGCGGACGGTTCCCAGCAGTTCGGCCAGGGCCGTGCCGCGCCGGGCGCGGGTCATCTCCACCAGACCCAGCTTGGACAGACCATAGACCTGGGTCTGCGCCGGGTCGTCCTCCACCGCGCGGGACAGGGCGTTCAGCAGCCGTTCGGCGTCGCCCCGGTTGCGCATGTTGACGAAATCGACGACGACGATCCCCCCGGCGTTGCGCAGGCGCAGTTGCCGGGCGATCTCCACCGCCGCCTCCAGATTGACGTCCAGCGGGTTGCCGCGTTCCCCCGCGTTGACGTCCACAACGGTCATCGCCTCGGTTCGCTCGATGACCAGCGACCCGCCGCCGGACAGCGGCACCCGCGTACCGAGCAGTGTGTCAATCTCAGCGTCGAGATCCCGCAGGTCAAAGAGGCGCTGCCGGCTATCGGACGGCGCGGCCAGGAGCCGGGCGTTGAACGGCTCCACCCGCTCCTCCAGGTCCGGCGCGCGGTCGGCGCACCAGTCGGCGAGGTCGCGGGCCAGAGCCGCGTCGTCCACGATGATTCGCGACGGAACGCTCGCCCCATGCTCGATCAGGGCACGGCGCGGCGCGTCGGGGCCGGTCAGCAGCAATGAGGGTCCGCCGCCCCGCTCCGCCGCGTCGCGGATCGACCGCCACGCCAGATGCAGCGCGTCCGACTCCGCGGCCAGAAGCCCGTCCGGTGCCGTAGCGGCGCCCGCCCGGACGATCCAGCCGGCGCCGGGAGCGATGTCCTGGATGCGGCGGGCCAGCTCGGTGCGCTCCGGCCCGCTGCCCAGCCGCTTCGACACCGCCACGTCGCGCCCCAGCGGCGCGTGCACCAGGAAACGGCCCGGCAGGGTGATGTCCATGGTCAGGGACGGCCCCTTGGACCCGGTGGCGTCGGCCTTCACCTGCACCAGCACGGTCTGGCCGGTGCGCAGCAGGTTGCCGATCCGCTCGCCCTTGGCCTTGGGACGCCCCTTCGGCCCGCGGGCGTCCAGTGCGGAGAGCAGGCCCGACTTGCCGGTGCCGAGATCGACGAAGGCGCCGTCCAGCCCCGTCGCGATGCGCTCCACCCGGCCGAGGAACACATGGCCCAGCAGGGACGGACGCTCGGCATGGTCGATGTAAAGGTCGGTCAGCCGGCCGCCGGTCAGCACGGCGGCCCGCGTCAGTGGACCGTCGCGGTCGATGAGGATGTCCGATCCGGTACCGCCCGCCGGGCCGCTCACGGCAGCGGGAACCCCGCGCCGCGCAGCAGCGCTGCCACCTCGAACAGGGGCAGCCCGACCACGTTGCTGTAGGAGCCGCCGATCCAGCGGACATGGGCCGCCGCCCGCCCCTGGATGGCATAGCCGCCGGCCTTGCCCTGCCATTCGCCGCAGGCGATGTAGGACTCGGTCTCCTCGTGGGACAGCGACTTGAAGGTCACGTCGGTGCGCACCAGCCGATCCGACCGGCGCACCGTTTCCCCCTCCCCCGCGGGCGACAGCAGCACGACCCCGCCGAACACCCGGTGACGCCGCCCGGACAGCAGGCCGAGGCAGGCGCGCGCCTGCTTCTCCTCCTCCGCTTTGGGCAGGATGCGGCGGCCGCAGGCGACCACCGTGTCGGCGGCCAGCACGAAGGCGCCGGGATGGCGCGCGGCCACGGCGGCGGCCTTCTCGCCGGCCAGACGCAGCGCGTGCTGGGGCGGAAGCTCCCGCGGCAGGGGCGATTCGTCGATGTCTGCGGGGTCGACCGCGTCGGGCACCACGCCGATCTGGCGCAACAGGTCGAGCCGGCGGGGCGAGGCGGACGCCAGCACGAGCCGGTGGGTGGTTTCGGTGCTCATAACGCGGGGAGGATGGCCGACGGTGGAAACCGGTTCAACGCGGGAAACCGGTTCAATCACTTGAACCGGAACGTGATCCGGCCCTTGGTCAGGTCGTAGGGCGTCATCTCGACGTTGACGCGGTCACCGGCCAGCACGCGGATGCGGTTCTTGCGCATCTTGCCGGAGGTGTGCGCCAGCACTTCATGCTCGTTGTCGAGCTTCACACGGAACATCGCGTTCGGCAGCAGCTCGACGACGGTTCCGGAGAACTCGATCAGATCTTCCTTAGCCATAGCCCCTTAAGTCCGTAACAGTTTCGAGGCAATAACTGACCTCCCGAAGCCGCCCGGTCAAGGGGGATTCCACCGGGGGCGGTGAGCCTCCGGCGTGGGGGTTGGCCAAAGCCTTCCAGATGGGACGGAAACAGCCGGCGGTTCAGCCGAGCGGGTCTCCGTCGCCGTTTTCATACTCCCCCGCGCCGCCCGCGTCCATGCCCGCGGTGCCGCCAAGGGCCGCCGACTGGAAAGAACTGAGCGGCGAGGGGCCGCCATCGAGCCGCAAGCGGGGTTCCGCGGCCTGCGCGATGCGCTCGAACATCTCCTTCTGGTCGGTGTCCATGCGCCGCGTCAGCCGCGCGACGGTCTCCGACGCGGTGAGTTCCCGGCCCGTGGCGCGGTCGTAGAACAGGCCCCGGTTGCTCCGCGCCGCCGCGGGCAGGAGTTCCGCGGCGGCCGCCCTGGGGGTCGACTCGGCGGCGCGGATCAGCTTGGCCGCCCCGCCCACGCCCAGCACATAGGCGATGCGGCTCTCGGTTTCCGACACCGGGCGCTTCAGCCGCTCCTCCAGCCGGTCGCGGCCCTCGGACAGGTAGCGCGCGGCCATGCCGGCGGAGAGGTCGACGTCGTGGCGCAGCGCCAGGATCTGGCGGCGCACCGCCGGGTCCTTGACCGAGGGGATGCCGTTGCGGCTTTGGATCGCGCTCGCCAGTTCTCCCTGGCCGTAGGCGGAGCCATGGCGGCGGAACAGGTCGAGCCAAGTGCGCTCCAGGAACTGGAACGGTCCGGCGGCGGAGCTGGAGCGGTTGCGGGCCGCCGGGTCCAGTCCGCTTTCCTGGGTCGCCTGGGCGAGAATGGCGGTGAAGCTGTGGCCCGACAGGCCGGCGACCTGCTGGGCCGCCAGAACCACCTGCCCGGCGGCGGGGCTGTTCGCCAGGGCGGCGCCGATCACCGTCGATTGGGTGCCTGACGCAGCAGCAGCCATCGCGGCGACCTCGGGCTTGCGGGCGGGAAACGGCACGCGGGTCCCGTCGGCAAGTTGGATCGGCGCCTCCGGCTTCGTCGCCGGCAGAGGCGGTGCCTTCTGTCCGTTGGTCAATCGCCCGCGGGGAACCGGCTGGGCATCCGCCAGCGCGCTTTGAAACGACCCGCCCGACGCGGCGCCCGTGGAGGACGGCGGCGCGGGAACATCCGGCTTGCGCTCGGGAATCGGGACGAGTGGAGGCAGCGCGACCTTCATGGAACACCGGAACCGTCAGACCGGAACCGCCCTCGCGGAACCCTTCGCCGCAGCTTTAGCACAAAGGCCTTAATTTTTCTTAATCATTGGCCGGGATCGGCGCGATGGATTCAATCGCCCGGCGTGTCGGCCAAGCGGATGGGGCCGACATCGACCGCCGTCCGCCGCCCCTCGCCGTTCCAATGGTCGACGGCGGCCAGAAGCCGGTTTTTCTCCAAGGGCTTGGCCAGATGATCGTCCATCCCGGCCTGTCGGCAGCGCTCCACCTCCACGGCCAGCACACCCGCCGACAGGGCCAGGATCGGGATGCGGCCCAGCACGCCGGGAAGCGCCCGGATGCGCCGCGTCGCCTCCAGCCCATCCATCACCGGCATCTGAACGTCCATGAGGACGAGGTCGTACACGCGCTCCTGCACCGCGGTCACGGCGGCGGCGCCGTCGGGCACCGCGTCCACATGGTGACCGGCCCGGGTCAGCATGGCGATCACGAGATCGCGGTTCATCGCCAGATCCTCGGCCAGCAGGATGCGCGCACCGCGGCTCGACGGCTGGTGGTTCAGCGCGCCGCCGTCTTGGTCGTCCCGTTCCGGGGCGCTGGCGGGTTGCAGCGGCAGGCTGAACCAGAAGGTGCTGCCGACGCCGGGGCGGCTTTCCACGCCGATCTCGCCGCCCATCAGCTCGACCAGACGGTGGCAGATGGCCAGCCCCAGGCCGGTGCCGCCGCGCCCGCGGTCCAACTGGCTGAAGCGCTGGAACAGTTCGCGCTGGCGGTCTTCGGGCACGCCGATGCCGGTGTCGCTGACGGTGAAGGTGTAGCGGCGCGGGCCGGCCTCGTCCCCCATGGCCTTGACGGTCAGGCGGACGCTGCCCGTGTCGGTGAACTTCACCGCGTTCCCGAGCAGGTTCAGCAGGATCTGGCGCACCCGGTCGGGATCGCCCAGCACGTAGCCGCGCGCTGCCGCGGAGACGGAGGTGTGCATCTCCAGCCCCTTCTGCTCGGCGGCCAGCCGCACGATGGCCTGGCAGCGGTCGGCCAGATCGTCCAGCCGGAACGGCACACGGACCAGATCGAGCTTGCCCGCCTCCAGCTTCGACAGGTCCAGCACGTCGTTGATGACGGTCAGCAGGGACCGCCCGGCCTCCCGCACCTGGGAGGCGTAGCGCCGCTGCTCCGCGGTCAGCGGCGTTTCCAGGAGCATGTCGGCGAATCCGATCACGCCGTTCATCGGCGTCCGGATCTCGTGGCTCATGGTCGCCAGGAAATCCTCCTTGGCGCGGCTGCCGGCGCGGGCCTCCTCCATGGCGGCGCGCAGTTCCTGCTCGCGCCGCTTCAGCCGGCCCGACATGTCGTTGAAGGCGTTGGCCACCAGCCGAATCTCGTCGGGCGCGCCGTGGGCCTCCACCACGGTCCCGACGTCGCCGGCCCCGATCCGGGTCGCCGCTTGGCTGAGAACGCGCATCCAGCGCAGGACCGAGGCGTGGAGCAGCGACCAGAGCGCGGCCACGCTGAACAGCCCGGCGATACCGAGCAGGACCAGCCCGCGCAGCAGGTCACGCTGGGCGTCCGCCACGATCGGCCCGGTCGGCATGCCCACGGCAAAGACGGTATCGGTTTCCGGAGAATGGCGGAAAGCCCAGATGCGGGTGCGCCCGTCAGCGCTTTCGCTTTCGAACACGCCGCTGCCCTCGGTCAGCATGCGCTTGATGTATGGGAAATCCATCAGACTGCGCCCGACCCAGCCTTCCGGATCGGGCTGGCGGGCGATCAGCACCCCGCGGCGGTCGAGCACCAGAATGCGCGCGTCGTCCTGCTTCGTCACCTTCACCAGATCGGTCAACCAAGCGAGGTCGATCGCCACCCCGAGAACCCGCTCGACCTCACCATTCACCAGCACCGGCTGCACCGCCAGGATCAGCGGCTTCCCCGACCGCTTGCCGATCACCACCTCGCTCAGCACGAAGGATTTGGTGTCCAGCGCCCGCTGGAAATACTCGCGCTCGCGCAGGCTCATCCCGGAGCCGGGGCCGGTCGTGTCGCAGATGAGGAGGCCGTTCGGGTCGGTCACCCACACGCCGGTCGTCCAGCGGTGCTGCCGCGGCATCGGCGCCAGCGTGGCGACGCAGGCGTCGGTGTCCCTGTGGTCGGCGTCGCGGACCGCCGGCACCAAGGCCAGAACGCTCAGCAGGTTCCGCGCCTCGCCGATCAGGTCGCGCTGCCGCTCCACCCCGTCCTCGGTCAGGTGCCGCGCCAGTTCCTGGGCGCTGCTCAGGCGCTGGTCGAGCTGCTGGTCGAAAAAGTACAGCGCCCCGGCCAACGGCAGAGCCAGGGACGCCAGCACGACGCCCATCAGACGCAGACGGAGACTCCGCAGACCGGTGGCACGAAACAGGCGGGACGGCAAACCGGCGAGCATCAGGCGGAGAACCTCTCAAGGGTCTCTAGAGACTAGGTGGAGGGGCACACGTCGTTCGATGACCCATCTCAATAGCACCTCAACCCATCCTTGAAAAAGGACTTCACATAATCCCGCCGTCAAACCGGCGGATGGTCACACCATCGGGCCGCGGGACAACGGAAACCGTTCCTTGATCCTGCCCAGCAACCCGTCGCGGACCTTGCGGTAGGCCTCCAGCATGGCCTCGCGGTTGCCGTCCACCAGGGTCGGGTCGAAGGTGTTCCAGAACTCCACGTCGCACGCCATGGTGCGGGTCATCTCGATGGCTCGGTGCTGCGCCTCCGGCGACAGTGACACGATCAGGTCGAAATTCGTGTCCTCCAGATCCTCGAAGCTGCGGCAGCGGTGGCGGGACAGGTCGATGCCCATCTCCTCCATCACCGCCACGGCGAAGGGATCGACCTCGTCCCCCTCGCGCACGCCGACCGAGTCGACATAGACGCGCGTGCCATGGAAATGCCGCATGATCGCCGCCGCCATCGGCGAGCGGATCATGTTGTAGGTGCAGGCGAACAACACGCTCGTCACGGGGAGCGGTTGCAGCACCGGGGCCATGCGCCGCCCGACCCCGTCAGCCGCGGATGTGGAGGACGCAGATCAGCGTGAACAGCCGACGCGCCGTCTGGAGATCCATTTCGACCTTGCCCGCCAGCCGTTCGCGCAGCATCTCCGATCCTTCGTTGTGCAGGCCGCGGCGCCCCATGTCGATCGCCTCGATCTGTGAGGGCGTGGAGCGCTTGATCGCCTGATAGTAGCTTTCACAGATCAGGAAATAGTCCCGGACGACGGACCGGAAGCCGGTCACCGGCAGGGTGATCCTGTCCAGCGCGCTGTCGTCGTCGCGCCGCACGTCGAAGACCAGCCGGTTGTCCTCGATCGACAGATGCAGGTGGTAGGGGCCGCAATCGGCGTGGTCGCAGGGAAAGAACTCGTTGTCTTCGAGCAGGTCGAAGATGGCAACCGCGCGCTCGTGCTCCACCTCCGGCTTGCGCCGGATCACCGTCTTCTCGTCGAGCGTCACGTGGACGATGCGGCGGTTGCCCTTCGTGCTCACCCCTGACCTCCCCCCGGCAGGCGCAGCGCCACCGACAGCGCGTGCGCGTCCAGACCCTCCGACCGGGCCAGCGTCACCGCCGCCGGGCCGATCGCCTTCACGCTGTCCGCATCGCAGGCGACGAAGGTCGTCCGCTTCATGAAATCCAGCACGTTCAGGCCGGACGAGAAGCGCGCGGAGCGCGCCGTCGGCAGGACGTGGTTCGGGCCGGCCACGTAATCGCCGATGGCCTCGGGCGTGTAGCGGCCGAGGAAGATGGCCCCGGCGTTGCGCACCTTCGCGGCCAGCGCGTCGGGGTCCTCCACCGCCAGTTCCAGATGCTCCGGCGCCAGCCGGTCGATCAGGGCCGGCGACTCGGCCAGCAGGTCGCGCACCACAATGATGGCGCCGTGCTCCCGCCAGCTCTCCCCGGCGATGGCGGCGCGGGGCAGCGTCTCCAGATGCCGGTCCACCGCCGCCGCCACCGCATCGGCGAAAGCCGGGTCGTCGGTGATGAGGATCGACTGGGCCGAGGTGTCGTGCTCCGCCTGGGACAGCAGATCCATGGCGATCCAGGCCGGGTCGTTCCGGTTGTCGGCGACCACCAGGATCTCCGACGGGCCGGCGATGCTGTCGATGCCCACGGTGCCGTAGACCAGCCGCTTGGCGGCGGCGACGAAGGCGTTGCCGGGGCCGACGATCTTGTCCACCGGCGCGATGGTCTCCGTGCCGTAGGCCAGCGCGGCCACGGCCTGGGCGCCGCCGATGCGGTAGATCTCGGTGATGCCGCAGCGCTTGGCGGCGGCCAGGACCAGCGGGTTGATCGCCCCGTCCGGGGTCGGCACCACCATGACGATGCGCTCCACCCCGGCGACCTTGGCCGGCAGCGCGTTCATCAGGACGGAGCTGGGGTAGGACGCCGTGCCGCCCGGCACGTAGAGGCCGGCGGCCCCGACCGCCGTCCAGCGGGCGCCCAGCCGCACGCCCTGGGCGTCGCGGTAATCGGTCACCTCCGGCACCTGGAGGCGGTGGAAGCTCTCGATGCGCTCCGCCGCGGTGTCGAGCGCGCGCAGCAGGTCGTCGCCGCATTTCCCGACCGCCGCGTCGACCTCCTCCTGGGAGATGCGCAGGGTGGCGGGGGTCAGCGTCTGGCGGTCCCAGCGGGCGGTGTAGTCGATCAGCGCCGCGTCGCCGCGCTTGCGCACGTCGTCGATGACGCCGGCGACCAGGGCCTGCACGTCCTCGCTGGTCTCGCGCTTGGCATGGAGGAGCCCCTCGAAGCCCTTGGCGAAGCGGGGGTCCTGGGCATCAAGCCTGACGGGCATTCACAGCCTCCCGGAAGCGGGCGATCCAGCCGGAGATTTCCTCGGGCCGCGTCTTGAAGGCGGCCCGGTTGACGATGAGGCGGGAGGTGACGTCGGCGATGTGCTCGATCTCCACCAGACCGTTCGCCTTCAGCGTCGAGCCGGTGGACACCAGATCGACGATGCGGCGGCACAGGCCGAGGGTCGGGGCAAGTTCCATCGCGCCGTTCAGTTTCACGCACTCCGCCTGCACCCCGCGCGCCGCGAAATGCTTCCTGGTGACCTCCGGGTATTTGGTCGCGACGCGCACGTGGCTCCAACGCGACGGATCGTCGCTCTCCCCCAACTCGACCGGTTCGGCGACCGACAGGCGGCACTTTCCGATGCCGAGGTCGAGCGGCGCGTAAATTTCCGGATAGTCGAATTCCATCAGCACGTCGTTGCCGGCCACGCCCAGATGGGCGGCGCCGAAGGCGACGAAGGTCGCCACGTCGAAGGACCGGACGCGGATGATGCTGAGATTCGGGATGTTGGTCGCAAAGCGCAGGAGCCGGCTGTCCGCGTCGTCGAACGCCGCTTCCGGCTCGATGCCGGCGTGGGCGAGCAACGGGCGCAGCTCCTTCAGGATGCGTCCCTT
Source organism: Azospirillum brasilense (assembly GCF_022023855.1). NCBI lineage: Bacteria > Pseudomonadati > Pseudomonadota > Alphaproteobacteria > Rhodospirillales > Azospirillaceae > Azospirillum > Azospirillum brasilense. The sequence goes on from NZ_CP059450.1 coordinate 1,427,638, forward strand.
GGGCAGGGCCAGAACCAGCGGCTGACTGGCCGACACGTTCGACGACGCATCGGCCGGCGTGCTGGGCGCCGGCGCGCCAAGAGCACGGGTATCGGCGGGCAAAGAACTCTCCTCGGGCTGAACCGCTGCCCGGATATACCACATTCCGCGCCGCCGTCACGGTCTTAGGAGGCGTAGTGCGGCGCAGGGCGGCTTTGTCGGGCGCGGAAATCGGGAACTCCATCCATCGGGGCGGGGCACCCCTTCCCTATCTCCCTCCCAAAAATATTGAACCTATAATTTTTGTTATACGCGTCATTTCACATATTATTCTTCATTTTTCTCCTTGACCGAATGCCCATCGACATTGTAGATAAATCCCCGGACGCCCAAGGGGGGCGCCCCGCGGCAATTTGATCGCCAGCTTGCGCCGCGTCACCAAACGCTAAAGCGCCACGATGCCGGTCGTGGAACTCTGACAGGAGTGACCGGAATGACCATGATGACCCTCCTCTCCCCCGCCGATCGGACCGGCACCGCGATGGGCCTGTGTTGCCGAATGCGCAACGCCTCGTGTCGCCGCTGACCCCAGCGCGCCAAGCCATCCAGTCCAGCATCCGATCCGCATGAGTCCCGCACGCCGCAGCGCCGCGGGCCGAGGGAGAACGCCGTCATGAGCACCTCCAACGCCTACGCCATCGAAGTTCAGGGCCGGTCCGCCGGCATCGTCGTCGCCGGCCAGGGCGGCTTCACCTTCTTCGTGTCCGATTGGTCCTTCAAGGACCTGGACCGCAAGACCTTCCGCAACGTCGGACAGGCCGAGCGCGCCGCCCATCTGCTGGCGGCCCGGCGCAACGGTGTGCGGCGGCGCTGATCGCACGCCCGCATTTTACATCTTCTCTTCGCTCGACCATGCCATTCCACACCGCGCACAAAGGACTCGTTCCGTGAAAGCCTTTCTGACGTCCATTGTCACCGCCGCCCTGCTCACCGTCTCCACCGGCGCCGGCGCCGCGGCCCTGAAGCTCGGCGTGTCCGCCGGCCCCTATGGCGAGATCCTGGAATACACGGCGAAGATCGCCGCCAAGGAGGGCCTGAAGGCGGAGGTGATCGAATTCACCGACTGGAACATGCCCAACGCCGCCCTCCAGTCCGGCGACATCGACGCCAACAACTTCCAGCACCAGCCCTTCCTGGACAACCAGATCAAGCAGCGCGGCTACGACATCGTACCGGTCGCCAAGAGCATCGTCGTGCCCATGGGCATCTACGCGAAGAAGGTCCAGTCGCTGGCCGACCTGAAGGAAGGGGCCAGCGTCTCCATTCCCAACGACCCGACCAACGGCGCCCGCGCGCTGTTCCTGCTGGCCAAGGCCGGGGTGATCGGGCTGAAGGACGGGGCGGGCCTGAACACCTCCATCGCCGACATCGCGTCCAACCCGAAGAAGATCAAGCTGGTGGAGTTGGACGCGGCCCAGCTTCCGCGCTCGCTGGACGACGTTGACGCCTCGGTCATCACGCTGAACTACGCGGTCCTGGCCGGGCTGACCCCCAAGACCGCCCTGGTTCTGGAGGACGACCAGTCGAAATGGCACCTCGTCTGGGCCGTCCGCAAGGACCGCGCCGAGGACCCGGCGATCAAGCGCTTCATCGAGCTGTACCGCTCCGCCGAGGTGCGCGACTTCATCAACACGCGCTTCAACGGCACCATCATCCCGACCTGGTGATTGCCCTCTGTCCATCCCCTCTCCCCGCCTGAAGGGGAGAGGGGCCTTTCTTTTCAGGAAGCTCCATCATGACCGGCCCGTTCAGCCGCACCGCCTCGATCTTCGACCGCGGCCTCGCCCCCGACCCCGCGAACCACGTCCCGCTCAGCCCGCTCAGCTTCCTGAAACGCGCCGCGAAGGTCTATCCGGACAAGCCGGCCATCCGCCACGGCCGCCGGACCATCACCTACGCCCAGTTCCTCGACCGGGTACGGCGCTTCGCCGGGGCGCTGCTGCAGGCCGGGGTGAGGCGCGGCGACACGGTGTCGGTGCTGGCGCCCAACGTCCCGGCGCTGCTGGAGGCCCATTACGCGGTGCCGCTGGCCGGCGCGGTCCTGAACGCGCTGAACACGCGGCTGGACGCCGCGGCCATCGCCTTCATCCTGGAGCACAGCGAGACGAAGCTCCTGATCGTCGACCGCGAACTGTCGCCGGTCGCCAATGCGGCGCTCGCCCGGACAGAGCGCCCCGTCACGGTGGTGGAGATCGCCGACGAGCAGGCTCCCGACGCCCCATCCCTCGGCGCGGTGGAGTATGAGGACTTCCTCGCCGCCGCCGACCCCGCCCCCTGGCGCGGGCCGGACGACGAGTGGCAGGCCATCGCGCTGAACTACACCAGCGGCACCACCGGCAACCCCAAGGGCGTCGTCTATCACCACCGCGGCGCCTATCTGAACGCGCTGGGCAACGCCTTCACCCTGAACGTCCGGCCCGAGAGCGTCTTCCTGTGGACGCTGCCGATGTTCCACTGCAACGGCTGGACCTACAGCTGGGCGGTCACCGCCGCGGGCGGCACCCATGTCTGTCTGCGCCGGGTGGAGCCGGCGGCAATCTTCAACGCCATCGCGGAGCTGGGCGTCACCCATCTATGCGGCGCGCCGATCGTGCTGAACATGCTGATCCACGCCCCGGCAACGGTGCGGCGGCCCGCCCCCCGCCGCGTCGTCGTGGGCACCGGCGGCGCCGCTCCGCCGTCCGCCGTGCTCGCCGGCATGGCGGCGCTGGGCTTCGACGTGGTGCACATGTACGGGCTGACCGAATGCTACGGCCCGGCCACCGTCTGCGCCCCGCAGGACGGCTGGGAGCATCTCGACGCCGACGGGCTGGCGCTGCAATTCGCGCGGCAGGGGGTGAACCACGTCGCGGTGGAGGACGCCACCGTACTCGACCGCGAGACCGGCCAGCCGATCCCCGCCGACGCCCAGACCATCGGCGAGATCGCGCTGCGCGGCAACACGGTGATGAAGGGCTATCTGAAGAACCCCGCGGCGACGAAGGAGGCGCTGAAGGACGGCTGGTTCCGCACCGGGGACCTGGGCGTGCTGCATCCCGACGGCTATATCGAGGTGAAGGACCGCAGCAAGGACATCATCATATCCGGCGGCGAGAACATCTCGTCCCTGGAGGTGGAGGAAGCGTTGTACCGGCACCCCGCCGTTCTGGAGGCCGCCGTGGTCGCCCGCCCCGACGACCGTTGGGGCGAGAGCCCCTGCGCCTTCGTCACGGTGAAGCCCGGCGCGGAGCGCCCCTCTGAGTCCGACATAATTCAATGGTGCCGCGACCGCATTGCGCACTACAAGGTGCCCCGCACCGTCGTGTTCAGCGATCTGCCGAAGACATCGACCGGTAAAATCCAGAAGACCGTCCTGCGCGACGCCGCCCGCGATCTGGGCGCACGTCGGGAGGCCAAGAGCGTATGATAACCTTCGAACAGCTTCAGAAAACCTATCCGTCCCGCGGCACCGGGCAGCCGGTCCAGGCGCTCGCCGACATCGACCTGACCATCGGGCGCGGCGAGATCTACGGCATCATCGGCCGTTCGGGCGCCGGCAAATCCACGCTGCTGCGCACCGTGAACCTGCTGGAGAAGCCGACGTCGGGCCGCGTGCTGGTGGACGGGGTGGACGTCACCGCCCTGTCGCCGCGCGAACTTCGCGAGGCGCGGCACAGCATCGGCATGATCTTCCAGCACTTCAACCTGCTGTCCTCGCGCACGGTGTTCGACAACGTCGCCCTGCCGCTGGAACTGGCCGGGGTGGCGAAGGCACAGATCCGCGCGACGGTGGAACCGCTGCTCGACCTCGTCGGCCTCACCGACAAGCGCGACCGTTACCCGGCGGAGCTGTCGGGCGGGCAGAAGCAGCGTGTCGGCATCGCCCGCGCGCTGGCCAGCAAGCCCAAGGTGCTGCTGTCGGACGAGGCGACCTCCGCCCTCGATCCGGAGACGACGACCCAGATCCTCCATCTGCTGGCCGACATCAACAAGCGGCTGGGGCTGACCATCGTCCTGATCACCCACGAAATCGCCGTCATCAAGGAAATCTGCCACAAGGTGGCGGTGATGGAGAACGGGCGGATCATCGAGCAGGGGCCGGTTTTCGACATCTTCGCGCACCCGAAGCACGAGACGACGAAGACCTTCGTCGATCCGGTGATCAACCGCGGCATCCCGGACAGTCTGCGCGCCCGCCTGTCGGCCACGCCGGTTCCGGGGTCGAACATGGTGCTGCGCATCACCTTCACGGGTGAGCGCGCGACCTCCCCGGTGATCAGCGCAATCAGCCGCAAGCTGAACCTGGACCTGAACATCTGGCACGGCCAGATCGACGAGATCCAGGGCGCGCCCTTCGGAACGCTGGTGGTGGAGGCCATCGGCAACCCGCAGTCCATCGAGGCGGCCATCAGCCTCCTGAACGTCAACAAGCTCGGTGTCGAGGTGCTCGGTCATGCTGTCCCCGGAAATCTACGCGCTGCTGTTTAAGGCGCTTCTCGACACGCTCTACATGGTGGCGGTGTCGGGCCTTCTGGGCACGGCGCTGGGCCTTCCGCTGGGCGTGCTCCTGGCCGTCACCGGCCGGGGGGAGCTGCTGCAGAACCTCGCCTTCAACCGGGTCGCCGGCGTGCTGGTGAACATGACGCGCTCCACCCCCTTCATCATCCTGGTGGTGGCGATCATCCCCTTCACCCGCCTGATCGCCGGCACCTCCATCGGCACCGCCGCGGCCATCGTGCCGCTGACGGTCGCCGCCGTGCCCTTCATCGCCCGCATCGTCGAGGGCGCGGTGCGCGAGGTCGACCGCGGCCTGATCGAGGCGGCGCAATCCATGGGCGCCACGCCCTTCCAGATCATCCGCAAGGTCCTGCTGCCGGAGGCGATGCCCGCCATCGCGCTGGGCCTCACCCTGTCGGTGGTCAGCCTGATCGGCTATTCGGCCATGGTCGGCGCCGTCGGCGGCGGCGGGCTGGGCGACCTCGGCATCCGCTACGGTTACCAGCGCTTCCTGCCGGAGGTGATGCTGGCCGTGGTCATCGTGCTGATCGTGCTGGTGCAGATCGTTCAATCGACGGGCGACTGGATCGCCCGCCGCGTCAACAAACGCAACCTGAAGTCCTGAGGAGTTGGAGATGTTCCGTACCCGTGTGCTCGGCGCGGCCTTTGGTCTGGTGGCCGGCATCGCGACCCTGGCGACCGCCGTCGGCGCGTCGGCCGAAGCCCTGAAGATCGGCGTCACCCCCGGCCCGCACGGCCAGATCCTGGAGAAGGTGAAGCCGCTGGCCGCCAAGGAGGGCCTCGACCTGACGGTGCTGGAGTTCTCCGACTACGTCATCCCGAACCAGGCGCTGTCGCAGGGCGACCTCAACGCCAACTCCTTCCAGCACCAGCCCTACCTGGACAACCAGGTGAAGGACCGCGGCTATGAGCTGGTCAGCGTCGCCAAGACGGTGATCTTCCCGATGGGCGTCTACTCGAAGAAGGTGAAGAGCCTGGACGAGCTGCCCGACGGCGCCAAGGTCTCCATCCCCAATGACCCGACCAACGGCGGCCGCGCCCTGCTGCTGCTCCAGGCCAAGGGGCTGCTGAAGGTGAAGGAGAGCGCCGGCCTGAAGGCGTCGCCGCTCGACATCTCCGAGAACCCGAAGAAGCTGCAGATCCTGGAACTGGACGCCGCCCAGCTTCCGCGTTCGCTGGACGACGTGACCGTGGCGGTCATCAACACCAACTTCGCCATGGAATCCGGCCTGGACCCGAACAAGGACGCCATCGCCCGCGAGGCCAGCGAGAGCCCCTACGCCAACGTCATCGCCGTCCGCAAGGTCGACCAGGACAAGCCGTGGGTCGCCACGCTGGTGAAGGTCTACCAGAGCGACGAGGTGAAGCAGTTCATCCTCGACCGCTTCAAGGGTGCGGTGGTTCCGGCCTGGTAATCGCCGCCGGCTCCGCAAGAAAGGCCCTTCCTCCCGCCGGAGGAAGGGCCTTTTTCCTTAAAGCTTGAGCCCCGCCACACCGTCGAGAATCGCCCCATCGGAGAGGGCGCGACGCTCCAGCTTCGCCCCGAACATGCGGGCGTTGGTCAGGTCCGTCTTCGTCAGGTCGCAACCGGACAGGTTGGCGAAGGATAGATCGGCCCCCGCGAAATTCACCTCGCGCAGGCAGGCGCCGCGCAGGTCGGCGTAGCGCAGCCGCGCGCCCGACAGGTCGGAAGCCATCGACCGCCTCTCGTCGAAATAGAGCGGGCGCAGATTGGCCTTGCGCAGGTCGGCGTTGTTCAGCTTGGCGAGGCGCAGGTTCACGCCGCGCAGGTCGCCGTTGATCAGTTTGGCCAGACGCAGATCGCCCTTCTCCAGCACCGCGGCCTGAAGCTGCACGCTGGTCAGGTCCAGCCCGTACAGGGTCGCCCCGACCGCCCGCAGCATGGTCAGGCAGGTGTGGGCCAGCGACGGGGCGTGCCGCAGGTCGAAGCCCGAGAGGTCGAGCGCCGTTCCCTCCGCCCCGCTCGACCCGACCCAGCGGATGTGCTCGTGCAGAAGCTCGTCCAGCGGGCGCCCGAGTTCGGCGACGACGCGGCCGACCGGATCGTCGGTCAGGGCGTCCTCCATGTCGGCGTCGGCCAGTTCCGTCATGACCATGGTGGCACCGGTCAGCACCGCGCCGCGCAGGCAGGCGCCGCGCAGGTCGGCCCCGGACAGGTCCGCCCCTTCCAGGTTCGATCCGGTGAAATTGGCCCCGCGCATGGTGGCGCGGACCAGCTTGCACCCACGCATCAGCGCGTCGGTGAAGTCGGTGTGGATCGCCATGGCCCCGGATAGCCGGGCGTTGGTCAGATTGGCGCCGGACAGGTCGGCCCCCGACGCCTCGGTCGGCCGGTCCTCCACTTGGATGATGCGCAGGCTGCCGTCGCGGTCCTTTTCCGCCAGCGAGCCGTCGCGCAGGTCGGCCTCGAACAGGTTGGCCCCGATCAGGATGGCCCCGCGCAGGCAGGCGCCGCGCAGGTCCGCCTTGATGAGGCTCGCGTTCTCCAGGTTGGCCAACCGCAGGTCGGTGGCGAACATCGACGCGCAGTCCAGCCGCGCCCCGGCCAGATTGGCGCCGCGCAGGCTGGCCCCGACGAAATCGGCGTGGGCAAGGTCACGCCCGGTGAGGTCCAGCCCGTTCAGGTCGAAAAAGGACAGCGTCGCCCGCGCCCCGCCGATGCGGGCGTTCCTGAACATCTCGTGCCGGCGCACCACCGCGTCGAGCTGGACCTGATCCAGACGGGTGAGAGGACGCTGCTGCATGGCCGTGTTCGCCTCCGATCACGGTTTCAGAGTACCCTTCGCGGCCTTCACGAATGATTAATGCAACCCAAAATGGGATGGTTTTCCTGCCGGGGGAAACGCCTTCCGGTCTTCACGCGGCGGACGACTGGCTTTGCCGCACCGGCACGCGCTCCGCCCCCAGCGCGTTCAGCGCGTCGCGCAGCACGTCGGGGGTGACGGGCTTGTGCAGCAGGCGACAGCCGGCGGCCACCGCCTCGCGGATGCGTTCGGGGCCGGTGTCGCCGGTCAGGATGATGCCGGGAATGGGCCGTCCTACCTGCTCCGCCGCGCGGGTGATCGTCTCGGCGCCGGTCAGCGGACCCGGCAGGCGGAAATCCGACAGTATGAGGTCCGGACAGCGCGGGGCCGCGCGCAGCGCCGCCAGCGCCGCCGGCCCGTCCGCCGCCACCATCACGTCGTGCCCCCAGCTTTCCAGGAGGAGCTGCATCCCGGAACTCTGCACCGGGTCGTCCTCGACGATCAGGATCAGGCGCGCCGCCGGATCCTCCGCACGGTCGGCGGGGACCGGGGCCGCCGCATCCGTCCGCGATTCGCTGGCCGCCAGCGGGACCATGATGGAAAAGACCGAACCCTGGCCCGGACGCGACCGGACCTCCACCGCGTGGCCCAGCAGAGCGGCCTTGCGGCGCACCTTGGGAAGCCCCAGCCCCAGGCCGCGGCGGCGGTCGCGCTCCGGGTTGCCCAACTGCACGAAGTCTTCGAAGATGGCGTCCAGATGCTCCGCCGCGATGCCGGGGCCGGTGTCCCACACCTCGATGCGCAGCCATTGGCCACGCCGCCGGCAGCCGACCACCACCCCGCCCGCCGGCGTGTAGGCGATGGCGTTGCGCAGCAGGTCGCCCAGCATGCGGATCAGCAGCGTGGCGTCGGTGCGCACCATGGCGTCGCACGTCCGCACCCGCAGATCCAGTTGCTTGTCCGCCGCCAGCCCCCGGAACTCCGACGCCGCGCCGCACAGGACGGTGGCGATGGACACCTCGGCGATGTTCGGGCGGACCACCCCGGCGTCCAGCGTGGCGACCTCCAGCAGCGCGTGCAGCAGCTTCTCCCCGCTGTCCAGCGCCTCGCCCATCTTCTCGGCGATCGACCGCTCGCGCGGTTCCTTCAGCCGCTCCATCAGCAGATGATGGAACAGGCGCAGCGCCTGGAAAGGCTGGCGCAGATCGTGGTTGGCCGCCGACAGGAAACGGGCCTTGGCCTGATTGGCGCGCTCCTTCTCGGCCAGGGCGCGGACCAGCTTCTGATTGAGGGAGCGCAGGTCGGCGGTGCGCTCCTCAACCCGCTGCTCCAGCCGGGCGTTGGCGTCGCGCAGGGCGTCGCGGGCCGCCGCCTCGCGCCGCAGGCTGGCCCAGCCGAGTGCCGCCAGCCCGAACAGCGCGATGACGCTGACGCCCACCATCATGAAGCCGTGCTGCAGGCGGCTGCTCCACGGCTCCAGAACGACGGCGCGCGGCAGGGCGACCGCCGCCACCGCCGGGAAGTCGCGCATCCGCTTCAGGCCGATGACCACGCCCTGTCCTCCGAGCGACCAGTCGCTCTCACCGCGCTCCGCCCCGGGGTCCAGCGCGGGGAGCTGACCGATCCCGCTGCCGCCGCTGCCGGCGAGCCGCGTGCCGTCCAGGCGGAACAGGCCGGCGACGCTGTGCCGCCCGTCGCTGAAGACATCGAGAACCGTGTGCAGGCTGGATGAGGGAAGCGCCAGCAGGACCGCGCCCTCCAGGACGCCCCCGCGCCCCGGGATGCCGCGGACCATCAGGATGGAATCCAGCCCGTCCACCTGCCCGTGCAACAGTTCCAGCCCGCCGCCTCCCCCTTGGCCGCCCGCCTCTTGGAGCACACTGGCGATGCCTCCGTCGGGATGGATGGTGGGGCCGAACACCGTCCGGCCTTCGGCGTCAAGGATGGACAGCACGCCGAACCGCGACGCTGACAGCGCCTCACCCAGGGCGCTGTCGGGAAGCGACGCGAGTCCGCCCGCCTCCAGGCGGTCGGCGACCCGCGCCAGGGCAGCCGCGCCGCCATCCAGCACGGCGTCGGCGTGACCCTCCAGAAAGGCCGCGGCCTGCCGGCTGCCGCGTTCCGCCCGGTCGAGCGTGCTGACGTAATCGACCAGCGACAGCGCACCCCAGGCCGCACCGCCCAGCAGCGTCATCACCAGGACGATGGCCGCCAGGATGGCCTTCGGATGGAAGTTGAGCAGGGCGTTGACCGAAAGCCGGATCATGGGCGGGGGCGTCTTGGTAAGGCGGATCGGGAGCGGTGCCACCGATCCAACGGATGCACGATGCCGCCGGGCACCGGCGAAGCCGGCGCCTGGGGCGATGACCGATGTGGGTGATTCAGAATGCGGCGCTTGCGGGTTTCGCGGCGGCAGATCGCCGTTGGGCCGGAGAAGCCGCAGAGACATGGTGGTTGGCTCTGCCCTTCATTGATCTTTCCGCCTTTTCGGCGCTGAAGAAGCGGCGGTGGCACGGAAAGGCAAAAATTGACATCTGCGTTACACCCGTTTTCTTGGCCCTTTGTCGGAAATCTCCCGGACCTCCCTCAGAAGTTTATTTGCCTTTATTGTCTGGAACCGATGATAGCACGCGATAGTTATCGGCGCGACCCGCCATGACGACTATGACTATGCTCATACCAGACCCACTCTTTGGGTGAGGTGGCACGAAATGGTTCGGCCATGAGTTGAAGCTCCCTCAAACATCGGAAATTGCGCCGATGACGGGATCACCGGGGCGGCTTGCGCGTTCCTGTGCTGCTTCATGCCGCAACGCGCCCACACCGAGGTTCAACCGTGAAGAAGCCGCCGTTCGCTCCTAAGGTTTTCCGCCAGTCCCGCATCCGGGAAGGTCTTCCCTACCCTCTCGGCTCCACATGGGACGGGCTGGGCGTCAACTTCGCGCTGTTTTCCGCCAACGCCACCAAGGTGGAGTTGTGCCTGTTCGACCAGGACGGACGCCGCGAGCTGGAACGGATCGAGCTGCCCGAATACACCGACGAGGTGTGGCACGGCTATCTGCCGGACGCCCGGCCGGGCACGGTCTACGGCTACCGCGTGCACGGACCCTACGAGCCCAAGGCGGGCCACCGCTTCAACCCGAACAAGCTGCTGCTCGACCCCTACGCCAAGCATATGGTCGGGCCGCTGCGCTGGTCGGACGCGCATTTCGGCTACCGCGTCGGCTCGCCGCGCGGCGACCTGTCCTTCGACCGGCGCGACAGCGCCCCCGGCATGCCGAAATGCGTGGTGATCGACCCGGCCTTCACCTGGGGCCATGACCGCCACCCGGCGATCCCCTGGGAGAAGTCGATCTTCTACGAGACCCACGTGCGCGGCTACACCATGCGGCACCCGGCGGTGCCGCCGCAGTACCGCGGCACCTTCGCCGGCTTCGCCCAGCAGGAGGTGGTGGAGTACATCCGCTCGCTGGGCGTCACGGCGGTGGAGCTTCTGCCGGTCCATGCCTTCGTGGATGACCGCTACCTGCTGGAAAAGGGGCTGCGCAACTACTGGGGCTACAACAGCATCTCCTTCTTCGCGCCCGACCCGCGCTACATGGCGACCGGGGCGATCCACGAGTTCAAGGAGATGGTCGCCCGCCTGCACGACGCCGGGATCGAGGTGATCCTCGACGTCGTCTACAATCACACCGCCGAAGGCAACGAGATGGGGCCGACGCTGTCCTTCAAGGGCATCGACAACGCCTCCTACTACCGGCTGGCGCCGGACCCGCGCTACTACATCAACGACACCGGCACGGGCAACACGCTGAACCTCGTGCATTCGCGCGTCCTCCAGATGGTCACCGACAGCCTGCGCTACTGGGTGACGGAGATGCATGTGGACGGCTTCCGCTTCGACCTCGCCACCATCCTGGCGCGGGAGACCTATGGCTTCGACCACAGCGGCGGCTTCCTCGACGCCTGCCGGCAGGACCCGGTGCTGTCGCGCGTCAAGCTGATCGCCGAGCCGTGGGACTGCGGCCCCGGCGGCTATCAGGTCGGCGGCTTCCCGCCGGGCTGGGCGGAGTGGAACGACAAGTTCCGCGACACCGTGCGCTCCTACTGGAAGGGCGACGAGGGCAAGCTGCCCGAGCTGGCGACCCGCATGGCCGCCTCGGCGGACGTGTTCAACCGGCGCGGGCGCAAGCCCTGGGCCAGCGTCAACTTCGTCACCGCCCACGACGGCTTCACGCTGCACGACCTCGTCTCCTACAACGACAAGCACAACGACGCGAACGGCGAGGACAACCGCGACGGCCATTCGCACAACATCTCTTGGAACCACGGGGCGGAGGGGCCGACCGACGATCCGGAGATCAACGCCCTGCGCTTCCGCCAGATGCGCAACCTGCTGGCCACGCTGCTGCTGTCCCAGGGCACGCCGATGATCCTGGCCGGCGACGAGTTCGCCCGCAGCCAGAACGGCAACAACAACGCCTATTGCCAGGACAACGAGATCAGCTGGATCGACTGGGAGGGCGTCAGCGACGAAGGCTGGGCGCTGACCGACTTCGTCCGCCACCTGATCGGGCTGCGGCAGAGCCATCCGCTGCTGCGCCGCGGGCGCTTCTTCACCGGCGCCTACAACCCCGACCTGGAAGTGAAGGACCTCACCTGGATCACCCCCGCCGGCGAGGAGAAGACGACCGAGCAGTGGCAGGACCCCATGGCGCGCTGCCTGGGCATGCTGTTGGACGGACGGGCGCAGGCCACCGGCATCAAGAAGGTGGCATCGGACGCCACGCTGCTGCTCATCATCAACGCCTACCACGACGTGGTGCCCTTCAAGCTGCCGGAGGTCGCGGGCGGTAGCCGCTGGCTGACGCTGGTGGACACCACGGAGCCCGACCGGCTGGAGGTCGCCACCGCCCAGACCGGCGACGAGATCCCGGTCAACGGACGCTCCCTGCTGCTGTTCGAGCTGATGCCCGACCGCCGCTCCGACATCGGGCTGAAGGCCGCCGCGCGGGCTCTGCGCGCCGCCTCCGGGCCGGGCGAGCCGGTGGCGGCGATCACGCCGGACAGCATCGCGTCGGGCGCCAGCCCGGCCGAGACGGTGCAGCAGCCGGGCGAGTGATCTCCGATCCGGGTGGATCTTAAAGAACGGTGCGGCAGGACGCCGCACCGTTTCTCGATCTTTTTATATACAATTTTAGGCAAATGGGCGATATTAAGACAACGGACTGTTCGCGTTGAGTCATTGCTTGCGTCCGCAACGCAACATTGACGTCTTTTCCGCGCTGCGGGACGAAGGGCAGTCGCAACGATTCCAGGAGGTTTGGGCATGTGTCATGGCGACTACATCCGATTCCTGGTCGCGACCGAGGCCGACCCGGCCCTGCGCGCGGCGCTGCGGCGGGCATCGCGTGGCCTGCTGACACTGGGTGACCTGGTCGATTTCGCTGCCGGTCACGGCTTTCGCTTCACCGAGGCGGACATTCCCCTGGCCGTGGCCCAGCCCGTCGCCTGCGGAACCGACTGAATCAGCCGGGGGCGATCACGCGGGAGTGATCACGGCGGCGGCGCCGTCGTGCTGCAACTGCCGCGGATCGTCAACATGATCCCATCGTCGGACGGAAAGATGTCCTTGTCGGCGTCGCGCGGAATGGGAATTTTCTGGCGGCGGCAGAAGAGCAGGAGGACGCCGAGCGTCTTACTGGGCATGAAGGCGACATCCCGCACCTTCGCGGCCCCCTGCTGGACCATGACCACCACGCCCCCGTCCGATTTCGGAACGACGGAGGCGATCAGGCCCAACGGAAGATCGGTCTGATTAGGCACCTTCTGGTACCAGCCGAAGGCTTTCTTGAGGGCCGAGTTCGTAAAGACAAGGTGACGCGTTTCGAAAATCATTCCGGACCAGTTTCAGGCCCGGCCGCCCTCCAGTTCCGGGTTCAACCGGAACGTGATCGCACGCCCCAGTTTGGAATCCCGCAGAAGGATCTGCTTGGTTTCCAGCAGCTTGATGGCCCGGTTGACGTTGGGCCGCTGCATGCCGAGCGCATCAGCCAGTTCGGACTGGAGCACCGGCACGGGACGGTCGAAATGGAGCCGCCGGCTCAGATAGGTGAACACACGAAGCGCCTCCAGGGTGATGTCCCGATCGGTCGAAACGGTCCTGGAGAGGAGGTCATGATGCTGCATGGCGGCCTCGGAACGCAAGTTGGCTCGGCGTCGCAGTCCGACTGCGCACGCGCCGGACGGATAATTTCGCCTGCTCCGCAGGTTACCCCGCCTTTGTTGTCCGAATGTGTCGCGCGCGTTTCGAAATTGACACAAAGCCGCGCCAATTGTGACGCCTCCGCCGGAACCCTTCCCCTCACCCTCCCGTTCCCCGAAGGAGCTACCGTCACGTGAGGAGGAGGGGACCCATGCATCGGCTCGTGCTGTTGCGGCACGGTCAGAGCGTCTGGAACCGCTCGGATCTGTTCACCGGCTGGACCGACGTCGATCTGACCGAACAGGGGGTGGCCGAAACCCGCCACGCCGCCGGCCTGATGAAGCAGGCCGGATTCGATTTCGACGTGGCCTTCACCTCCGTCCTGAAGCGGGCGATCAGGACGCTCGACATCGTGCTGGAGGAGATGGACCGGATGTGGCTGCCGGTGCACAAGCACTGGCGCCTGAACGAGCGCCATTACGGCGCGCTCCAGGGGCTGAACAAGACGGAGACGGCGGCCCGCCACGGCGCCGATCAGGTCTTCCTGTGGCGGCGGAGCTGGGACGTCCCGCCCCCGCCGGTCGAGCCCGAGGACCCGTGCTCCGCGGTGTCGGACCGGCGCTACGCCGGCATCGGCCGCGCGAACCTGCCCCGCGGCGAAAGCCTGAAGGACACCACGGACCGGGTGATCCCCTTCTGGGAGGAAGGCATCTGCCCGGCCCTGCGGCTGGGCGCGCGGGTGCTGGTGTCGGCCCACGGCAACAGCCTGCGCGGCCTCGTGAAGCATCTCGACAAGGTGCCCGACCAGGACATCCCGCTGTTCGAGATCCCGACCAGCCGCCCGCTGGTCTATGAGCTGGGCGCCGATCTGGTGCCGCTGCGCCGCTATTTCCTGACCGAGGGCGGCGGCACCGAAGAGATCACCTGGACACGCCGGGACGACGCCGGTCAAAGCGGCGTCGTGGCGGCGTAAGACGATGAATCCTCTCTTCTATTCCCTCTCCCCTCCGGGGAGAGGGTCAGGGTGAGGGGGTTGCGCTTTTGCCGGACGCGCCGCCACGCCCATCCCCCTCACTCGGCCCTTCGGGCCACCCACCCCCCGCTTTCGGCGGACCAGAGGTCCGCCTGTCGCGTCAGCGCAAACGAAGTTTGCGCGTGAGCGGAGGGGCGAGGGACTAACCTCATCCCCCCGCCGGGCGTCGCCCGCGATGCCCCGCCCCGCCCTTGCCGCGCTTGCGGCCGGGCAGCGGGTGATGGAACTGCGGGTGGCCGCCCTCCGCCGGGGCCGCTCCCTTGTCCGGACCGCGCGCTCCGTCCGGACGGCGCCCACGCCGCTCGCCCTGCCGCTCTTCCACCCGCCCGGCGTAGCAGTTGTCGCAGACACGGAAACGGTGGTTCGCCTTCAGCCGCGTGCCGCAGACCGGGCAGGCGCGGGCCAGCGAGCGTTCGGCCAGCGTGCGCTCGATGAAGGCGTTCAGCATGGCCCGGCGCTCCTGGCACAGGTCCATGTCCGGATAGGCGTCTGGGAAGCGGTAGGCCAGCCACGCGTAGGCGGTCAGCTCCTTCACCGCGCGCTCGGCCTTTTCCAGCTCCACGTCGGTGCCGACGCGGTGGTGGAAGCGTTCGGCGGCGTCGGGGGCGGAATTGCGTATCCCCTTGCCCTGGTTCATCGCCCACAGCGCCAGCAGGCGCAGGTTGTTCTGGTCGCGCACGTCGATTGGGCAGCGCGCCAGCATGTCGCGCACCGCCAGCGGCAGCTTCGCCCGGTCCACCGCCGTGGCGGCCTGGATGCGCTGCTCCAGGTCGGTCATGCGGAAGGTCTGGTTGGCGCGCAGCAGTTCCTGCCCCGCCGTGCGCAGCACCTTGGCGAGGCTGTCGGTGTCCAGCTCCCGCGCGATGGCCTCGACATGGGTCAGGTTGGGGCTGATCCAGGCCCGCGGGTCCTCCGGCGGCACCGGCGGGGTGGTCAGCGCCCGGCGCACCGGGTTGATGTTCTCCCCCTCCAGCACCGCGACGCGGCCTTCCTCGTGCATGCCGAAGCGCCCCGCCCGCCCGCCGATCTGGCGGATTTCGGAGGAGTTCAGGTCGCGCTCCTCCCGCCCGTCATACTTGCGGGTGGTCGACAGGACGACGCGGGCGACCGGAAGGTTCAGCCCCATGCCGATGGCGTCGGTCGCCACCAGCACGTCCGCCGTGCCGTCGCGGAAGCGCCGCGCCTCGGCCCGCCGCACTTCCGGCGACAGGGCGCCGTAGATCACCGCCACCGTGTGGTCGCGGGCCAGCAGCTCGCGCCGCAGCCCCATCACGTCCTTGCGCGAGAAGGCGATCACCGCGTCGCCGCGGCGGACATTCTCCAGCGGCACCCGCTCCTCCTGCACGCGCAGCGGCGATTTGCGGGTGAATTCCACGACCTCCAGCTCCTCCCCCAGCGCGGTGGCGAGGCGCTGCACGTAGGGGATGGCGTCGGCGGAGCCGGTCATCAGGATTTCCGGGGCGGCCACGCCGGCCACCGCCTGGGTCCAGGCCCAGCCGCGGTCGGGGTCGCCGATCATCTGGATCTCGTCGATGACGCAGGCGCCCCAGACCTTGGACGTGTTGACCATCTCGATGGTCGAGGAGGTGAAGGAGGCGCCGGGCCGCACGTCGCGCTCCTCGCCGGTCACCAGGCTGCAGGCCCGCCCGCGCGTCTCCAGCGCCTCCTGCCCCTCCAGCGCCAGCAGGCGCAGGGGGGCGAGGTAGCAGCCGCTCTGCGCCTCGGCCAGCCGGTCCATGGCGGCGTGGGTCTTGCCGGAGTTGGTCGGGCCGACGAACAGCCGCAGCTTGCGCACCATGGCGCGGGCCGTGGCGAAGCTGTCGAGGTAGACGCCGAGGCCGGAGGCGTTCTCCAGCCGCTCCCGCCGGACCTTCAGGCCGGCGCGGGCGGCGGCGGTGGAGAAGGCCTCCTCCAGCGCGTCCAGCAGGGTCTGCAGGCGCGGAATGCGCCCGCCGAAGCCGATCACCCGGCCCAGCTCGTCGGCGAAGCCCTTGGGCCGCCACGCCTCGCCGAAGCCGTTGGCGCGCTGCGCCATGGAGGCGAACCAGCCGTCCACCCGTCCCCGCGCCTTCTCGATGGCGGCGGAGGACAGGCAGGCCGCCTTGACCCGCTTGCCCAGCGTCTTCGCCTGGGGACGGCCGAAGCCCTCCTCCGCGGTCATCAGGCCCCACAGCTCCGCCTCGATGTCGGGCAGCGGGCCGAGCGCCACGCGGAAACGCAGCTTCAGCTTCCGGTCGGTTCCGGGAACGACCACCTCGTGGACGACGGCGACCGACCAGCGGGCCGGGGTGCTGTCGGCGTCCACCTCGATCCCGTCGCCGCGCACCACCGCGGCGATGGCGCGCAACGCGTCGCGGCGGTCGAATTCGTCAGCGGTGCCCGGTTGGCGAGGGGTGGTTTCGTCGTTGCTCATGGACTGGTCTTCTTCCGTCGCCGCCCCCGGAGAGATCGGCCTGGGGATTCAAGGGACTGGTTGGGGCTGGCGGTCCTAGGGGGCTTTGCCGGACCTTGAACAGTGCCGTGCCGCGGGGCGGACGCCCACCCCCTCTTCCGCACACCGGCACCCCACGGGCGTACCTATATGGTCGGAGCCATAGGATAGGGCAAGCCGATTCAGGGGTTCTGCCGGCGTGGCCGGGCTAATTCGCCTGAACTTTCCCCTCTCCCATCCCACCGCTGCGAAAAAGGGGCGGTGCCAGCCACATCATTCCCTGTTGTCTGGCGGTCGTGTCGAAAGGGGTACCCGGTAACGGTCTTACCGGCTGCCACCAATCGAAAGTGTTAGCAAGCAATATCGTCTTACTGCACCGCAAACCGTCGGGCATCATCGTTGCAGAGACAACGTAACCGTCGTCGCTTCGCAGATTTGGTTAGGAGATGTGCATGCCGACCCCTCGTGACGTCCTGGCACTGATCGAGAGAATACGGTGTATTTCTTGCGAGGACGAGCGCCATGCATTGATAAAGACATTGTCAGCCGTCGAGCGACCGACCATCCTGTCGTTCCTCAACGCTCACGGCGTGAACCTCTGCGCGGGGTCCTCCGCCGCGTGGTCGGCCTTCCGCGCCTCCGACGTCCTGTTGCGGGACGGGGTGGCGCTGGAGACGGCCCTGCCGTGGCTCGACCAGCCGGTCGGGCTGAACATGAACGGCACCGACTTCATCCCGCTTCTCCTCCGCCACCTGTCGCCCCGTCGGGTCGCCGTCTACGGCACCGCGGCGCCCTGGCTGGACGAGGGGATTGAGCGGCTGAAGGAGCGGACCCCGCACGACTACGTCGATGCCCAGCACGGGTTCCATTCCGTGGAGCATTACATCGCCCGTGCGCGGGAGCTTCAGCCCGACGTCATCATCCTGGCCATGGGCATGCCCCGCCAGGAGGAGGTCGCGGTGCAGCTCAAGCGCGCGCTGGATCATAAGGTGCTGATCGTCAACGGCGGCGCCATCATCGATTTCCTCGCCGGGCGCTTCACCCGGGCCCCCGCCGCCGTCCAGCGCATCGGGCTGGAATGGGCGTTCCGGCTGGTCCAGGAGCCCCGCCGTCTGTTTCGCCGCTATTGCGTCGGCGCTTTCGGCTTCGCCCACACCGTCATGCTTATGCGCCGTGCCGCCATGCGTTCGTCCAGCGCCCCAGCACCAGCGCCCATGCATAAGGAGCTTTGAGACGTGGAAAATCTGCCCCAAGTCAATCATGGCGGCCATCACGGCGGTCCGCCGGCTCCGGTTCCGGCATGGCCCGCCGCCCCCGGCCCGTCCCGGCGCAGCGAGTTCGAATCCCAGACCCCGTCCATGGGTCCCGACTTCCGCTTCATCCTGCGCGTGCTGGGCAGCCACAAGTGGCTGATCGCGGCCATCGTGGTGGTGCTGACCGGTCTGTCGGCCCTGGGCGTCTCCACGCTCAAGGACCAGTACACCTCCGAAGCCCTTCTGCTGGTCGACAACCGTCAGGTCCGCGTCGTCCGCGAGGTCGAGCAGGTGGTGGGCGCGATCCCCACCGAGGACGCCGCCATCCTGAGCGAGATCGAGATCCTGAAGTCGCCCCAGGTGCTGAACCAGGTGGTCAACGATCTCCAGCTCGCCCAGCATCCGGAATTCAACCCGCCGGCGCAGGAGGACGAGACGCTCCCGCTCGTCGAGCGCGCGGTGGCCTACGGCCGCGACCTCGCCTCGCGCTTCTGGGACGGCGCCCCGCCAGCCCCGGTCGCCTGGCTGCTGAGCCATGGTGACGAGGTGGCGCAGGACATCCGGGCGCGCGAGGCGCACGCGGCGCTGGGCAACGATCAGATCATCGCGCGCATCCACCGCAAGCTCGACGTCGCCATCGTCGGCCGGTCGCGCGTGATCCAGGTGCGCTTCACTTCCAAGGAGCCGCAGCTGAGCCGCGACGTGGTGGACGGCATCGTCCGCCGGTACATGGAAACCCGTCAGCAGATGGACCGCGACCTGTCGACCAGCGCGATCTCCTGGCTGCAGGACCGCATCGTCCTGCTCCGCGCGAGGTTGCCGAGGCCGATTCCAAGGTCGAGGAGGCCCGCGTCAAGGGCGGCCTGCTGAAGGGCGGCACCGGCCTGATGGCCCAGAACGAGCTTGAGCAGACCCGCCTGCGCCTGAGCGAGGCGTCGGCCATCCGCGCCCGCTCGGTCGCCCAGGCCGACACGCTGGAGCGCAACCTGAAGGCCGGCAATTGGAACGCCATCGGCGGCAGCATCGCCTCCCCGGTCGTTGCCCAGCTCCGCGCCACGGTCGCCGCCATCTCCACGGAAATGGCCCAGCTCTCCCGCCAGTACGGGCCGAAGCACCCGCGCATCGTCGAGCTTCAGGGCCGCCTGAACGAGGCCAACTCCTCGCTCCAGCAGGAAATCCGCCGCGAGATCAACGGCGTCCGCGAGGCCGCCCAGGTTGCGGTCGAGCAGGAAGGCGCGTTGCGTGCCATGATCACCCGCATGGAGGGCAGCTACGCCACCATGCAGGAGCAGGCCATCCCGCTGCGCACCCTGGAATCCGAGGCGACCGCCAAGCGCCAGCTTCTCGACAGCCTGCTGGGCCGTCTGGAAGAGGTCGAGGCCCAGAAGGACAGCCGCGCCTTCCCGGCCGCCGTCAAGCTGGTCTCCGCACCGCAGGTGCCGCACGAGCCGTCGGGTCCCTTCCGCGTCCTGCTGCTGCTGGCCGGCTTCGTCGCCGCCCTCGCGCTGGCCATCTTCAGCGTCTTCGGTCTGGAGCTTCTCCAGCGCCGCATCCACACCCCGGACGCCGTGCGCCGCATCCTGGGCGTCGGCACCGTCCACATCGTGCCGCACCACAGCGACCGCGGGGCCAAGGGCCGGCTCTACAAGATCTTCCAGCGCCACCCCTTCTCGCTGTTCAGCGAATCCCTGCGCGCCCTGTTCCGCAACCATCTGTCGGATCTCGGCCCGGTCGGTGCGCTGGCGGTAACCTCGGCCCGCCCGCAGGACGGCAAGACCTCGCTGACGCTCGCCGTCGCCCAGGTCGCCAGCCAGGCCGGCCGCCGGGTGGTGGTGGTGGACACCGACTTCCGTCGCTCCCGCATGGAAGGGCTGTTCGACCTGTCCACCAAGAAGGGCCTGTCGGACTGGATCGCCGGTGACGCCACTCTGGACGAGATCGTCCATACCTCCGACGACGTGCCCTTCGCCATGGTTCCGGCGGGCAAGCTGAACCCGATGACGCTGGACCGCTTCAACGTTGACAGCTTGGTGCAGTTGATGGCCGGCCTGTCGCCCAGCTTCGATCTGGTGGTGTTCGACACCGCCCCGGCGCTGGCCGTGTCGGACGCCCGCATCGTCTGCGGCGCCGCCTCCAAGGTGCTGTTCGTCACCCGCTGGGGCCACACCACGGCGAGCGACCTGGACGCGGTGGCCGACCTGGGGCCGATCGACCACAGCAAGTTCGTCTGCGTGATGACCGACGTGAACCTGAAGAAGGCCGCCAGCAAGGGTTACCAGGGTCCGTACAACAGCTACGTCGCCACGCGGAAATACTACGGCGACCAGACCCTGCGCGCCGCGCCGTAAGCGACGTCTCTTTCACCTCTGCCTGAATAACCCTCTCCCCTCCGGGGAGAGGGTGGGCCAGAGGGCCGGTGAGGGAGATGCGCTTGTGAGGGACGTCCCGACACGCACAACCCCCTCACCCTAACCCTCTCCCCAGGGGGGAGAGGGAATTTTCATTTCATCGCAAACCACACGAGGCCCGACGCCCATGGCCCAGACCTCGCCAAAAGCCACCTCGCCAAAAGCCCTCTCCTTCACGCGCCGGGACGCATTGCGCGCCGCCGCAGCCGCCGCGGTGCTGGCAAGCTGCAAGGCCGCCGCCGGCCCATCCGTCGCCGAGGCGGCGTCCGCGGGGGTGCCCAACCCCACCCTGCGCGACGCCTGCCGGGCCGCCGGCATCCTCCACGGCGCCGCCCGCGACCATCTGATCGAGCCGGAAGACCCCATGCTCGACACGCTGATGGCGCGGGAATGCGACGTGGTGACGCCTGAGAACGGCGGCAAATGGGCCGTTTTCCAGCCGCAGGAGGGCAATTTCGACTGGGGCCGCTTCGACGCCGGGGTGGAGCTGGCCCGGCGCATCGGCGCCAAGCCCAATTGGCACTGCGCCCTGTGGCAGCACATGGGCATGCCCGACTACATGACGCTGCCGGCCAGCCGCCAGCGCGCGCTGGGCATCGCGGAGAGCGCCTACTTCTCGGCCGACGGCACGCTGTCCGAGGACAATTACTGGCCGCGCTTCACCGCCATGGTCGCGGCGGTCAAGCAGCGCTACGGCGACAATTTCTACCGCATCGACGTGATGAACGAGGCCTTCTTCTGGGAAACCGAGCGCAGTCACCCCCAGGAGCAGGACCGCTACGGCTTCCGCAAGGGCATGTGGTGGGTGGTGGCCGGCGGCGCCAAGGGGCCGGAATGGCTCGACCCCTTCTTCCACCACATCCGCAAGGAATTCCCCTCCGCCAAGTTGGTCATCAACGAGTTCGGGATCGAGATCGACGAGGGCTGGCAGCAGCGCAAGCGCGCCTATTTCCAGACCTGGCTGACCGACGCGGTCAAGCGCGGCGTGCCGATCGACGGGGTGGGTCTGCAGAGCCACCTGATGGCCGGCAAGCCCTACGACCGCGAGGGCATGAAGGGCTTCCTGCGGGCCATGGACCGGCTGGGGCTGCCCATCCACGTCACCGAGTTCGACGTGAACGAGAAGCACCTGCCGCGCTCCTGGTCGCGGGCGGAGAAGGACCGCGCCATGGCCTTCCTGGCCGGGCAGTATCTGGGCGACATCGCCGGGAACGCGCGGCTGGCCGAGCTGTGCTGGTGGCACCTGCGCTCCGACCTGAACTACATCGCGCGGGAGACGCCGGAGCTGAAGCCCCACCCCTCCCCCTACGACGCGGCGTCGCGCCCGCTGCCGCTGTATGAGGCGTCGGTGCAGGCGCTGCGCGGGCGCAACCGGTCAGGGTGAGCCCAATCTGGTTGAGGCGGGTCGGGGTGACACCGGCCGGGAAGCGGCGCGGTACCCCTTCCGGCCCCGCTACCCCGCCCGATCGCGCGGCCCGCTCCGCCGTCCGCGCCTGTAAGGATTTCCGACAGCGACCTTAGATTAGCGGAACAGCGGCGTTTCTCCCAACGAGGTGATCTGTGGACACGTTGACGTCGGATGAGCTGGTCGCCCGCTACAAGCGGAAGTTCGGTCTGGCCCCGAACTACCCCCTCAGCGAAACCATGGTCCGCCAGCATTGGGACCTGGAACGCCAGCTCGCCCGCGAGCTGCTGGATTCCCGCCGCGAAGAGCGCTGGACGGTGTTCGAGCGGAACTACACCACCCTCTACAGCGAATGCCCCTGGCTGAACGACGCGGTGGACACGGCGGCGCAGAACGACGAGCTGGACTTCCGCCACTTCCTGACGCTGCTCAAGGGCGCGCGGGATGTCTACGAGGTCGGGTCGGGCAAGGGCCGGCTGCTCAGCTATCTGGCCCGCCACCGCCACCGCTGCGTCGCCACCGAGATCACCCGCGAGCGCGGCGAGCGCTGGACCGACGAGCGCTCCAACGTGACGTGGCGCTGCTGCGACGGCGTGAACCTCGCCGAGTTCGAGCCGCGCGGCCATTACGACGCCGTCGTCTCTACCCACGTCATCGAGCATCTCCACCCGGAGGACGTGTCCGTGCACCTGTCCAACGTGCACACCATCCTCAAGCCGGGCGGCCGCTACGTGCTCAGCATGCCGCACAAGCACGCCGGCCCCATGGACCTGTCGGAGGTCTTCGGGCTGGACGAGCCGATCTGCATGCACCTGCGCGAATACACCTGGAGCGAGACGGAGCGCGCGCTGCGCGAGGCCGGCTTCACCCGGATGGAGGCCGTCTACATCGCCCCGATGGCGGTCCGCCGGCGCATGCACATCCATGGTTCCGGGCGCGGATACCTCGCCTACGTGAAGGCCGTGGAATCCGTCATGGGGGCGATGCCGTTAACCCTGCGGCGCAAGCTCGGCAAGCTCGGCCAGCTTTACCTGTTCCGCCCGGAGGTCTTCATGGTGGCTCACAAAAGTCACGAGGGCTGAGGCGGCGGATTCCGGAAACCTTTCTGTAACAAGACTTTACACTTTCGCCTCCCCGTGGCCGCAAGGCCCCACTGTGGCGCGGAAACCGCAGCAAAGGCGGTTTTTCGCGCCTCATTCTTTTCACAGCTCGCCGTGGCTTTTGAGCAGCATTTCCCTAAAATCCGAAATACCTCGTTAACCAATTGGGCCTCACCTTTGCTCCACCGAAAATGGAGAGAGGTTACTTCCAATGGCAACGACCACCACGGGTCTCGTCGACACGACCTTCGTCGTCAACGCCTCGGGGCAGGCTGCCGGCGGGATCTGGCCGCAGTTCCGGCTGCTCCTGGATGGTGTCAACCTCGGCCAGGCGACGGTCAGCTCGACCAGCGACGGCCGGTACACCTTCAAGGCCCAGGTCGCACCGGATCAGGCGCACAAGCTTCAGATCGTCTACTTCAACGACGGCTATGTGAACGGACAGGATCGCAACCTGCTCGTCAAGTCGCTGGAAGTGAACGGCAAGCCCGTCGCCTCCACCAGCTCGCTGGTCAGCTACGATCGCGGCGCCTCCGACGGCAAGGACGTGATTCCCGGCCAGGAAGGCATGTGGTGGGACGGTTCGCTCGATTTCGCGCTGACCAAGGATTATTTCCCGGTCCCGACACCGCCGGCCCCGGCCGGCAACACCCAGGTCATCCTGAACCTGCAGGGCAACGCCGCGGGCGGCGTCAACGCGCATTTCAACCTGCTGATCGACGGCAAGAAGGTCGGCGAGGGCGTGGCCGGCGCGTCGGCCAAGGACTACGCCTTCTCGATCAACGCCACGGCGGATCAGGCGCACAAGGTCCAGATCCAGTACGACAACGACGCCACGGTGAACGGCCAGGACCGCAACTTGCTGGTCAACAAGATCACCATCAACGGCAAGTCGGTCATGCCCACCGACAGCAACGTCACCTATGACAAGGGCGCCTTGGACGGCAAGGACGTGGTCAAGGGCCAGTCCGGCCTGTGGTGGAACGGCACGCTGGTGGTGGACGCCGACAAGAGCTTCTTCCCCGGCTCCTCCAACCCGACCAACCCCACCACGCCGACCACGCCGCCGGCCCCCACCCCGACGAAGCCGACCCTGTCGGTCAGCGACGTCTCGGTGACCGAGCCGACCGGCAAGACCGCCGGCATCGCGCCGGGCTTCCTGCACACCGAGGGCGGCCAAATCATGGACAGCAGCGGCAAGGCCGTGAAGCTGACCGGCGTGAACTGGTTCGGGTCCGAAGGCTACGCCTTCGCGCCGCAGGGGCTGTGGATGGACAGCTACCAGAACCACATGAAGCAGATGAAGGATCTGGGCTTCAACACCATCCGCCTGCCCTACTCCGACGCGATGCTCGACAACGGCCGCATGCCGACCGGCATCGACTATTCGAAGAACCCCGACCTGCGCGGCAAGACCTCGCTGGAGGTCTTCGACAAGATCATCGAGCACGCCGACAAGATCGGAATGAAGATCATCCTCGACCACCATCGCTCCGGCGACGGCGCGTCGGCCAACGAGAACGGGCTCTGGTACACCAGCCAGTATCCGGAATCGAAGATGATCGAAAACTGGAAGATGCTGGCGACCCGTTACAAGGGCAACGACGCCGTCATCGGCGCCGATCTGCACAACGAGCCGCACAACCCGGCCACCTGGGGCGACGGCGGTCCGAACGACTGGGCCCGCGCCGCGGAGCGCATCGGCAACGCCATCCAGTCGGTCAACAAGGACTGGCTGCTGATCGTCGAGGGCATCGAGACCTATCAGAACCAGTGGTACTGGTGGGGCGGCAACCTGCTGGGCGAGAAGAACTACGAGGTCAAGTTCAACGAGCCGGGCAAGCTGGTCTATTCGGTCCACGATTACGGCCCGTCGCTCTACATGATGGACTGGTTCAAGGACGCCAACTTCCCGAACAACATGCCGGCGAAGTGGGACCAGATGTGGGGCCACTTCATCCAGAACGACGAGACCCCGATCCTGGTCGGCGAGTTCGGCAGCCGCATGGAAACCGCCATCGACAAGGCCTGGATGCCCAAGCTGATCCAGTACATGAACGGCGACTGGAACGGCGACGGCAAGATCGACCTCGCCGCGGGCGACCAGGGGGCGAGCTGGACCTACTGGGCCTGGAGCCCCGGTTCGGGCGACACCGGCGGCATCATGAACGACAGCTGGAAGGTGGACTACAACAAGTACAACGCCATCAAGTCCGGCCTGTACAGCAGCACCGCCGCCAGCCCGGTCACCACCGACGCGGTGTTCACGGTGAAGCTGTCCCAGGCCTACAGCCAGACGGTGACGGTGGACTACGCCACGGCGGACGGCACCGCCAAGGCCGGTTCGGACTATCTGGCGACCAACGGCAAGCTGACCTTCGCCGCCGGCGAGACCACCAAGACGGTCGCCGTCAAGGTGCTGAGCGACGATGTCGTCGAGGGCGTCGAGACCTTCAACCTGAAGCTCTCCAACCCGACGCAGGCGACCATCGCCGACGGGACCGGCATCGGCACCATCAACGCGCCGGGCAGCGCCCAGGCCCTGTCGGCGGACCTGCTGGCCCACAGCCTGGCCCAGGACACGGCGACGGTGCAGTCGGTGGGCGTGCAGTCCGCGCTCGACCTGTCGTCGGTCGACTTCTCGCATATGATGACGGTGGACGCCGCGAACCTGATGCTCGAACATCAGGCCGCGTAACGACCGTCGAGGCGGACCATGAGGAAGGGCTGGCGGAGCGATCCGCCGGCCCTTTCCGTTTTCAGGGCATGCGCCTTCAGGACGCCGATTGCAGGCGGCGGACGCGGCCCAGCAGCAGCTTGCCCAGCATCGCCCGGCCCGCCGAACCCATGCCCGGGCCGAACACCGCCGCTGCCAGGAACACCAGCACCAGCACCACCTTCTCCGCTGTGAAGGCCGGGTCGACCTCGGTGCCGAACAGGTACCAGCCTGCCGCATAGGCGAAAGCCGCCGGCACCAGGATCCAGCCGATCCGCACCGCGTTCAGCGGCACTTCGTCGCGGCAGATGCGGCGGCGCACCGTCTCGGTCAGGGCGATCTGGAAGATCTCGCGCCCGAGGTTGGCCAGCGCGGCGCCGAGCAGACCCCACTGCCAGACCAGCGCCAGCGCCAGGGCCGAGCCCACGGCGAGGCTGGCCGCGGAGATCCAGGGCAGCACGCCGACGCGCTTGGCCTTCAGGATCGCCACCTCCGGATTCATGCGCACCCCGTGCAGCACATAGGCCAGCACCAGGAAGGGCATGCTGGTCAGCACCGGCGTGTAGTCGGCCGACGCGATCAGCCAGAGGATCTCCGGCGCGGTCAGCGCCAGCCCCAGCCCGGCCCCGGTCAGCAGGACGACGAACAGGTGGAAGACGAAATCCGCCTGGCCGTGGTCCGCCGCGCCATGCTGGGACTCCAGCCGGCTGACCGACCAGATCTGCAGGAAGGAGGCGGTGAGGAACATGAAGAGGATCTGCGACAGCCGCATCCCGAAGGCGAACAGGCCCACCGCCGCCGTGGACAGCAGGATGTTCAGCAGCCAGCGCGAGACGAAGTTGTTGGCGATGTCCAGCAGCGACTGCGGCGCGTAGGGCAACCCCAGCGCCGCCACGCGCTTCAGGATCGGGAAGGAGAAGGAGAAGCCCGTGTCCTTCAGGATCGCCACCACCAGCAGGAGGCCGAGCGCCAGGAAGGACGCGCCGTTCGCCAGGAAGATGCCCTCCACCCCGAGGCCGAGCGCCCACAGGAACAGCAGGTTGAAGGCCAGCAGGGCCACCACCTTGGCCAACGACACCAGCAGGCACAGGCCCGACCGCTTGCGCGCCCGGTAGTAGGCCAGCGCCAGCTCGAACAGGGTGGTCAGGGCGACGCCGGCCAGCGCGATCGCCATCACCGCCGCGTGGCCGGTGTCGCCGAACATCGCCCAGCTTCCCGCCAGGCCCAGCGGCCAGGCCAGCCCGACCATCGCCACCGAGGTGCCGACCACCGCCAGCAGGCAGGTGCTGGCGACGCGCCGTCGGTCGCCCTCCTCGACATGTTCGAAATAGACGGCGGTGAAGGCGTTGTTCATGCCGATCATCAGCATGACCGCCAGCAGGTCCGCGACCACCACCACCAGCGCGTAGACGCCGAATTCGGAAGGGCTGAGAAGCCGGGTGTAGAGCGGCAGGAGCAGAAGCCCGGCAGCCCGGTTCACCACGTTGGCCAGCATGAACAGCCAACCGTGTTTCAAGATCGTCGCTGCTTCGGACGCCATCAGGAACTCCGCCTAGAACTCCGGTGGGGCGGCACTGCCGCACCCGCGAACGCAATTCCGATGATTGGAACCGGACCGGGACGTTTCAATTTCGCGTTGGTGCCGTCGTCGTCCTCTTCGGACTTATCCCGATGGCAACCTGTGCCCCCACCCCGACCCTCCCCCCGCTACGCAGGGGAGGGAGATTACTGCCAAGCAACGGCAGTCCCCTCCCCTGCGATAGCGGGGAAGGGTAAGGGTGGGGGCAAGACCCAGCGGGCAATCCACCCACCCTGCGAGGGCACTTCACCGCGATCAACGGGGCGTTGGAGACACCATCTCATCCGAAATCGCCGGTCGGCTTCTTATGGGATACGTCCGCGCCACCGTCTTGGCGGGACAGGCAGACCAACTCGGGGCATGCCGCCGCCGCCCGGCGCCGCACCCCACCATAGGGGACGCGGAACATCCCCCGAATACCTCCAATTTGCGGGAAGGAAAGGGGTAGCTGGGGAGCGGCGGTGGCAGCGCCGCCACCGATCCGGATGATCCGGACGAAGTCACCCACTTTCCTTAATCTCTTCAAACTCACCCAGGGGAATCCACTCTGGATGTAAGGGGTATCGCCGCTGGCCGAGGAGGCCTCTTGTGATTTGTTGATTGACGGCAGCCTTTATCCTAATTCGTGGAGAACAGCGCAACCTTCTGATCTGTCTGCACAGAGGCGGAGAAAGCGCTGATATTTGTGTGTCTTTCTGAACACAGAAAGACTCAAAGAAAAAGCTGATGAGAAACCGTCTTTCGCTGCGGCGCGTTAGGTCAGGCGCGAGACGGATGACATTCCGTTTCACACATAAATGGGACCTGCGATGAGCAAACTCGACCCAGAAGCGGTCATCAATCTGGCCCCGGTGAAGAAGACGGCCATGCCGACGGTGGGACCCGGGCTGCTGTTGGCGCTGTCCGACGGCTTCATGCTCGCCCTGCTCGGCTGGACGCTCATCCAGCTGTTCGGAAGCGACACCCTGACCCCGGAAGCGGACCTGTCGCAGCGCGCCCTGGTCACCGGCCTGATGCTGGTGCCGCTGGTGAAATCGGTTTTCGGAATTTATTCGCTGGGCCGCTTCGACTATCTGGAGCGCACCCGCCGCACCTTCCAGGCGGCCCTGCTGTCGGTCGCCGTTCTGGCCGTTCCCTTCATCGTGATGGACGGCTTCCGCTCCTTCTTCGTCGAGGCGCTGTCGGTCGCTCTGATCGGCTTCGCGATCACCTACGCCGCCGACCTGCTGCTGGTGCACGGCCTGATGGCCAGCGCGCTGAACTGGCGCACCCCCGTGGTCATCGTCGGCGCCGGCCCGCAGGGGGCGGCCATCGCGGAGAAGCTGCAGCGCCTGCCCTGGCTTGGGATGCGCCCGGTCTGCTTCTTCGACGACGACGACACGCTGTGGCAGACCCGCGTCGCCAACCTGCCGGTGGTCGGCTCGACCGACCTGCTCGCCAAGTCCCCGGCCTACGCCCAGCAGGCCCAGGCCGCCATCGTCGCCGACATCGGGCGCCACAAGAACGAGCTGACGACCCTGGTCGAGCGGCTGCCCTTCAAGCAGGTCTATTGCCTGCTGGGCGAGGGCAACGTCAGCGCGGTGGACGCCACCTACCACAACCTGCACGGTTCGCTGGCCCTGCGTGTCTCGGTCCGTCCGCCGACCAGCTACCTGCGCATCCGCCGCGCGCTGGACATCCTGCTCTCGGGCATCCTGCTGGTGGCGGTGGCGCCGCTGATGCTAGGCATCGCCGCGGCGATCCGTCTGGACAGCCCCGGCCCGGTCATGTTCCGCCAGAAGCGCTGGGCCGGCGGCGACAAGACCTTCGACGTGCTGAAGTTCCGCTCGATGCACATCAACGCGGAGGAGCACCTCCAGCGCCTGCTGGAGAACGATCCGAAGATGCGCGAAGAGTATATGACCTACCACAAGCTGACCTACGACCCGCGCATCACCCCGGTCGGCCGCTTCCTGCGCAAGACCTCGCTCGACGAGCTGCCGCAGCTGGTGAACATCCTGATGGGCGACATGAGCCTGATCGGCCCGCGCGCCTACATGCCGAAGGAACTGCCGGAGGTCGGCGCCTCCGCGGACGTCATCGGCTCCGTCCGTCCGGGCCTGACCGGCTACTGGCAGGTGTCGGGACGCCACCGCACCACCTTCCAGGAACGCGTCGCCATGGACGTCTTCTACGTCCGCAACTGCGGCCTGCTGTTCGACTTCTACATCCTGTGCAAGACCGCGGTGATCGTCCTCAAGGGCGACGGGTCATGACCCTGCGGCGCCCCATCCAGGCCCCTCTTCCCACCTGGGAGAGGGGCTTTCCCTTTTCTGGGGTCCATTCCGGACCTGGGCTGCATATGCCCTGCGGGACCCGCAAGATCGGGGTGGGTGGCCCAACCGGAGGTAGCCCCGACGGGGACGGCCTCCTTAGGCCTAATGCCTCCGCCCGGCTACAGGTCCGGGCATCGGGTTGGCATCTTCAGAGAACGATGCGGTGCGCCCGTCATGGGCGTTCACTGCCATAGCAGCCCTTTTCACCGGAACAGCGGCCCCATGAAAGTCCTCGAAGTTCTGGAAAAGAGCATCACCGTCTTCTGCATCGTCTCGTTCGGCGGGTCGGTGCTTCCGGCGCTGCTGACCGGCGGCGGCACGACCGATCCGGACGCACCGGGCGCGGTGATCTACTTCATGGCCGTCTACGTCATGATCCTGGGCTTGATCGCGCTGCGGCCCAGCCTGGCCTTCCGCATCCCGACGGGAAGCCCGGCGGTGTCGCTGATCGTGGCGCTGGCCTTCCTGTCTGCCCTGTGGTCGATCTACCCGGACGTGACGCTGCGCCGCGCGGTGGCCTTCCTGTTCACCACCGCCTTCGCCGTCTATCTCGCCCTGCGCTACACCTTCCCGGAGATCGTCCGGATGCTGGCGACGGGCCTGTCGATCCTGATGGTGCTGTCCTACGCCTCGGTCTTCGCCATGCCGGCGGTCGGGCTCGACCACGAGCAGCATGTCGGCGCCTGGAAGGGCATCTTCTGGCAGAAGAACGTCACGGGCCGCATGATGGTCTGGCTGGTGCTCTGCCTGCTCTGGCTCGACTGGACGCGCGAGGGCAAGCGCTGGGTGGTCCGCCCGCTGCTGCTGATGGCCCTGCTGCTGATCGTGATGAGCCGGTCGGGCACCGGTCTGGTGACCTCGATCCTGGTCGCCGGCCTGCTGCTGGTCAGCGGCTTCGTGCGCGGCGGCATCCGCAGCTTCGCGCCGGCCATGGCCTTCGTCCTGCTGGTCGCGGTGGTCGGTATCACCAGCGGCACGACCTTCTGGCACGACATCCTCTACATGCTGGGCCGCGACCCGACGCTGACCGGGCGCACGGTGCTGTGGGAACACACGCTGATGTCCATCCAGGACCGCTTCCTGCTCGGCTGGGGCTACGGCGCCTACTGGTACGGAGCCTACGGTCCGGGCAGCACCTTCACCCAGGGCTGGGGTATCAACTCCGCCCACAACGGATGGATGGAGGCGTGGCTCGACCTCGGCCTGCCCGGCGTGATCCTGACGGCGATGCTGATGGGACGCCTGCTGATCCAAGGCTTCGGCGCCATCCGCTACAGCGGGAACCGCGCCGAGCCCGCCTGGATCTTCACCGTCGGCTGCGCCCTGCTGCTGATCTCGGTGTCGGAGAGCGTGTTCCTGGAGCGCCATTCCCTGAACTGGATCGTGCTGGTGATCGCGGTGACCCGCCTCGTGCAGCGCCGCCGCTGGGCGAAGATGCAGGCCCGCATGCAAGACCAGCAGCAGGCGTACAACGCCGGCTTCGCCAGTTCCTCCCCCTACGGAACCTCCTACGGCGGGCCTCCGGCCGCCGGCTGGAGCGGTCCGGCCCGCCCCGGCTGACGTAAGGAGGCCCCCTCATGTTCCGCCCCCCGAAATCTCCGTCGCGACAGAAGGTAATGTCATGACGTCCCCCCAAGAGATGGTCACCGTCGTAATCCCCACCCGCAACCGGCCGGACATGGTCGCGCGGGCCGTGGAGAGCGCCCTGGCCCAGACCTACGCCCCGCTCGAGGTCGTCGTCGTGATCGACGGGCCCGACCCCGCCACCGAGGAGCGCCTGAGGGCGTTCGGCGACCCGCGGCTGACCGTGATCGCGCTGGAACAGAACCGCGGCGCCGCCGGCGCCCGCAATCTGGGCGTGGACCGCGCGGAGGGCGCCTGGATCGCCTTCCTCGACGACGACGACGAATGGATGCCGGGCAAGATCGCCCTGCAGATGGCCGCCCGCCCGCCCGGCGTGCGCTACCCGATCATGAGCTGCCGCTGCAAGGTGGTGACGGCCCGCGGCGACTTCGAATGGCCGCGGCGCCTGTGCACCCCGCGGGACCGGATTGGCGACTACCTGTTCGTCCGCCACGGGCTGTTCAAGGGCGAGACCTTCGCCCCCACCACCACCCTGCTGGCTCCGAAGGCGCTGCTCCAGCGCCAACCGATTCCGAAATCGGCCTTCGACGACTGGGAGTGGCTGATCTCCTGCGGGCAGATCGAAGGCTGCGCCCTGGTGACCGTGCCGGAGGTGCTGGCGATCCACTACACGGAATCGGACCGCATCACCCTGTCGACCTGCCACAACATCGACATGGCCCTGAACTGGGCGGAGTCGGTGCGGCCCCGGCTGTCGCCCCGCGCCTACGCCAGCCTGCTGCTCCAGGCCACCGGCGGGGAGCAGGCGGCACGCACCCCGGCGGTGCGCAAGCGCATCCTGAAATCGGCGCTGCGCGACGGCGCGCCGACCCCGATGGCGCTGACCACCTTCCTGATGCATTCGCTGATGCCGGTCGGGCTGCGGCGCCGGCTGCGTCAGGCCATCTTCTCGGCTCCCGGCGCGGCGTGAGGGCAGAATGGGTTTGATCGACAGGGGTTTCCGGCGCAAAAAGGCGTCCCGCGCCTGCATTGTCTTCGCCACCCCCGGCGCGCTCGACGGCGGCGGGGGGATCGGGCGGATGACGGGCTACATCGTCGACGCCTTCCAGAACAGCCCCGCCGCCCCGGAAACCGTGGTGCTCGACACCCGCGGCACCGGCAGCGCCCTGCTGTCGCCGGTCTATCTAGCCGGCACGCTGGCGCGGCTGAGCGCCCTGATGCTGCGCCGCCGCCCGTCGGTCGTGCACATCAACGTGTCGGAGAACGCCAGCGTCTGGCGCAAGGCGGTGGTCCAGCTCTTCGCCGGGCTGTTCTCCTGCCCCACGGTCGTGCACCTGCACGGCGCGTCCTTCATGGAGTATTTCGACAAGGGGCCGGTGTCCCGCGCGATCAGCCGCTGGCTGTTCGACCGCTGCGGCATCGCTCTGGTGCTGGGCGAGAGCTGGCGGAACTTCCTGGTGCAGTCGGTCGGGACGGACCCGCACAAGGTCCGCGTGCTCTACAACGCCGTGCCGGACATCGGCGCCGACCTGCCGGTTCGCGCCGCCCCGCCGGAGGGGGCGATCGTGTCGCTGCTGGTGCTCGCCAACCTGTCGGAGCGCAAGGGCATCGGCACGCTGCTGCGCTCCTGCCGGCTGATGAAGGACCAGGGCTTCCGCTTCCGCGTGACCATCGGCGGCGGCGGCGACGTCGAGGGCTACCGCCGCATGGCGGCGGAGCTGGGCGTGGACGGCGACTGCCGGTTCGAGGGCTGGATCTCCCGCGAGCAGGCGCACGCCCATCTGCGCGACCACGACATGCTGCTTCTGCCCTCGACCCACGAGGGGCTGCCCATGGTGATCCTGGAGGCGCTGTCCACCGGCATGCCCGTCGTCACCACCCCGGTCGGCTCGATCCCGGAGGTGCTGACCGACGGGGAGACGGCGCGCATCGTCCCGGTCAACGACCCGGAGGCGCTGGCCCACGCGGTCCGCGACCTCGCCACCCGGCCGGCGCTCTACGCGCGCCTGTCGGCGGAGGGGCGTCGGCTGTTCCTGGAGAAATTCGTCATCGAGTCCTATGGCCGCAGCCTTCAGGACATCTATGCGGAGCTGAACCGCCCCGACGCCGTTCGGCGCCCCTCGCTGGGGGCACTGCCCGACGCTGCAGCGGCCAAGCCATCGCTGACCCGCGCGGGCCGACAGTAAGAACCCATTTTTCCCGCGGGGTCCTTTAATTCCTTCCTCCCTGAAGCTTCGCGAGGGGAGCGCGACAGTCAGGAGCGGATATGATCTACATCGTTTCACCCGGCGGCACGCTCGAAAAGGGCGGCATGGGGCGAATCGTCGACAACTTCACGACGGACTTACGGGAGAACCGCCCCGACGTGAAGTTCGAGGTGATCGACAGCTACGGGCCGAACGCAAAATTCCATCTGATGCCCTTCTACTTCGCCGCCGCGCTGCTGCGCCTGTTCGGCTGCTTCGCGACCGGCAAGGCCCAGCTCGTGCACATCCACATGGCCGAGTACGGCAGCGTGCTGCGCAAGGGACTGATCGTCGCCATGGCCTCGCTGTTCCGGGTGCCGGTCGTCCTGCATCTGCACGGCGGGCGCTTTCCGAAACATTACGAGGACGCCAAGCCGCTGTCCCGGTGGGCCATCCGCCACATGATGGAGATGACCAGCGAGGTGGTGGTGCTGGGCGAATACTGGCGCAACTGGGTGGTCACCACCTTCCCGGCCGTGCGCCGTGCGACCCTGCTGCACAACGCCGTGCCGGGACCGGAGACGATCCCGGAGCGCGCGGAGGACGGGCCGGTGCGCCTGCTGTTCCTCGGCCGCCTGATCAAGCTGAAGGGCATCGACGTCCTGCTGGACGCCCTGGCGTCGGAGACCTGCCGCAGCCGCTCCTGGCAACTGACCATCGCCGGCGACGGCGATCTGGAAACCTACCGCGCGCAGGCCAAGGCGCTGGGGTTGGGGGAGCGCGTGCGCTTCACCGGCTGGCTCGACCAGACCGGCTGCCGCAAGGAACTGGTGCAGGCCCATGTGCTGGTCCAGCCCTCCATGTTCGAGGGGCTGCCGATGTCGGTGCTTGAGGCCATGGCCAATGGTCTGACCATCGTCGCCACTCCGGTCGGCAGCGTGGGCGACGCCATCGCCGACGAGGAGACCGGCCTGCTGGTGCCGCCGGGCGACCGGACGGCCCTGGCCGAGGCGCTGGCCCGCGTGATCGACGACGCGGAGTTGCGCCGCCGGCTGGGCGAGGGCGCCCGCCGCCGCTTCGAACGCCAGTTCGACATCGCCGTCTACCGGGAACGCATCGTGGAGATCTACCGCCGCAACGCCCGCGGTTGGATGTCCGAGCCGGCGCCCACGGCATCCATCGGGCCGCGCCGGGCTCGCTCCGGCTGACGACCCCGCCGATCCCGGGCCCGGTCCGAACCGGGCCCGTCCTGCCTTTCAACCGGTCCGCAACCGCCTTGCCAGCCGTGAACAAAGGACCGGACACACAGCAGAGGTCCAATCCCCATGAAGCAAGCCATCGCGGCCGGAATCGTGCGCTGGACGGGAGTCGGTGCCCTGTTCCGAAATCTGTTCGCGCGCCGGAACGTGACCATCGTCGTGTATCACGACCCGGACCCGGAGGTGATGCGCGCGCACCTCGCCTGGTACGCCGAGCGCTACAGCTTCACCACGCTGGACGCGGTGGCCGACGCGCTGGAGAGCGGGCGGTGGGGTGACCTGCCGCCCTATCCGCTTGTCGTCACCTTTGACGACGGCCACCGCAACAACGCCCGCCTGGAACCTCTGTTCAAGGAGTTCGGGGTTCGCCCGACCATTTACCTGTGCAGCCGGGTGGTCGGCACCGCCCGCCCCTATTGGTGGAAGACCGCCGCGGCCGGGCGAATCGGCGCCGAGACTCTGAAACGCCTTCCCGATCCGGAACGCCGCCGCCGGCTCGCCGAAGCCGGCGACGATCCCGACCGGGACGGCGCCGACCGCCAGTCGCTGACCTGGGATGAGGTGCGACATCTGGCCGCCGTCACCGATTACGGCGCCCACACCCGCACCCACCCGATCCTCCTGCAATGCGACGACCAGCGCTGCGCCGAGGAGATCGCGCTGTGCAAGACCGAGCTGGAGGAGGCCACCGGCCTGCCCTGCCGCCATTTCGCCTTCCCCAACGGCGATTTCAGCGACCGCGAGGTGGCGATCATCCGACAGGCCGGCTACCGCACCGCGCGCACCATCGATCCGGGCTGGAATGGCCCGAAGGCCGATCCGCTGCGGCTGCACGCCGTGCCCATTTCCGATGACGCCGCGGTGGACTGGCTGTCGGTGCAGGTGACCGGCATCCCGGCTTGGCTGCGCAAGCGCAAGAATGGCGGCGTCGCGTCGAACCCCGCCCCGACGCACGGCGATCCGCTGCCGGCGGCGTGATCCTGGCCTTATGGCAAGCGCTTCCGATGTCCCCTCGCCCCTCTGGGGAGAGGGTTAGAGTGAGGGGGTTGCGCTTTTGCCGGACGCGCCGCCACGCGCAACCCCCTCACCCGGCCCTTCGGGCCACCCTCTCCCCAGAGGGGCGAGGGAAAGCACGCCCGCCCCCTCAGCAACCATGACGAGAGCGATAGGCCTGCCTACGCCGCAAGTCAGAGAGGGCTCTCCAAGAGTACGAGAAGGTATTCCCTGCTCAATTGCAATGACCCTGAGTGGTTAGCCACTGTCTTCACCGTCCGATCGTCCTTTGCACTCTCGAAAACACCGCATTCGAATGCAATAAAGAATGACGTACTCGGCGGCGTTGCCGAAGCCTCTCTGCAAAGAACGGGAAATGCCTTTCCCAATCCCACGCAACGAGGCGGTAACACCGAAAGGAACGGAACGGCCCCTTTGGAGTAACCCCCAACGAGGTCGACCACCGTCCCGAACTGCCGGCCAAGGATCGACGATCAAACCCACAGGAGTTGCCAGCGACATGCGGACCGCCATCACCACCGAGACGACGACCCTGAGCGCACCCGCCACCCAGGAAATCCGCGCCTTCATCGTGGAGAACTTCCTGCTCGGCAGCGACTCCGGCTTCGACAACGCCGAATCCCTGCTGGAGACCGGCATCATCGACTCCACCGGCATCATGCACGTCGTGGCCTTCCTGGAAGAGCACTTCGGCATCATCGTCGAGGACGAGGACATGGTGGCCGACAACCTCGAATCGGTCAGCCGCATCGCCGCCTACGTCGAGCGCAAGCGGGCCCTGAAGGACGCGGCCTGATCCTTCCGCCAGGACGGAACGGGCCATCGGGACAGTCACCGAAGCCAGGCAAGGGAACAGCGTCATGGCGCACCTGCTTCATCAGCTCCTCAGCGAAACCGCCGCAAGGCGGCCCAACCACACCGCTTTGATCGCGGGTGAGAACGCCGTCACCTTCGCCGAGCTGGACCGCCAGAGCGACGCCGTCGCCTGCGCGCTCCAGTCCGCCGGGGTGGTGCGCGGCGACCGCGTGGCGGTCATGCTGGAGAACTCGATCGAGTATGTCGCCGGGCTGTTCGGCGCGCTGAAGGCCGGGGCCGTCTATGTCCCCGTCAACCCGTCCACCAAGGCGGACAAGCTGGCCTACATCCTGACCGACGCCGGCGTGCGGGCGCTGATCGCTCCCGCCGCGCTCGCCCGTCAGGTTGTGCCGGCGGCTGGTGAGGCATCCCACCTCGCCACCACGCTGTGGGTCGGGCCCGCCGTGCCGGCCGGGGCCGGCGGGCTCTCCTTCACGGATATCGTGGCAGCCCACCCGGACACCCAGTCCGGAAGCACCAAGCCGCAGAACCGCGGCCTGATCGACCAGGATCTGGCCGCCATCCTCTACACCTCGGGAACCACCGGGCGGCCCAAGGGCGTGATGCTCAGCCACGCCGCGCTGGTGAACACCACCTGGTCGATCTCCACCTATCTGGAGAACACGCCCGACGACGTCGTGATGTGCGTCCTGCCGCTGACCTTTGGGTACGGCTTGTCGCAGATCCTGACCGGGGCGCGGGTCGGCTTCACGGTGGTTCTGGAACGCTCCTTCGCCTTCCCCGCGGAAACGCTGGCCCGCATGATGAAGCACCGCATCACCGGCCTGCCCGGCGTGCCGACCTTCTTCTCCACCCTTCTCGGGATGGAGGCGCTGAAGACCGCCGACCTCTCCTCGCTGCGCTACCTGACCAACGCGGCGGCCCCCCTGCCAACCGCCCACATCGACCGCCTGCGCGAGCGCTTCCCGGATGCCGCCTTCTACTCGATGTACGGCATGACGGAATGCTGCACCCGCATCTGCTACCTCGACCCGCGGGACCTCGGCACCAAGACCGCCTCAGTGGGCCGGGCCATTCCCAATTGCGAAGCCTATGTGGTGGACGAGCTTGGCAACCGCGCCGCCCCCGGCGAGGTCGGCGAGCTGGTGGTCCGCGGCGCCAACCTGATGCGCGGCTACTGGAACCGCCCGGAGGAAACCGCCAAGCGCCTGCGCAGCGGGCCGCAGGGCGAGACCCTGCTCTTCACCGGCGACCTCTTCACCATGGACGCCGACGGTTGCCTCTACTTCGTCAGCCGCAAGGACGACGTGTTCAAGTGCCGCGGCGAGAAAGTCAGCCCCAAGGAGGTCGAGAACGCCCTCTACGAGCTGGAAGCCGTGGTCGAAGCCGCCGTGCTCGGCGTGCCCGACCCCGCCGACGGCATGGCGGTGAAGGCCTATCTGGTCGTCCGTCCCGGCGCCACCCTGACCGAGATGGCGATCCGCCAGCACTGCCGGGGCCGTCTGGAAAGCCATCTGGTGCCCAAATTCATCGAGATCCGCGACGAGTTGCCGAAGACCGAGTCCGGCAAGATCAAGCGCGCGATGCTCGCCGAAACCGCCTGACTTTTTTACCGCCGATCCCTTTCCCGCCGGATCAAGACACACAGGAGAGCGTGCGATGTGTGGTGTCGCCGGAGTTCTCGCCGGGCCGCGTGCCGAGCCCGCCGGACTCGACGAACTGAAGCGCATGATCGCCATGATCGGGCACCGCGGCCCGGACGGCTACGGCTTCTACCGCGACGGGCGGATCGGGCTCGCCCATGCGCGCCTCAGCATCGTCGGCTTGGCCGGCGGCTTCCAGCCGATCCACAACGAGGAACGGACACTCTGGATCACCTTCAACGGCGAGATCTTCAACCACGTCGAGCTGCGGCGTGACCTCGAGGCGCGCGGGCACCGCTTCTACACCCGCACCGACACCGAGGTGATCGTCCACGCCTTCGAGGAATACGGCCCCGCCGCCTGGGCCAAGCTGAACGGCCAGTTCGCCATCGGCCTGTGGGACGCGGTGAAGCGCGAGCTGTGGCTGGTCCGCGACCGGCTGGGCATCCTGCCGCTGTTCTACGCCCGCAGCGGCGACCACCTCGCCTTCGCGTCGGAGGCCAAGGCCCTGTTCGGCGGCGGGCGGATCGAGCCGCGCTTCGACGCCGCCCGCCTCGCCCAGGTCTTCACCCACTGGAGCGTCGCCCCCCAGGGCAGCGTCTTCGCCGGGGTGCAGAGCGTGCCGCCGGCCACCGCCATCCGCATCGACGCCGACCTGCGCCTGCACGAGGCCCGCTATTGGGAGCCGGACATGGCCGGCGATCCCGCCCTGTCCCGCATCACGCTGGACGAGGCGGCGGACCGGCTGGAGGAGAAGCTGCTCGACGCCATCCGCCTGCGGCTGCGCGCCGACGTGCCGGTGGGCGTCTACATCAGCGGCGGGTTGGACAGTTCGGTGATCGCGGCGCTGGCCCGCAAGCTCGACACCACGCAGATGCACAGCTTCGGCGTGCGCTTCGCCGACAACGCCTTCGACGAGACGCCGCAGCAGCGGCTGGTCGCCGGCCATGTCGGGACGGAGCATCACGACATCCTCTGCACGGCGGAGGACATCCAGGCGGCTCTGCCCGACGTGATCTGGCACGGCGAATCGCCGCTGGTCCGCACCGCCCCGGCGCCGCTCTTCCTGCTTTCCCGCCTCGTCCGCGACAGCGGCATCCGCGTCGTGCTGTCCGGCGAGGGCGCCGACGAGTGGCTGGCGGGCTACGACATCTTCAAGGAGGACAAGGTCCGCCGCTTCTGGGCGCGGCAACCGCACTCCACCGCGCGCCCGAAGCTGCTCAGCCGCATCCATCCCTACGCCGCCACCAGCGGCCAGAAGGACAGCCCGCTCTGGCAGGCCTTCTGGAAGCGCGGCATGACGGAGACGGACGATCCCTTCTACGCCCATCGTATCCGCTGGCAGAACACCGCCTGGACCCAGCGCCTGCTGGCCCCGGACGTGCGCTCCGCCGCCAACGCGCAGGCCTTCGACGAGGCCGTCGCCGCCCATCTGCCCGCCGGCTGGTCGCGCTGGAGTCCGCTCGCCCGCACCCAGTGGACGGAGATCGCCGCCTTCATGTCACCCTACCTGCTGACCAGCCAGGGCGACCGGGTGGCGATGGCCAACAGCATCGAGGTCCGCTATCCCTTCCTCGATCCGGAGGTGGACGACCTCTGCGCCGCCCTGCCCGAC